>JBCCEE010000562.1:0-5349 GCA_039030415.1 Acidobacteriota bacterium
CCTGACGGACGATGTGGCGGGTGGCGTCGATGCCGTCCATCTCGGGCATCTGAATGTCCATCAGCACCACGTCATAGCTCTGGCGTCGCACCGCCTCGATCGCCTCCAGTCCGTTGGCGGCGACGTCAGCCTGATACCCCAGCAGCTCGAGCAGGCGGCGGGTGACCATCTGATTGACCAGGTTGTCCTCGGTCAGCAGGATGCTGAGGGGGCGGGTGTCGCCGGGCAGTGGATCGCCCGGGCGGGGGACGTCGGTGCGCGAGCCTCGGCGCTTGCGAATGGCGAAGAAAATTTCGAGCAGGGTATCGTGCAGCAGCGACAGCTTGATCGGCTTGGCGAGCTGAGCCGCGAGGTCGGCGCTGTCCAGGTCGGACCGTTCGAGGTCGGTACGACCGCTCGAGGTCAGCAGCACGATCGGCAGGGCGTCTCGATCGTGGATCCTGCGGATCTCTCGGGTCAAGCCGACGCCATCCATCTTGGGCATCTGATGATCGATGATCGCCAGCTCGATCGGCTCGCCGCGGCGTATCCAGGTGAGCGCCTCTTCACCGCTGGCGAAGGCGTGGGCATGCATACCCCAGCTCTCGGTCTGCAGCTTCAGGATCCGCCGGTGGGTGGCGTTGTCGTCGACGATTAGCACCGGCTTGCCGATCAGGCTGGGCTGGGGGCCACTGTGCTGGTGCAGCGGCTCACTCAGCATTTCGGCGGCGAACGTGAAGGTGAAGCGCGAGCCGCTGCCCTCTTGGCTGTCCGCCCAGATCGAGCCGCCCATCTTCTCCACCAGCCGTTTGCAGATCGCCAGCCCGAGGCCGGTGCCGCCGTAGCGCCGGGTGGTCGAGCTGTCGATCTGGCTGAAGGATCTGAACAGGCGATTCATGCGATCCAGCGGGATACCGATGCCGGTGTCTTCGACGGTGATTTGAATGTGGCAGGTCTCCGGGTGCAGGACCCGGGTCGTATTGGAGCCACTGGCGGTGTCGACGGTGACGGTGACCTCGCCTTCGTCGGTGAACTTGACCGCGTTGCTCACCAGGTTGACCAGGATCTGGCGCACCCGCGCGGCGTCTCCGACCAGGCTTTCCGGCGTCTCCTCGGTCATCCAGTAGGCGAGCTCGATACCCTTCTGGCGCGCATCGGCCGACATCAGGTCGAGCGCGTCTTCGATGCAGTCGCGCAGGTCGAAGGGGTGGTGCTCGAGCTCCAGGCGGCCGGCTTCGATCTTCGACAGATCGAGCAGGTCGTTGAGAATGGTGAGCAGCGAGTCGCCCGAGCTGCGAATGGTGTGGACGAACTCCTGCTGCTCTTCGTCGAGTCGCGTGCCGAGCAGCAGGCTGGTCATGCCGATGACGCCGTTCATCGGCGTACGAATCTCGTGGCTCATGTTGGCCAGGAAGTCGGTCTTGGCCTGACTGGCGGCTTCGGCGGCCTCCTTGGCGGCGCGCAGCTCGGCGTTGGTCTGCAGCAGCTGGTCGCGCTGGGCGATGATCTCGTCGCTGTTGGAAGACAACTGGGCCAGCAGCGTGGCCCGCTGCCGCACCAGCCGGCGGACGCGTAGGGTGTTGAGCCCCCAGGCCAGCAGCAGGAACGCGATGGCGCTGCCGATCATGAAGCCTGGCGTTTCGAAGAGCGTCGGGCGGTGGCTGATGTCCAGGCTGGTGGGTTGCTGGCCCCAGCTGCCGGCGCCACGGCGGGCGGTGACTTGAAAGCGGTATTCGCCGGGGCCCAAGTTGGAGTAGAAGACGGTGCGGCGCTGTCCGGCGTCGATCCAATCCTCGTCGAAACCCGCCAGCCGGTACCTGAAGCGCGTCTTCTCGGGACGGCTGAGTTCGATGGCGGTGTAGTGGATCTCGAGGTCGGCGCGTCCCGCTGGCAGGGTGATTTTCGACGCCGAGGGCACCGGCTGGCCGTTGAGCACGATCTCCTCGATGACGGTCTCGGGGGGGGCCGGTGCGGTTGCCAGGTCCACCGGGTCGAAGGCGACCAGCCCGCGGATGGTCGGAAACCACAGCCGGCCGTCGGCGCCTTTCCAGCCCGCGGGTTGCGTGCTCCCCATGCACTCCGCGCTCTTCATGCCGTCGGGGCGACCGAAGCGTGATGCCTGAAACTGCTCGCGTGTGCCTTCGGCGACTTCGTGTAGCTGCTGTTTGGCGACGCGGAAGATGCCTCGGATACTGCTCAGCCACAGATTGCCCTGGTCGTCCTCGAGCACCCGATAGATGACGTCGAACGGCAGCCCTTCTTTGCTGGTGAAGGTGTGGAATTGGCCGCCGAGGTGGCGGATCAAGCCGTCATCGCGGGTGGCGATCCACAGGGCACCGTCCGAGTCCTGGTACAGGTCGCGCACCAGGATGCCGTCCGGACCCACGCGCTGCAGCTGCTGGCGGTCCCACCGCCACAGTCCGCTGTCCGCCCCGATCCACAGATCGCCGTGTGCGTCCTGCAGCAGCGCGCTGACCGTCGTGCCGGCCAGCTCAGCGGTCTGTGTCCAGGCCGGCTCATCGCCGCTCAGCGCGATGATGCCGGAGCGCTGGGTACCCGCCCACAGCTGGCCGTCGTGATCCTCGAGCAGGGCGTAGACGTACGCGTCCGGCGCCAGGCGCGAGGTGGCGAGCGGGGTCAGCGTCCCGTCGCGCCAGCGCGTCACGCCGCGGTCGGTGCCGATCCACAGGCCGCCCTCGCGCGCCGGGTGCAGGGAGAAGACGACGTCGCTGCTCAAGCCGTCAGCGCTGGTGAAGGAGGTGGCGCGCGAGCCCTCGAAGCGGGTCAAGCCGTGGTCCGTGCCGACCCACAGGTGCCCCGCGGCATCTTCGAAGACCGCCGAGACGCGGTTGTGGGGCAACCCGTTGCGGTCGGTGACGGGGACGATCAGCGGGTCCTGCAGCCGCTGCAGACCGCCGTTCTCGGTGCCGATCCACAGGTTGCCTTCGAGATCTTCGCGCAGGGCCCAGACGACTTCGCTGGCCAGTCCGTCGGAGGTGTCGAAGCGGCTGATGCCGCTGTCGTCGAGACGCAGCAGGCCGGCGCCGTAGGAGCCGATCCAGAAGTTGCCGTCGCGATCTTCGGCCATCGACTGAACGTCGTAGCCATAGGGCATATTGAAGCGTTCCTCGGCACCGAACGGGTCGAGGCGCAGCAGCGTGTTGCCGGCCAGGGCGACCCACAGATTCTTGGCCGTGTCTTCCTCGAGCGCCAGCACCGCCGTGCCGCCGACGTCAAAGGCGGTGAGCTCACCCTCTCGCAGGCGATCGAGTCCGCCTTCGGAGCCGATCCAGAGGTCGCCCTTGCGGTCTTCCAAGAGAGCCCACACCGTCGGGCTCGACAAGCCTTCGTCGACCGTGAAGCGCGTCGCGCTGCCTTCGCTCAGCCGCGTCAGACCCTGGCGGGTGCCGACCCACAGGTCCCCGCGCCGGTCGACCTGCAGTGCCTGAACGCGGTCGCCGAGCAGACCTTCTGAGATGCCGAAGGTGGTGGCCCCGCCGTCGGCGAGGCGGGTGACTCCGCCATCGTCGGTGCCGACCCAGAGCGCGCCATCCTCGCCCTCGGCGAGCGCCGTTACGGTGTTGTTGGGCAGCGCTGGCGTCGTCGAGCGACTGAAGACGGTGAAGTTGGAGCCGTCGAAGCGCGCCAGGCCGTCGAAAGTGCCGAGCCACAGGTAGCCGTCGCTCGTCTGCAGGATGGCGGAGACCGAATCCTGCGGCAGGCCCTGCTCGCTGCCCCAGGTGCTGAGGCGATATTGGTTGAAGGCCTTTTCCGGATCCAGTGCCCAGCCGGCGTCACACCAGCCGAGTGCGCCAACGCAGAAGAAGCTGGTGATGAGCTGCCGTGAGCAGCGGAGCGCGTCGGATACGGAGAACATCTTCAGGTTGGCTCGCAACAGTGCCTCAGCAGCAGGACTTCAGGCGGCAGCTCGCCGTCTCGAGCCCCAAAGCACAAGACGCACTGAACCCTCCGCCCGCGAGATTCGGGCGCTTGCAAGGTAGCAAAGCAAGCTTACGGGTCGCGTGACGGTCCCGGGGTTGCGATTTGTTTCGGCCAAAAAGTTGGGCGACGGCCGCGGGTGACGCAGCTAGAGCAGACGGCGAGGAGCGACGGTGAGGTTCGACAGGAACAGTCCGGTGACCAGCGACGTGGCGATCAGCACCATCGAAAACCCCGTTTCAACGCCGGCCAGCACGTCGTGGTGAATCAGCGACTGCAGCGAACGAAATCCGAAGCTACCCGGCACCAGCATCAGCAGGCCGGGCACGAGGGTGATCGACGACGGTTTGCCGCGCCAGCGCGCCAGTAGATTGGAGAGGCAGCCGAGGGCCCAGGCTCCCAGGGCGGCGCCGAGCTCGGGTCCGAGCGCCTGGCTGGCCGAGCGCGTGGTGAGGAAAGCCACCATCGATCCGAACAGGATCCACCAAAAGTCGACCGGGCGGGCGCGGAAGAGCACGGTGAAGGAAGCCGCCGCCAGCGGTCCGGCGATCCACAGCGCGGTCGCCGGCAGCGCCAGCGGTTCGGCCGGCGGCTGCTGGCCGATCAGGGCTTCGGCGATCTTCCAGCCGGTGGCGCCGCCCAGCCCGATCTGGAGGAAGGTGATCAGGGCGCCGGTCAGCCGCGCGGTGCCGCTGACCAGGTGGCGATGCGCCAGCTCGTTCATGGCGATGGTCAGCGACAGGCCGGGAATCAGCACGATGATGCCGGCCAGGGTCGTGATCGAAGACGATACCGGCGACACGAACGCGGCCGCGAAGCTGGCGCTGGCCGCTGCCACCATGGCGGCGAGGGCGGGGTAGAGCGCTGCCAGCCGAGGGCGGTGGATGGCGAACAGCGCCAGCAGACCGAGCAGGCCGCCGAGAGCGACCGACAGCGCGGCCTCGCGCCAGCCGCCGCCAAAGAAGACGGCGGCGGTGCCCGAGGTCAGAGCGTAGGCGATGGCGGTGGTGGCGGAGCGGTAGCGCGGCGCAGCCGAGAGCAGGGCGTCGATCTTTTTCCGACCGCGGCGGGCGTTGAGCTCACCGCTCTCGACGCGCTGCATGATCTCGTGCAGGGCGGTCAGCTTGTCGAGATTGGTCTCGCCCGGCTCGACGCGCACCAGCAGGGTCTCCTGCGCGGGCTCCGGGCCGAGCGAGGCGACGATCGAGGTCGGCGTCGCCAGGAATTGGGCTTCGATCTCGAGGCTCGCGCTGACCGCCCCCAGCGCTTCTTCCAGTCGGTGCGATGGCGTGCCATAGGCGTGCAGCGCCTTGGCTAAGCGCATTAGGAAGGCTGCCGTGTCCTTGTGGCGCGGGTCGATCATGGCCCGCGGACCGTACCAGAATTAGCGCCCGCGGCGTGACGGTTTTCTCGCTACCAGAGCACAGTGAC
>JBCCEE010000563.1:0-5341 GCA_039030415.1 Acidobacteriota bacterium
CTGATCCTGGCGACAAGTGTCGTCTTGGATCTCATACGCCGCGACTCCAACCTGTATTCCTGAGGCCGCAGCCTGGCAGAGTCAGCCGGCCGTCAGCGAGAAGGCAGCCGCCAGCCCGTCGGCGACGGCCAGGCCCGCCAGCGTCGGCACCAGGTGGTCACCCCGGCGACTGAGTAGACCGTCGTCCTCGAGCCGTTCGATCAGGCCGCGGTTGGCGTCCACGAGATCGAAGGCAAAGCGCCGCGCGAAGCGCCCGAGATCGACGCCGGCGGTGGTGCGCAGGCCCAGCATGAGGGTTTCGAGAGCGAGATCCTGCTGAGAGAGCGTCTCCTGGCCTGCTGTAGGCTTTTCGCCGGCGCGTAGGCGGCGCTGCCACGCCGCGAGATGACGCTCGTTCCACCAGCGCTTGTGGCCGTCGAACGAATGGGCCGAGGGGCCGAGCCCGAGATAGGGCACGTGACGCCAGTACTTCTGATTGTGGTGTGAGCGATGCTCGGCTCCGCGCGCGAAGTTGGAGACTTCGTAGGCGGCGTAGCCGGCGTCGCTCAGCATGCTGTGGATGAGGCGAAAGTGCTCGGCCTGTTGCGTGTCCGGCAGGGCTTCGAGCTCACCGCGAGCCTGTCGCTTGCCGAATGCCGTGCGCGGATGCAACTCGAGCTCGTAGCCTGACAGGTGGTCCGGCGCCAAGTCGATCGCCTGCTCGAGGTTGCGCCGCAGGACCTCTGGAGTCTGAATTGGGAGGCTGAAGATCAGGTCGACGGAGACCGTTACGAAGCCGGCCGCCATCGCCCGCGTGACGCAGCGCCGCGCCTCGTCTGTCGTGTGGCGGCGGCCGAGGAAGCGCAGCTCGCCCTCGTCGAAGGATTGGACGCCGAGGCTGAGCATGCTGACCCCCAGCTCACGCCAGGCCTTCGCGCCTTCGGCGGTGACGTCTTCGGGGTTGGCTTCGAAGCTTAGGGTCGCTCCGGGAACGATCGGAAACGCGTCGCGAAGCGCCGCCAGAATCCGCGCGAGATCTTCCGGCTCGAGCATCGACGGCGTGCCGCCGCCAAAATAGATCGAATCGACGCCGGCCCTGAACATTCCGGCGAAGGAAGCCTTGTCGCGCCTCTCCTCACCGTGTCTCTTCTGACCGTGCCTCTGTTCACCGCGCCTCTCTTCACCGTAGAGCGCGATCTCCGTCAGCAGATCTTCGACGAAAGCCTGGCGACGCTCGCGCCCGCCGACCAGCACGGCGAAGTCGCAATAAGGGCAGACTGCCGAGCAGAACGGAATGTGCAGATAGAGCCCGGCCGGCTCACGGGCCCCGCCGCCCGCCTCAGAGCGAGGCCGCGAGCTCACTTGCCGGCGTCGGACTTGAGCACCGCCAGGAAGGCCTCCTGCGGGATCTGCACCGCGCCCACCATCTTCATGCGCTTCTTGCCTTCCTTCTGCTTCTCGATCAGCTTGCGCTTACGGGTGATGTCGCCGCCGTAGCACTTGGCGGTGACGTCTTTGCGGAAGGCGTTGATGGTGGTGCGAGCGATGATCGTCGAGCCGATGACGCCCTGAACTGGGATCTTGAACTGCTGCCGCGGAATGGTGTCCGCCAGCCGCTCGCAGTAGTGCAGAGCTCGCTGTCGCGCTTTCTCGCGGTGCACCAGCTGAGACAGCGCGTCGACGCGCTCCTGGTTGACCAGGATGTCGACCTTGACCAGGTCAGTAATACGGTAGTCGAGCATGTCGTAGTCGAACGAGCCGTAGCCCTGGGTGACCGTCTTGAGGCGGTCGTAGAAGTCGAACAGCACCTCCGCCAGCGGCATATCCGACGTCAGCTCGACGCGTCCTGGCGTCAGATAAGAGAAGACTGTATTTTCGCCGCGGCGCTCGCGGCACAGCTCCATCACCGCGCCGATGTAGCGCTCCGGCATCATCACCGAGGCCTTGATGTAGGGCTCGGCTGAAGTCTCGATCTCGCTCGGATCCGGGAACAGGCTGGGGTTGTCGATCGCGACCTCTTCGCCGGTCTTGAGCACGACTTCGTAGCGCACCGAAGGCGCCGAAAGCAGCAGCGAAAGCCCGTGCTCGCGCTCCAGGCGCTCCTGCACCACCTCCAGGTGCAGCAGGCCCAAGAAGCCGCAGCGGAAGCCGAAGCCGAGGGCCGCGGAAGAGTCTTTCTCGTAGGTCAGCGCGGCGTCGTTGAGGTGCAGTTTGTCGAGGCCCTTGACCAGGTCTTCGTAATCGTCCGACGACACCGGGTACATCGACGAGAACACCACCGGCTTGGCCTCCTTGTAGCCTGGCAGGGGCTCGGCGGCCGGCGTGTTGGCGTCGGTGATGGTGTCGCCGATGGCGATGTCCTGCACCGATTTGACGCCGGCGATGATGTAGCCGACCGTGCCGGTCTGAAGCTCCTTGCCGGCGACGCGCTCGAGCTGCAGGTTGCCCAGCTCCTCGACCGAGTAGCGCTTCTTGGAGTGCATCAGCAGCAGCTCCTGACCCTTGCGCAGAGTGCCCTCGCGCACCCGGACCAGCATGACGACGCCGCGGTAGGCATCGTATTGGGCGTCGAACAGCAGCGCTTTGGGCGGTGCTTCCGGCTCGCCTTCCGGTGCCGGCAGCTTGTGGACCACCGCTTCGAGCACGTCTTCGATGCCTTCGCCGGTCTTGGCCGAGCACAGCACGACCTCGAACGGATCGAGACCGAGCTCGGAGTCGATCTCCTCGCGCACCCGCTCGACGTCCGCTGACGGCAGGTCGATCTTGTTGATCACCGGGATGATCTCGAGGTCGTACTCCAGGGCCAGGTAGAGGTTGGCCATGGTTTGCGCCTCGACGCCTTGCGAGGCGTCGATCAAGAGCAGCGCGCCCTCGCACGACATCAGCGAGCGCCGCACCTCGTGCGAGAAATCGACGTGCCCGGGCGTATCGATCAGGTTGAGAGAGTAGGTGGTGCCATCCTTCGCCTCATAAGGCAAAGTGATGGTGTTCGACTTGATGGTGATGCCGCGCTCGCGCTCGATGTCCATCGAGTCCAGAATCTGATCGCGGAAATCACGCTCGTGCACCCCGCCGCAGCGCTGGATCAAACGATCCGCCAGGGTCGACTTGCCATGGTCGATGTGAGCGATGATGCAGAAGTTACGGATCGTGTCCAAGCTAAACCTCGTCGCGGTAGAGTCGGTGGGGAGATTGGCGGCGGGCAGTCTTCAGCGTAGGTATCTTCAGCGTAGAAGTCGTTAATCTAGAAGAGCGCCGCGAGGGTGGTGCGCAGGATGCGCAGGTGGAGCCACAGTCTATCATTGAGTGAGGGAGCGGTTTGGACGGCCCACGCCGGACCCTGCGAGGAGTTGAAGAAACCCTCGCTGAGCATTCGAGGGGTTGAAACCCCTCGCTCAGTCATGACGTCCCTGCGGGACGCAGAATCCAGAGCCTGCTTGTCTCAGGTCCCGTCAGGGACCTCATGACTTAGAGAGGGAATTCATTCCCTCGAAGCAGGCCCGAGCTCGTGGGTCGTCGTGAATCCGAGCTAATGCGAGGGGTTGAAAACTCTCGCTCAGGCATTCGAGAGGGAATTCATTCCCTCGAACAGCCCGAGGAGCCGCCACCTTGCCTACAATACCGCCCGTCATGACGCCTCCCGCCATCGATTCCGATCTGCTCGCCCAAACCGTAAGGCTCGAGCGCCTCGAGATACTCGAGGTCGTGCTGCCGCAGGTCGAGAGCTTCCGCTCGGCGGTCGGAGTGCGCAACGAGCGTCGGGCGGTGTACGTGCGCTGGCACGACGGCGAGGGCGGCTGGGGCATCGGCGAATGCTCGTGCCGTCCCGATCCGTTCTTCAGCGGCGAGTTCGTGGCCGGCGCTCGCAGCGTCCTGAGCGATTTCATCTTCCCGGCCTTGCCCGCCGTCGGCAGCGTGGGCGATGTCGAGCGCGCGCTGTCACGGGTGCGGGGCTGGCCGTTCACCGTTTCTGCCGTACTCGACGCTCTCTTCGATCTGCTGCGTCGCCGCGGCGGCCTGGATCCGCTCGACGCCTGGCCGCACCGCCGGATCGAGCGCATTCCGGTCGGCATCTCGCTCGGCCTGTTTGCCGACCCGGCGGCCGCGGTCGATCGCGTCGCCGCCGCCGTCGACGACGGCTACCGGCGCGTCAAGCTCAAGATCGGCCCGAACATGCGGCGCGATACCCTGGAGGCGATACGCGCCGCCTATCCCGACCTCTATCTTGGGTTCGACGCCAACGGCACCTTCGGCCCGGCCGATCTCGATACCGTCGCCTCGCTCGCCGAGCTGACGCCGAAGATGATCGAGCAGCCCTTCGCGCCCGGCCGGCTCGACCTCTGCCAAGACCTCAAGCAGCAGGCGCCCGAGCTCGGGCTGTGCCTCGACGAATCCTTGACCGAGCTCGGCATGGTGGCGGCGGCGCACCGCCTCGGCGCGCTCGACGAAGTCAACATCAAGCCGGGCCGCGTCGGCGGGGTGCTCGAGACCGTACGGATCCTCGAATACTGCAGGCGTCATGGGCTGCCGGCCTGGGTCGGCGGCATGTTCGAGTCCGGCGTCGGCCGCGTCGCCAACCTGCGCGTCGCCGCCTGCCTGCCGGAAGCCACGGCACATGACCTCAGCCCGTCGAGTCGCTACTTCACGGCCGACGTCGTCGCCCACCCGATCGAGATGGGGGAGGATGGCTGCATCGACCTATCCGACGATCGTCCGGTCGCCCTCGACGAGGCCAACCTGGAGCGCCTGCTGGCCGATCGCATCGTGCTCGCGAAGAGCAAAGGAGAGCTGTGCTAGATACCTTGATCACCGGCGCCACGGTTTATGACGGCGTCGACATCGAGCCGCAACACGTCGACGTCGGCATCCGTGGCGAGACCCTCGCCCACGTCGGCGAGGCGCTTGGTAGCGGCGCCGCGCGTCGCGTGATCGACGCCCGCGGGCTCACCCTGTGTCCCGGCTTCATCGACACCCACGCCTCCACCGGCCTCGGCTACATGTTGCCCAGGGCCGCCGACAACAAGCTCTTCCAAGGCGTCACCACCGAGATCATCGGCAACTGCGGCACCTCCAGCGGGCCGGTCGGCCCATTGCTCGTGAGCACCATGGAGGAGCTGGCCGAGGAGATCGGCTTCACCTTCAGCTGGCGCAGCCTCGGCGACTGGTTCGAGCAAGTCACTGCCTATGGCCTGCCGTTCAACATCGGCACCTTCGTAGGCCACAGCACCCTGCGCGCCGGCCTGTGCGAAGACGCCCAGCAGATCACCC
Organism: Acidobacteriota bacterium; assembly: GCA_039030415.1. Lineage (GTDB taxonomy): Bacteria > Acidobacteriota > Thermoanaerobaculia > Multivoradales > J023 > JAAELT01. Next base: position 5,248 of record JBCCEE010000563.1, read on the forward strand.
GCCACGAGATCGATCAGATGCTCGAACTGCTCGAGGAAGGCATCGCCGCCGGCGGCCTCGGCCTGTCCACCGGATTGGTCTACGCCCCGGGCAG
>JBCCEE010000564.1:0-5341 GCA_039030415.1 Acidobacteriota bacterium
CGACCCTCGAAGGAGTGTACTCGGCCCCCGAGGCGGTCGCCGGTGACCTACCCCGCCACGGCGTCTACCCCACTGCACTCGCCTCGCTGCTGGAACGCGGCTCGCCGGCGGACTACCACCAGGCCTTCGCCTACGCTGAGCAGGCGCTGTCCAAGGCCATGCTGCGTCGGCTGATGCTGGAGCGCCTCACCGTCGACCCTCTAGCGGGTGAGACCGGCGAGACTCTGGCGGGTGAGCCCCTCGATCCCGAGCTCGAGCGCAGGCGACGGCAGCTCGAAGAGCGCCTGCAGCGGCTGCAGCAGCAGCTCGACCCGAGCGCGGAAACGGCGCCGGAGACGCTCGACCTGCTGGCCGAGGCCAGGGCCGAGCACGAGGCGTTGATTCGGCTGATTCGCCAGCGTAGCCCGCACTTCGCAGCCCTGCGCTACCCCGTACCGCTGACGGCGGATCAAGCGCGAGACCTGCTCGACGAGCGCACCGCGCTCGTGACCTACGTGCCTTTACTCGGTGACGAGCTCGCAGTCTTTGTGCTCGACCGGCTGACTCTGGAAGTCGTCCGCCTGCCCGCCAAGCCGCGCGAGCTCGCCTCACGCATCGCCGGTTACCTCGAGCTGCTGGCGCGTCCCGAAGACGACGGCTGGCGGGCGGTGAGCCGCGACCTCCATCGCCAGCTCTTCGAGCCGGTGAGATCCCGGCTGTCCCCGGGCGTCGAGTCATTGATCCTGATCGTCGACCGCGAGCTCGCTCAGCTGCCGTTCGAGAGCCTGCTGGCCCCCGCCGGAGGAGGCATCGGAGATCGCGGCGAGGAGCGTTTCCTGATCGAAGACTTCGCCGTCTCCTACGCCCCTTCCGCCACCCTGCTCGCCGAGCTCGACCGCTTGGCGGACGAGCAACGCCCCGAGGAGCTGGCTACCCTGCTGGCCATTGGGCCACCCGCGGTCTCCCCGTCCAGCTCCGGCGCGCCCGAGTCATCCCGCCGCACCTGGGCCGCCTACGAGCTCGAAGGCCAAGCCGTCGAGCCGCTGCCGGGCGCCGCGGCCGAAGCCGTGAGCGTTGCCCGCTACGGTGGCGACGGCACCGTCTCCCGGATCGGCCCGGCGGCGTCCGAGTCCTGGCTGCGGCAGCAGCCGCTCGAAGCCTTCGACGTCTTACATTTCGCCACCCACGGTTTGCTCAGTCCGCTATCGTCCGCACGCTCTGCCCTGCTGCTCACCGGCGACGCGGAGGAAGATGGCTTCCTGCAAGCGCGCGAGATCTCGCGTCTCCACCTCGCCGCCGATCTCGTCGTGCTCTCCGCCTGCCAGACGGTGGAGCGTGAGACGCCAGGCGGCGACGGCATGCAGGGCATCGCCGAGAGCTTCTTCCACGCCGGCGCGGCGTCGGTTGTCGGCAGCCTGTGGCAGGTCACCGATCAATCGTCCCGTCGCCTGATGGAGTCCTTCTACCGCCACCTGGCGGACGGCGCCTCCAAGACCATGGCGCTGCGTCGCGCCAAGCTCGACGCCCTCGCTGACGCCGCGAGTCGTCATCCCGCTCACTGGGCCGCCTTCGTGCTGATCGGCGAGGGTGCCGGAACGCTACCGCTGGCTCGTCCCGCGTCGTGGCCTCGACATCTCGGCCTCGGGATCCTCGGCCTCTGTGTTCTCGGCTTGACCCTAGGCTATCTGCGGCGCTGATTCGGGTGCGCGCCTGGCATGTGTCCCGCCTCGACCTGGCTAGATCCAGCCCGATAATGGCATCGCCGAGCAGTGAGGTCGCGCTGGTGGAACGAGCACGGCCGAGGACTGTTTGAGCTTGGTGCGCATTTGGAGCTCATAAGCGCCTGAAGAGCAGAGGTTTGTTCAGTTTGCAGCTGGTCCCGCGAGTTTGCGAGGTCGCGCGCAGTCTATCCAGCGCGACCGTCTGTCGATCGTTATTGGATGAGAGTGCTGAAACTAATTGCTATCTGCCTCGAGCTTGTTGCCTTAGAGTCCGACGACTTTCAGTGGAAAGGTTTTGGATTGGCTGAGCAGGGCTTCCGCCAGCTCGTCGACCGAGCCGCTATGCCAAACCTGAAAACGCACCACGCCGTCCCGAAAACTGATCTTTTGCACCTCGGAAACCATTTCCATGGAATTGAGAATCTTTTGAAGCCGGGAACCCCCTACAAAGTCAATTTGATTGACAACCAGCTCCGTCGCCCGTCCCTCTGAAGCCTCTCCATTTTCAGCGAGTAAGGCACCCGCTTCATCGGCCAGAGTGAGCTGTTTATCGGAGCAAATCTCCGTATAGAAATAGTCCGCAACCTTACCTCCGGCTTCTCGCAAAGCGGTCTTTCCCGCGGTGACTTCTGACACATCTACCGCCGAGGCATGCAGACCATCGGTTGCGATAATTCGACCGGTGGCCACCTCGATCGCTTTGGCTTCGACTCGAGAACGGCAGGAGAACATGCCGTTGATCTGTTTCGAAAACTCGCTAAAGGCCTCGCCGGTAATCACAATATCTGCGCTGAGCTGGCGGCCGAAGGCTGCCGCTGAAGAGGGGTTGTCAGCGACCGCTCGCAGGCGCTGCTCTTCTTGCAGAGACTCCGTCTGCTTCTGATCGATCAGCGTGAAACCGCGCTGAATGAATCGCTTGACGATCTCGGTCTCGCCGGCTGGGTCGGGTGGCCGGATCGCCCGCTGAACCGATTCCTGCATCGCATCGAGGTCCATCCCTGAGCTGGGCTGTGCATTCCGATCTCCTTCATATTCGTCGAACTTGAAGGCACGCTGGTCACCATAGGAGCCGAAATGACCCAGGAGATGCTCTTCGGGAATCAGCACAAGGATCCGCGGAGGTCGGGGTGAGGTTTGGAGCAGCTCACAAACCTGGGGAAGCTGGTTGCTGGATTCGGCGTGAGCGCGCTGTGCCGAAGGAATCGCGTCGGTCATTTGAGTGCGATAGGGCGCGAGATACTCGACCGAGCTGATGATGGCTTCTTCGACCGCGTCGGCCATCGCCTTGCTGATCTCGCCGGAGCTCGTGAGGCTCTCGAGCCCTCGGCTCGCGCTGGCAAATCCGACCGAATTGCGCTTCTTTTCGAAACTCTGCGATGCGAGCGCCAGCCCCGAGCTGGTATCGACGATTCGGATGATGAATCCTATGTGAGCCCTTCGCAGCCCAACGGTGGTCGCCGTATTGTCACCGCGACCGGCCCGACGACCCAACATTCGTCCAATGCGCCGCGCTGCATTCGAGATCGCGGCTTCGGTTTCCGAGAACTCGGTGATCTCGCCCATGACGTGGTAGCGGGCACCCAGGATGCGTCCCACATCTGCGGCGCTGCCCTCGGTCACCGCACCACTCATGCCAAACGCCTGCTCGTTCATTACGTCGTCGAGTCGGGCGCGCTCTACGACGTTGAAGCAACCGCTGTTGAGCAGGGCGTTCGAAAGCATGGAAGCCATGCCGCCGCCGACGTCACCCGTGACGTCGACCTTCACCTTGAAGTCCATGACCGCAACCGTCGGCCTCTCGTCAGGTGTCAGATCCGGACAGATTACCGGCACCTTCTCGACACGAACATCGGCCATGAGCACGTTCGAAAACAAACACAATAAAACCACTAGATTGACGGCCTTCAGCAGCATCACTCCAATCCCCTTGTTTGGATCCATCACGAAGACTTCGTGCGTTCCGGTGTCCCAAGCTGTGCGTCTTCTCGTTCAGAAGACGCACCACCACAACCGCCCCGAGGTAGGCAGCCCTCGAGCCGATAGACACCCAGCAGGCTTTTGTGGGGGGCCTCGTGGGCAATCTCAGAGCATCCGCGTAACGGGCCGATGCTGGAGCCTCGGCCTCTAGCTTCGGCTGGATTTTTCGCGCAGCGCCTGCTGCTTCTTTAGCCCTTGCCGCGACATCAGCTTGGCCAGCAAGCGCGCGGAGCGCGGGGAGAGGTCGCCGAGACGGGCGAGCCAGCCGCGCCAGCGGGGAATGGCGACGATCAGGGGACGGCGACGCAGGACGCGACCGAGGATGACGTTGGAGACGTCTTCGACGGTCAAGAAACGGGGAGCGGTGAAGGTCATCGCGGCTTCGGGGTAGTCGAGCTGCTTGTCGAGCATCGGCGTGGCGACGGCGTCGGGACAGACGACGGTGAGGGCGATGCCCTCGAGACGCAGCTCTTCGGCGGCGGCCAAGGAGAAGGCGCGGACGGCGTATTTGGACGCCGAGTAGAGGGAGATACCGGGGATCGGCGCCAAGGAGGCGAGGCTGGCGATGTTGATGATGTGGCCGCGATCCTCGGCGTCCGTGGCGTGCTCGCGCATGACGCTGGCGGCGGCGCGGGTGCCGAAGACGACGCCCTTGACGTTGATGTCGAAGTGACGATGAACGTCGGCGTCGTCCGCTTCAAACGAGCGCCCGGGACGGATGTAACCGGCGACGTTGAGCGCCACGTCGACACCACCCCAGGCTTCGACGGCATTCTGCATGGCCTCCGCCCAGGCCTCGGGATCGCAGACGTCGAGACGCTCGACCCTCGAGCGATCCTCTGGCCAGCCGGCGCTCTCAGCGTGCCGGCGCAAGCCATCGAGATCGATATCGGTGGCGAAGACGCGATGGCCACGCGCCAGCAGCTGGTCGGCCAGGTGACGGCCGATGCCGCTGGCGCAGCCGGTGACGAAGAAGCGCTCGCCGCTCACGAGTGAGGCCGGTAGGCGCGGACGCGCTCGGGATCGGTTTCGAGGCGGGCGCCGCCGATCAGATCGACGCAGTCGGGCACGGCGGCGAAGACGGCGTCGAGACAGGTCTTGATCGCCCGCGGGCTGCCCGGCAGATTGATGATCAGGCACGAGCCGCGCACCGCACCGTGCTGGCGCGAGAGGATGGCGGTCGGCACTTCGTCGAGCGAGACGCGGCGCATGAGCTCGCCGAAGCCCGGCAGCAGGCGGGTGGCGACGGCCTCGGTGGCTTCGGGCGTGACGTCGCGCGGCGCCGGACCGGTGCCGCCGGAGGTGATCACGAGATCGCAGCCGACGGTGTCGGCGAGCTCGATCAGGGTGGACTCGATCAGCTTCTGTTCGTCCGGGATGAGACGGAAATGGTGCTCCTTGGGAGAGGTGATCACCTCGTCGAGGTAGGCGCGGATCGCCGGACCCGAGCGGTCTTCATACTCACCGCGGCTGGCGCGATCGGAGATCGAAAGAATACCCAGGCGCGCCGGGCGTTCAGGGGCCGCCATCAGTCCACCAGCCGTTCGGGGTTGAGGTCTTCGAGCTCGGGGATCACGAAACGGCCGTCCTTGCGAATGAGGCGATCGTCGAAGTAGATCTCGCCGCCGCCGTCTTCCGCCGCCATCAGCAGCACCATGTCCCAG
>JBCCEE010000565.1:0-5338 GCA_039030415.1 Acidobacteriota bacterium
AGCGACGAAGCAGGTTCGTAGCGCCTCGTGACGTCGAACGATCTCAGCCAGCGCCTGTCGCAGGACGCTCGGCTCGAGCCGGCCGCGAAAGTCGACAATGCCCGGCATGTTGTAGGTCGGGCTCGGACCCTCCAAACGGTCGAGGAACCACAGGCGCTGCTGGGCGAACGACAGCGGCAGGGGCCGGTCACGCGGCACCCGCGGAATCGTAGCGGGTTCACTGGCGGTGTCAGCAGAGTCAGCTCCAGGCAGGGCAGGACGTAGGCGGTCGGCGAGCTCCGCGACGGTGGGGGCCTCGAAGATCCAGCGTACCGGGACGTCGAGCCCCAGAGCGTCGCGCAATCGGAAGGTCAGCTGGGTGGCGAGCAGGGAGTGTCCGCCGAGCTCGAAGAAGTTGTGATGGATGCTCGGCACGGCGTTTTCGGGCAGCACGGACACCAGGATCTCGCTCCATAGAGCGATGAGATGCTCCTCGAGCGCATCGCGCGGCGTCGCTTCGGTCGTGTCACGGTCGAGGCCAGCCCGGTCGAGACCCGGTAGCGACTCGCGTTTCAACGCCGCGCGATCGATCTTGCCGTTGGGATTGAGCGGTAGGGTCGGCAGGAAGACCCACGACGCAGGCACCATGTAGTCGGGCAGACGCTGTCCCAGCGCTTGACGCAGAACGCGGGAATCCGTCGTCTCTCGTGCCGCTTCCCGGACCACCACATAGGCCACCAGACGGCGCTCGATGCCCTCTCCGCGAGCCAGGATCACAGCCTCACGCACGGCGGGAATCGCGGTGAGCATCGCCTCGATCTCGCCCAGCTCGATGCGGAAGCCGCGGATCTTGACCTGATGGTCGAGGCGTCCGTGGAACTCGATCCGACCATCGCCGCGGGTGAGGACGAGGTCGCCGGTCGCATAGAGGCGCTCACCCGGGACGCGAGCGAACGGATCGGGCACGAAGGTTCGGGCCGTCAGCGCGGGGCGCCCGAGGTAGCCGAAGGCCAGACCGATGCCGCCGATGTAGAGCTGCCGGGCCAATCCGATCGGCGCCGGTTCCAAGTGCTGATCCAGCACGTAGAGTCGCGTCGCGCCCAGAGGACGGCCGATCGGCAAGACGTCGTCTAGATCGACCCGGCCGTGGAAGCACGATTCCAGGCTGGCGTACACCGTGGCTTCGGTCGGCCCGTAGACGTTGAAGAAGCGCTGATCTCTCGACCATGTTTCGGCCAAGATCGGTGGGCATGCCTCGCCGGCCACACCGATACTGCGCAACGCACTTGGTCCCAGCTCAGGGGGCTCCATGGCGGCGAGCGCCGAGGGCGGCATCGAAAGGTGGGTGATCGTCCGCGTCTCGAGATGGCGCTGCAGCGATCGGCCGGGTTGCCTCTGCTCGTCGTTGGGCAGATGAAGCGTCGCGCCGGTACACAGCGCCATCAGGATCTCGGAGACCGAGACATCGAAGCTGAACGATGCGAACTGCAGCACCTGGCTGCTCGGATCGAGATCGAACGCCGAGACCTGGGCTCTAGCCAGGTGAGTCACACCGCGATGCCCGACCATCACCCCTTTGGGGCGCCCGGTTGATCCGGAGGTGTAGACAATGTAGGCGAGGCGCTGCAGGCTCGCGCGGGAGGATGGTGTATACGACCGTCGTGTTGGTCGAAGCGGTGTGCCGGGCTCGTCGATGAGTTTCTCAGCGTCTAGATACACAGTCTGTTCGACGCCCGGCGGCAGGGCAGGTTCCAGCTGCCCCCTCAGACTGTGCTGCGTGATGAGCACGCGTGCCGCGGAGTCTTCGAGCATGAGCCTCAGACGCTCGGCCGGGTAGCTCGGATCGAGCGGTACGTAGGCGCCTCCCGCTTTGAAGGTGGCCAGGATAGCCACAATCATCCGGGGTGAGCGCTCCAGGGCGATCGCCACCAGGCCGTTTCGCAGCGGGCCGGCGGGGGAGACCCCGAGCCGCGTCAGTTGATGGGCGAGCCGATTGGCCGAGGCATCGAGCGCGGCGTAGCTCAGGGCCAGGTCTTCGAACCGCAGGGCGATGGCGTCGGGAGATCGGTGGGCGTGACCTTCGAAGATCTCGTGAACGTAGGACTCAGGCTCGGCATCGGGAGCTCGGGACCCCAATGCCGTTTCGCTACCCGGCTCGTTGAAGGCCACCAGCAGCTGGTGACGCTCGGCTCGGCTCAGCATCGAGAGCCTGCCCACCGCCTGCCCCGGCTGCTCCTCGAAGGCTGTGAGCAAGTGCTGTAGATGTCCCGCGACGCGTTGGATCGCCGACTCCGACAGGCAGGCATCCCAGCCCAGCCTGAAGACCAGGGTGTCCTCCAGGAATGCGATCAGAGACAGCGGATAGTGCACGGACTCGACCATGTTCAGGTCCGCGACGCGGGCGCCCGGAAGGTCCGACTGGTCCTGCGAAATGGCCACCGGATAGTTCTCGAACACCATCAGCGTTTGGAATAGGGGCTGCCCCGCGGGCACCGAGCTCCAGGACTGCACCTCGTGCAGCCCAGCGTATTGGAATGGCTCCCGCTCTACGTACTGCGACCAGAATCGGGCGAGGTGATCCAGTACGGTGGCGGAGCTCTCGAACCGCATCCGCACCGGCAGGGTGTTGATGAACAGCCCGACCATCGATTCCACCCCGGCCAGCTCGGCGGGGCGTCCCGAGACGGTCGTTCCAAAGACGATATCATCCTGCCCGCTGTACCTCGCCAGCAGCAGAGCCCAGGCCGTCTGGCACAGCAGGTTGAGGCTCACGCGATGTTGCCGCGCGAAGCTCTGCAGGGCCTCGGTCTTCGCGGTTGGCAAGCGAAACACCTTTTCCTCGAGGGTCCCCGCAGCGTCGCTGGTCGCATGTGCCGGGGGCCAAGGGGGAAACGGCAATGAGGGCGCTGAGGCTCGAGGGTAGCCTTCCAAAGCCCTGCTCCAGAAGGCTTCATCTTGCTGGCGATCCCGAGCCTCGAGCCAGGCGATGTAGTCGCGATAGGGACGCGGCGGCTCGGATGGTTGGCTGTGGGTAGACACAGCGTTTGTAGACACAGCGGTTGAGGCGACACGGCCCGTCGCCAGGGCGGCATAATGCGTCCAGACCTCGCGAAACACGAGGGAGATCGACCACCCGTCCAGCACCACGTGGTGGTTGCTGAGGATCAATTCGTGGCGCGAGGCACCCGTGCGGATCACGGCCACCCGCAGCAGCGGTGGCGAGGCCAGGTCGAAGCCCCGGGCTCGATCCGCTGCCAGCCAGGCTTCGAGGGCGTCCGGCAAACTCTCCAGAGCTCGGTCGGACCAGTCCAACAGGGTGAAGGGTAGCGATACGTCGTTGCAGACGACCTGCAGCGGCACCGCGTCGTCCAGCACCATGGCGCAGCGCAGGGCGGTGTGTCGATCCAGGGTCCGCTGCCACGCCCTGCGCATGAGCTCTGGGTCGAGATCACCTTCCAGGGTGATCCTCTGCTGCGAGAAGTAAGCGGGCCTGGGCTTGGATTCTCGTTCGTGATCTTGGTCGTTGTTGAACAGTCCGTCTTCGTCGAACAGACCGTCTTCATCGAGCAGACTGTGGAACAGCAGCCCTCCTTGGAGCGGGCTGAGCGGGAAGACGTCTTGGACCGTCGGGAACTTCCGGCCGACGTCTTCCAGCCGCGCTAGGCTCAAACCGGCCAGAGGAAAGTCCGACGGCACGAAGCGCTCGAGGGGATCCGTGGGTTGTCCGCCGCCATCCCCCTCGGGTCCGCGTTCCGGCCGAATCAAGTCGCTCAGAGCCTCGGCATAGGCTTCGGCCAGCGCCTGCATCGACGCCTCGGAAAAGCACGGACTGTAGAAGAGGGTCATGCGCAACCGCCCTTCGACCACCACGCCGTTGATGTCGATCAAGTGAGCGCGCTGGCGCTCACCGGCGTGGTCCATGCTGTCGCGAGCCTCGGTCGCGATCGACCAGCCGCCCTGGGATTCTTCGAAGCGCCCCAGGTAGTTGAAAGACACTAGAGCTTCGCTCAGCGACGCCAGGGCCTCGGCGCCAAATGGGCTGAGGTAGCGCAGCAGGCCATAGCCGACGCCTTGGTGAGGCAGCGTCCGCAGAGCCTCCTTGACGTGCTTGAGCGCCCTTCTGGGATCCGACTCCGAGGTGCTGATCCGGACGGGAAAAGCCGAGGTGAACCAGCCGAACGTGCGGGAGACGTCTGGCGCGGTGAGCGCCGTGTCGGCGCTGAGGTCTTCCCGCCCGTGTCCCTCGAGCGTGATCAGCAGATCCCCACTATCCAGACCCTGCCGCTCGGCCCACGCCGCGAACGCCCGCCCCAGCGCGCTCAGCAAAGCGTCGTTGATCTTGCTGCGATAGGCGCTGGCGACGTCTTCGAGTAGGGCACGGGTCTCAGCCCGACTCAGGGAGAAACCCGTTGAGCCGGTCTCAGCAACGCGACCCCTATCGCCGTGGTGACCCTCTGGCTGGATCTCCAAACGGCGGCTGGGCTCCAGAATCTCCTGCCAATAGCTGAGCTGGCCGCGGATCGGCTCCGTCTCAGCGAGCGCCAGAAGATACTCCGCCCATCGTTGGAACGAGTCCGTCCTGGGGGTCGGCGACGGAAGCTGCCCAGACCGTTGGCTCTCATACAGGATGGGAAGCTCTTCCAGCAGCAGGCGCCAGGAGTAACCGTCGACCACCAGGTGATGGAGTACCAGCAGCAGCCGAGCCGAGCGATCCGGACCGAGCCGGCACAGGACAGCCCGCAGCAGCGGCGGCCGTGAGAGCTGCAGCCCACCTTGCACCACGGCCTCGAGCCGCCGGCTCTCAGGCTGCAGCCGCGACGCCGCCGCGTCGCCGAGTCGCGAAAGATCGCACACTCTCAGGATCGAGACGGACGGGTCGACGGCTCCATAAGCTTGCTGCCAGCCGCCGCCGAGGTTGAAGTAGCGCAAGCGCAAGGCATCGTGACGATCGATGAGCCGCCACAGGGCGCTCTCGAGGCCAGCCGGTTCGACCTCGGCGGGGAGCGTGAGGACCATCGACTGATTGAAGTGATGGTGCGGCCCGGGCTGGGAGAAGAACCAGCTCTGGATAGGCGTCAGCGCCACCGAGCCCTGGGGTCGGGCCGGGGCCTGGCTGGGCTCGGGTACCGCTGCGGTGTCCCGTTGCGTATCCGTTGGTCGGGCGTCCGTCAGCTGGGCGTCCGTCAACTGGGCAGCCAGTAGCGCGATCGTCTGATGACGGAAGACGTCCTGGGTGGAGATCGCGAGGCCCGCTTCGATGGCTCTCGCGGTCATCTGCAGCACCAGGATGCTGTCGCCGCCGATCTCGAAGAAGTTCTCGTCGACGCCGACGGGATGCGTAGGGTCGCGCCCCAGCAGG
>JBCCEE010000566.1:0-5327 GCA_039030415.1 Acidobacteriota bacterium
ATCGAGTCGTTGGCGTCGAGCAGGGTTTGGCCGGGCGCCGCTTGGTGCATGTGGTTGCCGGCGTAGGGGAGGGCGCCGAAGGGAGTCCCGTCCAGATCGAAAGCCACCGGACGGTTACCGTGGACGGCAAAAGCTTCGTCCCACAGCCCGCCGGCCACGCGCTCGAAGCGGTAGTCGTAGCGCTCCAGGCCGGCGGTGGAAGTCGCCTGGTCGCCGGGATCGACCTCCTTGCGGATGGTGAGCATCAGGTGGTGGAAGCGGATCGACGAGGTCCTGCCGGGATGCCACTGCGCGAAGAAGGTGCCGCAGTTCCAGAAGAGTCGGCCGTTGGCTCCACGGATGCCCTTGTAGGCGTGGCGTGTGTTGGTGAGAAAGATGCCTTTCTTACCGGACTCGAAGTCTTCCATGCTGGCGAGGATCTTGCGGTACATGCCGTAGTCGTTGCCGACCAGAGACTGGCGGAAGATGGCGAGATCTTCGGGCGTCTCGAGCGCGGACCAGTAGACGGGGTCGTTGACCGCCACCACGCGCAGCCGCTGGCCTGCCGGCAGCTCGGCGTTGACCCGGTACACCGTACGCAGCAGGTCGACGTAGGTCGCGAGCGCCCAGCCGTGGCCGCTCAAGTCGTCCTGCAGCATGGGGGCGAGCAGGTGAACGTTCTCTTGGGGAGCGGCGAAGAAGCGGTCGAGCGTCGGCTGATGGTTGACCGCGAACGCCTCGACGAACACGAAGTCGAGGCGTTCGCGGCTGGCGGGATCGCGCAGTAGGGCCTGATAAAAGTCGAACGGCTCGACGACGGGATGCCAGGCGTCGTCGAACAGGATCAGGTCGACCTCGTCGAGTCGCTGGCGGACGAAGGCTAGTGGATCCTTGCCTTGGGTCTCGAGGACGTCCACGTGAGCGGCCAGGATCTCTTCGGGGCTCGGAGCGGGCTCGGCGGCGGCAGAGAGGGGTAGGGAAACCAGGCTTAGCAGGGCGATAGCGCGCATGACTCGGGACACCTGAACGTCGTTTGAAGGGGACGGGCTGCAGGCAGACGGAGCTCGTTGGGTACAACGCTTCAACGGCGGATTCGTTCCCACTGGGCTCGATGAACCTCGACGCTACGGGGATTTTGAGTGGCAGATGCTTGACTTTTGATTAATCAAAATTTATTCTAAGCCCGATCGTAAAAACACGCTCAGCCACCGCGCGAGGCGGCTGCTGTTGAGATACCTCTAAAGAAAAAAGGTCTGGAATTATGAACGTCTTCAAGAGTCTCCCGTGGGTGCTGCTAGCGCTAGGGCTGGCTTCGCCGGCTCTAGCCGAGGAGGATTGTGCGCTTCGAGCCAACGTGGTCGACGCGCAGAGCGAACCGGTGAAGGATGCGGTCGTACACCTGCTGTCCGCTGATCTAGAGCTCACAAGTGACCGCAGCGGCGTCGTCTGCGCCCCGCAGCTGGCCGCCGGCCGGCATCCTCTGCTGGTGATCGCCGACGGCTTCTCGGTGCTCGATGCTACTGTCACCAAGGAAGCCGATGTACCTTTGCTGCTGACCCTCGAGCTGACGCCGGCGTTCGGCGAGGAGATGGTGGTCACCGGCACCCGCACCGCCAAACGCCTGGCGGAGACGCCGGTGCATGTGCAGCTGATCACCCGCGAGGCGATCGAGGCTTCCGCTTCGCGCACGCTGGCCGACGCCATCGAGCTGACGCCGGGGGTCAGGATCGAGAGCAACTGCCAGAACTGCAATTTCTCGCAGATCCGCATGCTCGGCCTCGAAGGTCCCTACTCGCAGACCCTGATCGACGGCCAGCCGACGGTATCGTCGCTCGCCCTGGTCTACGGCGTCGAGCAGTTCCCGGCCAGCGCGCTCGAGAGCATCGAGGTGGTCAAGGGTGGCGGCGCGGCGATCTACGGCGCCGGCGCGGTCGGCGGCGTCATCAACCTGATCCCGCATTCGCCGCTCGACACGCACCTGACCGTCGAGACCCGCGCCCTCGAGACCGGTGGCGAGCCAGGCTACAGCCTGTCGGCACTCGGCGACTGGAGCCCGCGCGGCCGGCGCACCGGGGTTTCGTTCCTCGCTCAGCTCGACGAGGTCGACCCGTCGGACCGCGACGGCGACGGCTTCACCGAGGTCACGAGTCGCGAGCTGACGACCCTCGGGCTGCGCGGCGAGCACTACATGATGGCGGACGAGGCGCGGCTGACCGCCGAGCTCAACTTCACCGACGCCAGCCGCCGCGGCGGGGACCTGGCGCGCTTCGACCTGCGGCCCGACGAGACCGCGCTCACCGAGGAGATCGCCACTGAGCGCCTCGGCGTTTCCCTGGGTTTTCTGCACACGGTGTCGTCGCGCTTCGACTATCGCCTGGCAGCTTCCTACGCCGACACGTCGCGCGATTCGTACTACGGCGGCGGCTTCGATCCCAACGCCTACGGCACCACCGAGAACCCGCTGTGGATCGTCGACGCCCAGGCCAACGTCTACCACGCCAAAGGCACCTACAGCTTCGGCGCCAACACCAGCCGTGACGAGATCGACGACCGCCAGCCCGGCTACGATCGCATCCTGCAGGAGACCAACACCAACCTGGGCGTCTACCTGCAGGACGATCGCACCCTCGGCGACAAGCTGACGGTGATCTATGGCCTGCGCGTTGACGACCATTCTGCCCTGCCCGATCCGGTGGTGCTGCCTCGCGTCGCCGCCATGATCGCGCCGCGTGACACTATGACGCTGCGGCTGTCCTACGCTCAGGGCTTCCGGGCGCCGGTGACCTTCGATGAAGACCTGCATATCGAGCTCGCCGGCGGTGAGGCGCGCGTCATCCGGCAGGCCGCGGGGCTCGTCGAGGAGCGCTCGGACGCTTATCTGGCGTCGTTTGAATGGCGGCCGACGTTCGGCCGCAAGGGCAGCGCCTCGATCGAGCTGGCGGCGTTCCGCACCGACCTCGAAGACCTCTTCGACGTCGTCGAAGCCGACGATCCGGCGACCGCCCAGCGCGAGTTTCTGAGGGTCAACGCCGAGGGCGCAAGGGTCGAGGGCGTCGAAGTGACGGCGGCGCTGCGCTGGGGCTCGCGGCTCGCCGTGCAGGCCGGCTACGTCGTGCAGAGCTCGCGCTTCGAGGTGCCCGAGCCCGACTTCGGCAGTCTCGAATTCTTCCGCTCGCCGGACCAATACGGCACCTTCAGCCTGCAGGCCGAGCTGCCCGCCGAGCTCGAGCTGTTCGTTGGCGCACGCTACACCGGCGAGATGGTGGCGCCGCACTATGCCGGCTTCATCAGCGAAGACCGCCTGGAGCGCACGCCGTCGTTCCTCGAGCTCGACGTCAATCTGTCGCGCAGTTTCGAGCTGGCCGGCCGCACCGTGACCCTGACGGCGGGCGCCAAAAACCTCACCGACGAATATCAGGAAGACCTCGACCAGGGGCCGGACCGCGACTCCAACTACGTCTACGGCCCGCGCCTGCCGCGCAGCTACCAACTGGGCGTGCGGTGGGAGTTTTGAGCCTCCGACGCTGGCTAGCGGTCGTCGTCGCGACGCTGACGATGACGTTGGCTACCGCGCCATCGGCCGCCGCGTCGTCCGCCGGCGAATCGCTCTGGCGCGCCGAGGAGTGGACCGACTTCGAGGGCCGCACCTGGACGGCCGAAGACCTCGCGGGGCGCGTCGTGCTGCTCGACTTCTGGGCTACCTGGTGCGCGCCCTGCCTGGCGGAGCTGCCCCACCTGCGTGACCTGCACGAGCGTTACGGCGACCGCGGCCTGGTGATTGTTGGCGTCGCGCTCGACGCCATCGAGCGACGCGACCTGCGCTCCTTCCTGCTGCGCCACGACGTCGACTGGCCGCAGGTTCACGAGCGCGACGGCACCGGCGCCGCCTTCGCCCAGCGCTTCGCCGTCGAGGCCGTGCCGGTGACGGTCCTCGTCGACCGTGAGGGGCGGATGATCGCACGCGATCTGCGCGGCAAGGCGTTGGCGAAAGTGATCGGCACGCTGCTGCCGGGCGACGCGTCGCGCTAAACGAGCCTCGACCCAACGCAACAGCGCACGTCCCGCCATGGGGACGTGCGCAAGCCTCGGAACGCACCGGATCAGGAATCAGACTAAGCTAGTGCCAGCCGCAGCTGGCGGCGCATTTCGAGCCCGACGAATTCATCCAGAGCTGGCATTCCAGGGTGCAGCCGTGCCCGAGCTCTTCGGTGCAGCTGCCGATGTGAGTGTATCCCGTGAGCATGTTCGGACAGGAGCGGGGACAGCCAGAACCAGGACCGTGCGCCGCGTCCGAAGTGGCGGTGAAGCCAATCAGCATGACGGCGGTCAGCAGAGCGGTGAATCCGAGTTTCAAGACGAGTGCGTTTTTCATAGGACTTCTCCTGTTATTGGGTTGCGATGGCAATCGGGTTGCGACTTCAATCGTCGCGATCTGTGAGATCGATGCGGTCCGAGGTTTGAATCGTTAGTGGCACCGTGCGCGGCTGGCCTCAGCCGCGCTGCGCCTGGCCCTGGATACTGGCGACCGCTCGCTCCCGCGTTTTTTCGAACAGGACGCCTTCCCACACGCCGCGGACGTGCCCTTCGCTGTCGACCCAAACGGTGAACGGCACGAGCTGAACCTCGAGCGCCACCGCGAGCGCTTCGCTATTCGCGGCCAGGACCACGTCGAAAGGCAGGTCGTAGGCGTCGACATAAGCGCGGGTCGCTTCGGCGTCGCTGAGGCTGATGCCCACCACCTCCACGGCGCCCCCGAGCTCGCGGTGCAGCGAAACCCAGGCCTCGAGGTTTTGCTTGCAGGCTGGGCAGCTGGTCGTGAATACCAGCAGGAGCCGGTCTTTGGCCGCAGCGTCCCAGGCGAGCGTGCGCGGTGTCCCGTCGAGATCGACCGCGGCGACAGGAGCGATCACAGTGCCGAGCTCGAGCCGGGGCGGATCCGGCGTCATCTGCTCGACGAGGCGGCGGTTTTCCTGCACTACGGCCAGGGTGGTGGCGGCGAGCCCGATCAGGGCTAGATGAAGAAAAATCGGGTAGAGCTTGGTCGACATCAAGGTCTCCAGGGTGAGCCAGTCTCCAGGGTGAGCCAGTCTCCAGGGTGAGCCAGTCTCCGGGGCAGCCGCGGTTCGAAATTGAAGGAATACGCGGGTGCGTTGGAGACACACCTCGAGCGTTGCGGGCGCAAGGCGCCCTTGGGTCTCGCCGGAGGCGGCGTGACGGGCACTTCCAGGATGAGCACTTCCGGGGCTGGCATGATCCTCAGCGCTCGCAGCGCCCCATGCGGCGAGCCAAGCGTGCGGTGAGGCGAGATGGGCGTGCGTTGAACGGTGCGGCAGAGGCCGTCAGATCAT
>JBCCEE010000567.1:0-5325 GCA_039030415.1 Acidobacteriota bacterium
ACTTCAACGAGATCGCCGCCAGCATCAACGAGGCGATCCGAGTTTGCGCCGATGTCGATGGCGATGGCGCCAGTGACCTGATGTCGCACCAAGGTGTCTTGCGCTGCGCCCCGGTCGATCCCCATGCGCCTCCGGTCACCGAGCTGATGACCCTTGCAGTCCAAGTGCCTTGCGACGGTGGCCCGGCCGAGGCGGCCGCGCCCTCGGTCGAACAGGTGCTCGACGCGCTGATCGCCAAGACGACGCGTGACGTCATGATCGCCCAAGACGGTGGCCTCGGCATCGAGATTACCGTCGACGTCGCCGCCCCCTGACCCCACTTGTAGCGGCATTTCGACTCGGCTGGCGCGTGCAGGCGGCACGTGCCGGCCTGCCGGGCGCTCTAGAGCCGGCGTGCCAAGGACAGAAATGCTCTCGACGTTCTCGCTGCAGGTCGTTTTGGTGCTGTGGGTGTCCCGGTTTCCTTAGCTTCGCCGTGATATAAATTGTTAGACACGGAGGAGTCGCGGAAAATCAGGAGTGGCGGGTAGGAGTCGTCTACGTCGAGAGAGGACGTAAGCGAGAAGGGGGATCACCATGACAGCTCTGCGAAGGAGACTTGCGGTCGTCCTGGGGGCCGCATTGTTCGTTGGCGGTGTGGGAATCAGTCCGACGAGAGCGGACGTCCAGGTCAACACCTACACCACGAGCTCTCAGTACAACCCTGCGGTGGCTGTGGACTCGGACGGTGACTTCATCGTCGTTTGGGCGAGCCTGGGCTCGCCCGGCACGGACTCCGCCATCTTCAGCATCCAGGGGCAGCGCTTCGCCTCGGACGGCAGCGCGTCGGGCGCTCAGTTCCAGGTCAATAGCTACACTACGAGCTCCCAACGATCTCCCGAGGTTGCCATGGACGCGGATGGCGATTTCGTCATCGTTTGGGAAAGCCAGGGCTCGCCCGGCACGGACTCCTCGGGATACAGCATTCAAGGCCAGCGCTACGCCTCGGACGGCTCGACGACGGGTGCCCAGTTTCAGGTCAACGCCTACACTTCGAGCGATCAGACTGAGCCTGTGGTGGGTATGGACTCGGACGGCGATTTCGTCGTGGCGTGGACGAGCTTGATCTCGCCCGGTAACGATTCCTCCTCCTACAGCATCCAGGGTCAGCGCTACGCTTCGGACGGTTCGACCTCGGGGGTGCAGTTCCAGGTCAACACCTTCACCTCGAGCGAGCAGACCGTTCCCTCGATCGACTTGGAGGCGGACGGCGACTTCGCCATCGTGTGGCGCAGCATCGGCTCGGGTGGTGGGGACCCCGATGACAGCATCCAGCTTCAGCGCTTCGCATCGAACGGCTCCATGGTGGGGTCCGAGATGCAGGTCAACACCTACACCTCAGGCGTTCAGACGAGTCCCGCGGTGGCCGTGGACGCGGACGGCGACTTTGTGATCGTGTGGCAGAGCGCGATCTCGGGTGGTGGGGACACCAGCGCCTACAGCATCCAGCGTCGGCGCTACAACTCGAGCGGATCGGCCTTGGGCGTCGAGCTCCAGGTCAACACCTACACCACGAGCCTGCAGTTCGATGCCGCGGTGAGTATGGACTCGGACGGCGATTTCGTCGTGGTGTGGAACAGCTCTGGCTCGAACGGCACGGACACGAGCGGCCCGAGCATCCAGGGCCAGCGCTACGCCTCGAACGGCTCAGCGGTCGGGCTCGAATTTCAGGTCAACACCGTCACCACGAGCTTCCAGGACAACCCCTCGGTGGGTATGGACGCGGATGGTGGCTTCGTCGTGGTGTGGAACAGCAGCTCCTCGAGTGGCGACGACACGTCCTACAGCATCCAGAAGTCGGATCCGGGCCTGGTGCCGGTCGAGCTCCAGAGCTTTTCCGTCGACTAGGTGATTCCGAAGACGGTGGGCTCGGTTTCGAAGCCCGTAGTCAGATGCGATAATCGACCTGGTCAGAAGCTGCCAGCAGTTCTCGGGCCGGACATTTCGGCGATCCCACGGTTCGCAGGTATGCGTCACATCGCTGCTATCTTTCAGGAAGGGCACATGAAGATCGACTACCGCAGCGATACCGTCACCCGCCCAAGCACGCCCATGCTGGATGTCATGCGCTACGCCAGCGTGGGTGATGCGGTGTTCGGAGATGATCCGTCTGTGCTCGAGCTGGAATCTTTCGCAGCGGATATGTTCGGGATGGATCGTGGTCTCTTTTGTCCCTCCGGCACGATGGCCAATCAGATCGCTATTAAAGTCCACACCAAGCCGGGTGACCAGCTCATCTGCGATCAGACCGCTCACGTGTATTTTTATGAAGGTGGAGGAGCGGCGCTGCATTCTGGGGTGACTTGCAGACTCCTCTCGGGAGACGGAGGGCGGTTTCAAGCTGCTGAGGTCGAGGCTGTGATCAATGATCCTGAGGATACCCACTTCCCTCGGACCCGTGTGGTCTCTATTGAGAATACCTGCAACAAGGGAGGAGGCACTTGCTGGGATTTCCGCGAGATAGAGCGGATAGGAGCCGTCTGTAAGTCACATGATCTTTCCCTTCATCTCGACGGAGCGCGTTTGTTCCACGCTCTCATCGAGACGCCCGAGTCCCCGGCCGACTATGGAAGTCTTTTTGACTCCATTTCCATTTGCCTTTCGAAGGGTCTGGGGGCTCCGATGGGCTCGTTACTCTTGGGCAGCGAGGAGTTTATCCATGAGGCCAGTCGGGCGCGGAAGGCATTTGGTGGTGGAATGCGGCAAGCCGGCTACATGGCCGCGGCGGGTCTCTTTGCTCTCCAAAACAATACCCGGCGACTGACGATCGATCACGAGAAGGCCAGGCGACTGAGTGAAGCTTTCGAGCGCTCGGGGCTTGCAGGTGAAGTCTTGCCGGCTGTCACCAATATTGTGATGTTCGACTTTGAGACCCCCGAAGCTCTCGATGCAGCAAAGGACCGTTTTGCTGCCGCGGATATTCTCGTTGCCGCAATGGGTAAGAAACGCCTGCGTCTCGTGACGCACCTGGACATCACCGAAGAGATGATTGATAGGACGATAAAGATTATTGAAGGCATGGGTGATGATTGACGAGGCCACGGAGGCTGTGTCCCAGCGAAGGGACGAGAGTTTCGGTTACCTCGGGTGACCCGGAGATCGCTATGCTCTACGTGATCCAGGGTCACGATGAATTCTTCGGCTATCTCGACTGCGTTTGGCGTCTCGGCCCCGTCCGATTGCGACATCGACGCGTGCCACGGTGGAGCGGGTCTCTCTTCGCCCAAGGGCGCGGGGCGTGGAGGCTCGCTCGCGATCCTGCTGGTCGCGAGCTTGGGGTGGGGTTCACTCGCTGAAGGTGAATCTCTGCCGGAACAGCTGTCGTTCCGGCATTTGACGGCTGATGACGGCCTTTCCCAATCCCACGTCACCTGCCTGCTGCAGGATCGCACCGGCTTCCTGTGGGCCGGCACCTCGGACGGCTTGAACCGATTCGACGGGTTGAGCTTCGAGGTCTTCCGGAACCGCCGCGACGGCGTGGCGGGCCTCGCGCACAACTATGTCAACGATCTGCTGGAGGATCGTGACGGCTTTCTGTGGGTGGCGACGCGCGGCGGCGTGAGCCGCTTTGATCCGCGCCGCAGCCGCTTCGAGCCGTTGGCGGAGCTGGCCGAGGGTACGGCTTCCGAGGTCGGGGCGATCATGGCGCTGGCGCAAGACGGGAACGGGGCTCTGTGGCTGGGTGGCGGCTCCGGCCTATATCGCTACGAACCGCAGTCTCGCCAGCTCAGCCGCGTCGCCACGGAGGAGGCGAGCGGCTACCGCTGTGCTGGTGAGGTGCTGGCGCTGGCGGTGACGCAGGACCAGCATCTGTGGATCGGCACCCGCTCCGGGCTTTGCCGAGTCTCAGTGGCTGCGAACCCGGCCGTCGATCGGTTCGACGCGTGGCTGGCGTCGCCCGACGATGGCGGTCTTCCCGGAGCCGCCGTGACGGCGATGACGGTCGACACCCTCGCGCGGCTGTGGCTGGGTTTCGACGGCCAGGGGGCAGCGCGCGTCGAGGAACGGGACGGCGAGGTCACCTTCGTGTCCTTCCGGCACGCTGCGGATACGCCGAACCACGCGAGCCGCAACTTCATTCGCACGCTCTATGCGGGGCGCGACGGCACGATGTGGATCGGTACGGAGAATGGCGGCCTCGACCGCATGGATCCCGCCACCCAGACGATCACCAGTTACACGACGGACGCGCGCAGCCCTTGGAGCCTGAACAACGACTCGGTGTGGGCGGTCCTAGAGGATCAGGCGGGCGCGCTGTGGATCGGCACCTTCGCGGGCGGCTTGAACGTGACCCGCGCCAATGGCGACGCTATCGAGCTCTATCGTAGCGTGGCGAGCGATCCCGGGAGCCTCAGTTACGGCGTGGTCTCAGCGTTTGCCGAGGATGCCGCGGGCGGGCTGTGGATCGGTACTGATGGCGGCGGCTTGAACCGGCTGGATCGCTCGACCCGCCGCTTCGAGCGCTTCCAGGCAGAGACGTCGGGACTGACGCGCGACGCGGTGCTGTCGCTGCTGAGTGATGATCGCAACCAGCTGTGGATCGGAACCTGGGCCGGCGGGCTGCATCGTCTCGATCTGGAGAGTGAGACCTTCGAGGTCTTCACCCAGGCCAATTCCGTGCTACCCAGCGACAAGGTCTTCCGGATGGCTAAGGATGCCCGGCAGCGGCTGTGGGCGGCGACGTTCGGCGGCCTGGTGGAGATCGACCTCGACCGCGGCCCGCTGCGGGTCTTCGACCAGGAGAGCAGCGGGTTGACCGGCGATCAGCTGTACTTGGTCGAGCCCAGCCAGGCCGGTGGACTGATACTCGGCGGCACCGATGGGTTGATGTTCTTCGATCCCGATCGCGGCGCCGTCGAGACTCTGTCCGTGATGCCGTCCGGCGCCGGTCTCACCAGCCCGTTGGTCCACGCCGTGCTGGAGGAAGACGCCGAGACTCTGTGGGTCGGCACCGACGCCGGGCTCAATCGCATCGATCGGCGGCGCGGGGAGGTGCGCCACTACTACCAGGAGGACGGGCTTCCCAGCGACGCGATCCGCGGCATCGCCAGGGCGCGCGATGGCCGGCTGTGGCTTTCTACGTCGCGTGGCCTGGCATGCTTCGATCCCAACAGCGGTGAGATCGAGCTGCTGACGGTCTCCGATGGCCTCCAGGGAAGCGAGTTCGTCCGCCTCAGCTACTACCAGAACGATCGCGGCGAGCTGTTCTTCGGCGGCTCCAATGGCTTCAACATCATCCACCCCGAGCGCCTGGCCGCGAATCGCTTTATCCCGCCGGTGGTGCTG
>JBCCEE010000568.1:0-5308 GCA_039030415.1 Acidobacteriota bacterium
GCCAGCCCGAGGCGGCTCGCGACCTTCTCGACCGGGTCGAGCCATCACATCCCGGCTATCCCATGGCGCTGTTCAAACGCGCCCAGGTCAGCGCCCTGCTCTCTGAGCCGGATCGCGCCGAACGGATCCGTCGTGCCTATCAGCAGGCTCCGCCCGACCTCCGCCGCCTGATCGAGAACGAAGCTCTGTTCCGCGGCATCGGCTGGCGGTGAACGGAGCGGCTGCGCGCAAAAAACGCGAGCGCTATGACGGTCGCCAGGTGATCCCTGCCGGTGCCGTCCAGGAGGAATCGCTGCGACACCTAATCTGATGCCTACGTCACGCCGAATTTGACAGGGAATTGACATCTAAGCACTTGGGCGAGTGACGTCACTCCAGTATTGTCAAGACGTAAACTCCAGAGACCAACTTGATATCCTGGTCTGGCTTGCCGCCACCTGCTTCCCTGAACCCTGGTTCCCCCAAAACCTGGTTCCCCCTAAGACCTGGTTCCCCTCGAACCGACTCGACTTCCCAACCGAATCGCTGGCTCTCCCTGCGCCAGCTCTATCCATCCAGAGGTGCACCTTGCCTGTCGAAACCCAAGAGCCCGAGATCGCTTCAGCGCGAGTGTTGTCCATGCCTGAGAGGCCCACCACCCAGGACGAGTTTACGACCAGGGCCTTCTGCCGCGGCACCACCCTTACCGAAGCGCTGCAGCTGCGCGCCGCAGAGAAGCCCGACGCGACCCATCTGATCCTGCCGCAGGACGATGCGGAAGCCGAGATTCTGACCTTCGCCGACCTGCTCGAAGAATCCCGGGTGATCGCCGCCGGTTTACGCGCCCGCGGCGTCAAAAAGGGGCAGACGGTAGCCATCATGCTGCCGACCGGCAAAGACTTCTTCTTCAGCTTCGCTGGCATCCTGCTGGCCGGAGCCGTTCCGGTGCCGATCTATCCCCCGGTCCGGGTGGATCAACTGGAAGAGTACGCTGAGCGCCAGGTCACGATCCTGCGCAACGCGTCGGTCGCGGCGCTGATCACCGAGCAGCAGATGACCTCGCTGGCGCGGCTGCTCGGCCCCAAGGTCGAGAGCCTGGAGACCATCGCCACCGCCTCCACCCTGGCGGAAGAAGGACGCGGCGCCGCCGCCGAGCTCGACAATCTGAGAAACATCGAGCTCGACGACCAGGATCTCGGGCTCATCCAATACACCTCGGGCAGCACCGGCGACCCCAAGGGCGTCACCCTCACCCACCGCAATCTGATCGCCAACGTGCACGCCATCGGCGAGGCCATCCAGGTACGCCGCGAAGACGTGGTGATCAGCTGGCTGCCGCTCTATCACGACATGGGGCTGATCGGCTGCTGGCTCTTCTCACTGTGCCACGGCCTCGAGATGGTCTGCTTTTCGCCGCTCGATTTCCTGCGCCGACCGAAGCGCTGGCTGGAGGCCATGGGGACCTACCGCGGCAGCCTGTCGCCGGCCCCGAACTTCGCCTACGAGCTCTGCCTGCGGCGCGTCCGCGATCGCGACCTGGCCGATCTCGACCTGTCGACATGGCGCAAGGCAATGAACGGTGCCGAGCCGATCAATCCCGAGACGGTTCGGCGCTTCTGCGACCGTTTCGCGGCCTGCGGCTTCCGCGCCGAGGCGTTTGCGCCGGTCTACGGCCTGGCGGAGAACGCCGTCGCGGTGACCTTCCCAATACGCGCCGAGCCGCCGCGGATCGATCGCATCGAGCGCGACGCCTTCCAGCACGACGGTCAGGCGATACCGGCCGCCGAGCCTACGGCTGACGAGGACGCGAGTGAGACCCTGCAGTTCGTAGGCGTCGGTCGCGCCCTCGTCAACCATGAGATTCGCCTGGTGGACGACGACGACGTGCCGGTGGCCGAGCGCACGGAAGGCCACATCCAGTTCCGCGGCCCCTCGGCAAC
Organism: Acidobacteriota bacterium; assembly: GCA_039030415.1. Lineage (GTDB taxonomy): Bacteria > Acidobacteriota > Thermoanaerobaculia > Multivoradales > J023 > JAAELT01. The sequence goes on from JBCCEE010000568.1 coordinate 1,920, forward strand.
CCAGGGCTACTACCTCAACCCGCAAGCCACCGCCGCCATCCGCACCGAAGACGGCTGGACCCGCACCGGCGACCGCGGCTACCTCGCCGACGGTGACCTGTTCGTCACCGGCCGGGTGAAGGACCTGATCATCAAGGCGGGACGCAACATCGACCCGGCCGAGGTCGAGACCGCGGCGGCGGACGTCGACGGCGTGCGCCGCGGCTGCGTTGCGGCCTTCGGCGTCGCCAACCCGAAGACCGGCAGCGAGAGCCTGGTGATCATCGCCGAGACCCGCCAGAAGGACCCCGAGGAGCGCCAGAGGATTGCCGCCGAGGTCAAGCACCAGGTGCGATCGGTGATCAAGTCTTCGCCCGACGTCGTGCAGTGCGTGCCGCCCCACACCGTCCCCAAGACGCCGAGCGGCAAGCTGCGTCGCGCCGAGACCCGGGAGCGCTACCTCAATGACAACTTGATCCCGACCAAGCGGCCGGTGTGGGTACAGTTCCTACGGCTTGGAGCCGCGGCTTCGGGGGCCTACGCCCTGTCGCTCCTGTGGCGACTGCGGTCGCGCACCAAATAGGCCGGTTAGCCTTCTTCCGAGGTCTCCGCCGCGGGGTCTCCGGCGCGGGGTCTCCAGCGCGGTAGAGACCTTGGAAGCTGCAGGCTCTTTCAGACTCAGCATCCTCATGGCTTCCCCAGAGCGCCTGCGACTCTCGAAGGTAGCGTTCGTGGAGCTCTGGAGGCATTATGGAGCCGGAGAAGATCACAGAAATTCGGCTGCCCCTGGCGATCGAGCTCTCGGGCTGAAGATGCGACCGAGCTCACAAAACCGGGCTCACAAAACCGGGCTCACAATATGTTGATATTACGCAGCCACGCTACGGCAAGTTTGGGCCACTCTGTCGTGATCGGCTCAGCTGTCGGGCGCAACCCGAAGGCATGGCAGCCCTTGGCAAAGAATCGCATGTCGACCGGCACGCCGGCATCGCTGAGCGCCAGACCATACGCCATGGAATGCCGAATGTCATTGACCCGATCGTTCATGGCGTGGATCAACAGGGTGGGCGGCGCGTTGGCGCTGATTTTCATCCAGGGAGCCAGCGTCAGATCCGTATCTGGACGTCGATCCGGCAGAAAGCGCCCGGGATACATCACGATCGCGAAGTCAGGCCGCATGGACTGCTCGTCGGCCATGTCCACCGCATCGTAAGCGCGCTCTTCCGCGTTGCTCAGCACAGCCGCGAGGTGCGCTCCGGCGGAAAAACCGATCACGCCAATCTTCTCGGGATCAAGGCTGTAGGTCGAAGCCCGGTGCCGCAGCAAGCTCATGGCACGCTGTGCGTCTTCCACGGGAAGCAGCTTGGCCGGCGGAATTTGAACGCCGTTCTCGCCTCGGCGCCACACTTGCGGAACTCGGTACTTCAACAGGACGCAGCTGACGCCGTGCTGCACGATCCAGTCACAAACCTCGGTTCCCTCGAGATCCATGGCCACGGCCGCATACCCGCCGCCCGGTAAGACCAAAATCGCCGCACCGGTGCTCTCACCTTTCGGCGAATAGACCGTCATCGTCGGACGCGAGACATACGTCGCCCAATTCCAGGTACGCCCGGCAATCAGCGGCGAGCCGTTCCCGACCATTTCCGGATTACCTTCGGTTTCAGGCGCCTGAACCGCAACATTCCGGGGCCACAGAGGAACCTGAACGCCGCCCGGGCCGGGCTGCCACACCACATTGGGTCTTTCGACCTTCTCCACTTTCGTCCGGGCACACTCGTCTGTGCCTTCATCGCCGGTGGCGGCGCCGCCAACTCCGGACAGCAGCAGGACAACGAGCGATAGGCGTCGAATTCGCTTCAACGTGTTTTTCTCCAAGAGCCGATTGGCGCCATGCTAGCACCCGACACCCTTTGACCTGACAGGCGCCGAGCCCGAGAAACGTCGCCCAAGAGCGAGTTTGCCCACGACGGAAGGGAGCTGTCTGAGAGAAGCGCTACAATAGCGCTCAGCCGCAGCCCGCGAAGGGCCGCGGCGGCGCCTCGTGGTGATGGGGGCGAACCAGCTCGAGGTGGCCAACCCAACGGATAGCCGCCCTCGGTCGGCGGCTTTCTCGACCGTCTCTACCATTGCGAGCAGCTGCACTCGGCATCGGGCTATCCACCGCCGAGCTCGAGCAGGCGGCGCTGCCTCTCCGACCGCACCTTGGCAGGGTGCACTCCAGTCAACCAACCCGGTACTGAGCTGATGAGAACAAACCAACTACTGATTCTCCTGACGTCCATTCTTCTCCTTGCCGCCTGCACAGCTGGCCCAGACAGCACAGACGCCGCTGCTGACAACCCACTGCTGGCGGACTGGGATACGCCGTTCGGCACCCCGCCGCTAGATGTGATTGAAGAAGCGCACTTTCTGCCGGCCTACGAGGTGGTCCTGGCCAACCACAGCGCCAAGATCGAGGCGATCGCCACCAATTCCGAGCCACCGACGTTCGACAACACGCTGCTGGCTATGGAGCAGTCGAGCATGGATCTCGGCCGTATTTCGCTCGTGTTCGCCAACCTGAACCGGTCGGCCTCGAACGATGAGATTCGCGCGATCCAGCGCGAAATGAGCCCCCGCCTGGCCGCGCACAACGCCTCGATCACGCTGAACCCGGACCTGTTTTCCCGCATTGATGCGCTCTATCAGAAGCGGGACGAGCTCGGCCTGTCGCCCCAGCAGGCGCGTCTACTGGAAACCACGCACGAGGATTTCATCCGTGCCGGTGCCCAGCTCGAAGGCGCAGATCGCGAGCGCTTTGCCGAGATCCGCTCATCGCTGGCCGGTCTCTACACCCAGTTCTCTCAGAACGAGCAGGCCGACCGTGAAGCCTGGACCCTAGCGCTGAGCGCAGACGACCTCGCCGAACTGCCGGACTACATCGTATCGGCGGCGGCCGGTGCGGCAGCCGATCGCGGGCTGGAGGGCCACGTGATCACCCTGGCCCGCTCCAGCGTGGAGCCGTTCCTGCAGTCCTCGCCCGACCGCGAGCAGCGTGAAACCGCTTGGCGCGCCTGGACCCAGCGCGGTGACAACGACAACGAGTACGACAACAAGGAGACCATCCGCCAGATTCTGGCCCTGCGTCTGGAGCAGGCCAACCTGCTCGGCTTTGAGACCTTCGCCCACTACCGCACGGCCGGTACCATGGCCGGCACGCCGGATGCGGCAGGGTCGCTGATGGATCAGGTCTGGTGGCCGGCGCGCGATCGCGCCCTGGAAGAGGCCGTCGACATTGAGGAGCGCATCACCGCGGCGGGTCTGGACCATGAGCTCGAGCCCTGGGACTGGCGTTACTACACCCAGCAGGTGCGCGCCGAGCGCTACGACCTGGATGAAAGCGAGGTCAAGGCCTACCTGCAGCTGGA
>JBCCEE010000569.1:0-5302 GCA_039030415.1 Acidobacteriota bacterium
GGACTCAGCGAAGCGCCGGTACGCCATACCGTCGCCCGCGGCGAAGTGCTGCTGCGCGACTTCGAGCCCACCCGAGCCGACCCGGCAGCTCTCGCCGAACGCGCCCGGGCCGCCGCGCCTGGCCTGTGGCAGCGATTCAAAGCCTTGCCCTGGGGGACTGCGTTTCTCGGCCCTGGCTAAATAGATCGCGTCCAGCTTCAGCGCCAGGTAGCCGCTCATCGCCGAGGAGCAGCAATCCTCCTAATTCTGGTTCCCCCCTTTGGAAAAGGGGGGTTAGGGGGGATTCTCTTAGATGTCTAGCCAAGCGGTACCGTCGCCACAATTGGCCTGCGGCTGCCTTCTCTGGTAAAACCACGAAGCGATTCCGCTTACGTCAAACCCCTGTGGAGGAAGCCATCGAATGGGAGCCGCCAACGACGCACTCGCCAACGCCGAAAGTCACCGTGAAGCCATCGTCACCTTCTTGCGCGAGATGATCGCGATCCCCTCCCCGAGTCTCGAGGAGGAAGCCCGCGCCCACCACATCCTGAAGGAGTATCAGAAGCTGGGATTCGACGAGGTGTTCTTCGACCGTCTCGGCAACGTCGTGGCAAAGATTGGCAACGGACCGTTCAAGATTCTCATGGACGGCCATTTCGACTGCGTCGGCGTCGGCGATCCCGCGTCTTGGGACTTCGACCCGTTCGAGGGCAAATACGAAGACGGCAAGATCTGGGGGCGGGGCGCCGTCGACGAGCTGCCGGCGGTGGCCTGCATGGCCTACGGCGCCAAGATGCTCGCCGAGCGCGGGCTGCCGGACGACGTCACCCTCTATCTCACCGCTTCGGTGATGGAAGAGGATTGCGACGGCTACTGTCTGCTGCACCTGATCGAGAAAGAAGGCATCCGCCCGGACGTGGTGATCATCGGCGAGCCCACCAACCTCGGCGTCTACCGCGGCCAGCGCGGGCGTGTCGAAGCCAAGATCGTCACCCGTGGCAAATCGGTGCACGCCGCCCAATGCGACCTCGGGGTCAACGCGCTCTACAAGATGGCGCCGATCATCAGTGACATCGAGGCCCTGAACCAGCGGCTGGCGGAAGACGAGTTCCTGGGCAAGGGCACGGTGACGGTATCGTGCATCGAATGCACCACGCCGTCGCTCAACGCGGTGCCGGACAGCGCCACGATCTACGTCGACCGCCGGGTCACCACCGGCGAGACGGTAGAGACCGCCCTCGCCGAGCTGCGCGCGCTGCCCAACCTCGGCGACGCCGAGGTCTCGCTGCTCGAATACGACGTCACCAGCTGGCGCGGCGAGCGCGCCTACCAGGAGAAGTTCTTCCCCACCTGGGTGCTGGCCGAGGATCACCCGGCGGTGTCGAGCGTCGCCGGTGCGGTCGAGTCGGTGGTCGGTGCCCCGCCGCGCATCTCGCGCTGGTCCTTCTCCACCAACGGCGTCGCCACCATGGGGCGCCACGGCATCCCGTCGGTCGGATTCGCCCCCGGCCTCGAAGAGCTCGCCCACACCACCGAAGAGTGGGTCGCCGTCGACGACCTGGTGAAGGCCGCCGCCGTCTACAGCCTGATCCCCGAACGCCTGGCGGCAATAAAAAATCAGCTGACGGAAGACGCATAAGAGAGTTGGTGAGGTGATGCGGCGAGGAGACCTATGAACGAGAACATCCAGGGCTTGATCGATCGGCTGAGCGAGCTCGACACCGATCTCTACCAGAACGATTTCCTGCTGACCTGGCAGCAGTCCGAGGCCAACCTGCGGGCAACGCTGCTGGCGGCGGAGATCCTCGAGGAGCTCTACCTGGCCAATGTCGATTCGCGCGTCTTCGCGAGCGGCCTGGCGGTATCGATCTTTCGCGACAACTCCACCCGCACCCGGTTCTCGTTCGCCAGCGCCGCCAGCGCTCTCGGCCTGACTCTCATGGATCTCGACGAGACCAAGAGCCAGATCGCCCACGGCGAGACGGTGCGCGAGACCGCCAACATGATCTCCTTCCTCACTCAAGTGATCGGCATTCGCGACGATATGTTCCTGGGCGCGGGCCACGAGTACATGGTCGAGGTCTCGCAGGCGGTGCGCCAGGGGCACGAAGAGGGCGTGCTGCCGCAGAAACCGGCGCTCATCAATCTGCAGTGCGATCGCGACCATCCCACCCAGACCATGGCCGATCTCCTGCACCTGCAGCAGACCTTCGGCTCGCTGGAGGCGCTGCGCGGCAAGAAGATCGCCATGACCTGGGCGTTCTCGCCGTCCTACGGCAAGCCGCTGTCGGTGCCGCAGGGCGTCATCGGCCTGATGACCCGCTTCGGCATGGACGTCTCCCTGGCCTATCCCGAGGGCTACGGCCTGATGCCCGAGATCGAAGACCTGGCGCGACGCCAGGCGCAGGACGCGGGCGGCTCGTTCGAGGTCACCAGCAGCATGGCTGAAGCGTTCGACTCGGCCGATATCGTCTACCCCAAGAGCTGGGCGCCCTACGACGTGATGCAGCGCCGCACTGAGTACCTGCGCGGCGGCCACAACGACCGGCTCGACGCTCTGGAGCAGGAGTGCCTGAAGCGCAATGACGGCCATCGCGATTGGGAGTGCAACGAAGCGCTGATGGCCACCACCCGGGACGGCAAGGCGCTCTACATGCACTGCCTGCCCGCCGACATCAGCGGCGTCAGCTGCGAGCAGGGCGAAGTCGCGGCGAGCGTCTTCGACCGCTACCGCACCGCCACGTACCATGAGGCCAAGCACAAACCCTACGTGATCGCCGCCATGATGCTGCTGAATCGCTTCGAGCACGCTGCCGATGCGCTGCGCCGCGTCGTCGAGCGCGGCGCACCGCGACAGCTGAGCTGAGTTTCGTGCTGAAATTTCGCTTCCGCTGCCACGAGTGCGGCGCCTCCTACGCCGAAGACGAGGTCCGCCTGACCTGCCCGATCTGCAGCGAGCTGCAGGAGCCGGGGGGATCGCTGCGCGGCGTGCTCGAGGTGGAGCTCGACACGCTGCCCGAGCGCTGGCCGAAGGCGCCGTTCACCAGCGCGGAATTCCTCACCGCCTTCTTGCCGGTCGCGGCCGAGCATCTGGCGCCGCTCGAGGTCGGCGGCACGCCGCTGTTGCCGGCGACCGAGCTGCGGCGTCATCTCGGCATGCCGCGACTGTGGCTCAAGGACGATGCCCGCAACCCTTCCGGCTCGACCAAGGATCGCGCGTCCCTACTGGTGGCGGCCAAGGCCCGGCAGTACGGCTACGGCACGATCGCCGCGGCCTCGACCGGCAACGCGGCCACCGCGCTGGCCGCGGTGACGGCGGCCGCCGGCACGCAGGCGGTGGTCTTCGTGCCGCAGACTGCCCCGGAAGCCAAGCTGATCCAGATGATGGCCTATGGTGCCCGCGTGCTGCCCGTGGAAGGGACTTACGACGATGCGTTCGAGCTCTGCCTGGAGGCATGCGAGACGCTCGGCTGGTACAACCGCAACACCGGCCTCAACCCGTTCACGATCGAGGGCAAGAAGACCGCGGCGCTCGAGATCGCCGCCAGCATGGCGCCGGAGTGTCCCGACGCCGTGGTGGTGACGACCGGCGACGGGGTGATCATCTCCGGCGTCGCCAAAGGCTTCGCCGACCTCGAGCGCGCCGGCCTGATTCCCCGCCGGCCGCGTCTGATCACCGTCCAGCCCGAGGGCTCCAATGCCATCGTCGAAGCCCTCGAGCACGGCGATATCGACGTCACGCCGGTGCCCGGTGCCGCCAGCGTCGCCGATAGCCTGGTCGTCGAGGTGCCGCGCAACGCCCGCTACTGCCTGGAGCAGATCCGCGCGTCCCAGGGCGCCGGCGTCGCGGTGAGCGACGACGCCATCGTCGAAGCCATCGCTCGCCTGGCGCGCCTCAGCGGCGTTTTTGCCGAGCCGGGGGCGGCCGCCCCCCGGGCCGGCCGCGAAACCGCCCACGAAGCCGGCCTCGTCGAGACCGGCGAGCGCGTCGTGCTGCTGATCACCGGTACCGGTCTCAAGGACGTACCGGCGGCGGCGCGGGCCATCACGCGGCCCGCCCCGATCCCGCCACGGCTAGACGCCCTGAGAGATCGGCTGGCGTGCGAACCGTAATCCTGGGCGGTGGCCTGACCGGGCTGGCTCGCGCCCTGCGAGACGCGCAGGCCGGCCATCAGGTCACCGTGATCGAGCGCCATCGGATCGGCGGCCTCGCTTCCAGCCACGCCTATGACGGCTTCATTTTCGACACCGGGCCGCACGTATTCCGCAGCGCCGACCCGGAAATCCTGCAGGCGGCCAAGCAGCTCCTCGGCCGCTACCGCAACGCACCGTCCAAGCCGCTGATCTACAAATACGGGCGCGCCTTCGAATTCGTGATTCCGACGCTGCCGAACGCCAACATCGAGCGCCTGCCCAGGGCACTGCGCGAGAAGGCCAAGCAGGAGCTGGAGCTCGCCGCGCCGCGTGGTTCCGCCGAGAACTTCGAAGAGGCCGTCGCTTCGCGCGTCGGCACCACCCTCTACCAAGAGTTCTTTGGCGACTACACCGAGAAATGGTGGGGGCTGCCCCCCCGGCATCTAGAGGCTGAGCTGGCGCCGCCCGACCTGAGGGTGGGAGAGCGGGCAAACTACGGTCACCTGACGACGGGCTTCACCCACCCGCGGCAGGAGATCTATCCCGAAGAGGGCGGCATTCGGACCCTCTCGCGCAATCTCGGCGCCGAGGCACGGCGCCACGGCGCGCAGCTGATGGAGCGTACCGAGGTCGTCGACCTCGACATCCAGGCCGATCGGGTTCAGCAGGTCTCGGTGCGGCACGCCGATGGCATCCTGAAGATACCGGCCGAGCGCGTGGTCTCGACGATTCCGCTCGTCGAGCTGGCGCGGCTGCTGGGTCTGGCTTGCCGCCTGCGCTATCGGGCGGTGGTCTGCGTCTTCCTGAAGGTCCATCGCCCCGGCCCCCTCCTCGATGCGTCGTGGATCTACCTTCACGACCCTGACGTGACGATCTCGCGTATCCACGAGCCGACCTATTTCAGCCCACACAATGCCCCCGCCGGCGCGACCTCGCTGTGCGCCGAGGTGACCTGCTTCGAAGACGACGAGGTGTGGCGCGATCGGACGCTGGCCGAGCGCGTAGCCCAGGAGCTGGTGCGCCTGAAAATCCTGCCGGAGCATGCCCACGAGATTGCTGGCGTGCATCGCGTCGCCCATGCGTATCCGGTCTACGAGCTCGGCTACCGCGACATCCTGCAGCGGGTCCAGACTCGCTTCTCGGAGATCGACGGGCTGGAGACGATCGGACGCAGCGGCACGTTCACCTA
>JBCCEE010000570.1:0-5280 GCA_039030415.1 Acidobacteriota bacterium
CGGTGCGCCAGTGGACCAGCAGATCAGCTTCCTGGACAAGCGGATCTCGGTCTTGATGGACCTGCTGGACTCGGATCCCGACTCCGCGGGCTTTCGCAACGAGTTCGTCGAGAAAATGGGGAACGCTAGCCGCTACTACAAGACGATCGTACGCTCGATCGACATAGAACAGCGTTTCTCGTCCCTCGGGTGACTGACGTTGGGCTGCCGACTCCACGCGCCCAACGAGGCTGACCGGCCGTGAGCGTCGAACCGAATCGACCTCTCAGGCGTCGTGCTCTCGCACGCGCTCGTCCGCGGTGAGTCCGGCTGCGTTCGCCAGCCGCTCGAGGTCGGCGAAGGTGTCGACGTCTTCGAGCTCGAGCGGGTTGTCCACGGGCAGCTCGAGCACGCGACTGGGATTGCGCGCCATGATGCGGCGCCCTCCGACATCGCCGGTGAGCTGCTCGAGCTCGTGGAAAAGGCGGCGGTCGAACAGGGCTGGCGAACTGCGACGTCCGGCGTAGGTCGGAACGACGATCGGGCCGCCACTCTTGCGATAGGTAACTAGCAGTTGGTCGATGAGCTGTGGCGTGATCAGGGGCTGATCCGCCTGCAGGAACAGCGCGGCTTCGGCTCGCGGATCGATGGCTCGCAGGCCCGTTCGCACCGAGCTGCTCTGTCCGGTGCGATAGTCTGGGTTTTCGACGGTACGGACGTCGTAGCCCGCTACAGCCTGAGTTACTTCCGCCGCCGCGTGCCCGACGACCACCACGACCTCTCGCAGGCGCGAGGCGACTGTGGCCTGCGTCACGTGGGCGATCAGCGGCAGGCGGTCGAGCCGCAGCAACTGCTTGGGAATTTCGGCTTCCAGCCGGGTCGATGTGCCGGCGGCCAAGACGATGCCTGCGACCTCCAGGGGCGCTTGGGCGCCGGTCATGGCTCAGGCTTTGCCGTGCTGGACCGCGATCATCTCGGCCAGGATTGCCGCGGCGATCTCTTCGGCCCGTCGACCGCCGAGGTCGAGACCGATCGGATTGTGGATGCGTTCGATCTGCTCGGAAGGTATCCCGGCTTCGAGCAGGGCCGCAACGCGCTTGCGGTGGGTCTTCTTCGAGCCGAGCGCTCCGATGTAGCGGGCTGGGCTGGGCAGCGCGATCTGTAGCGCAGGCAGGTCGAGCTTCTGATCGTGGGACAGCAACGCGATGAACGTATTCTCGGTGATGCCGAGGTTGCGCAGGGCCTCATCGGGCCAAGCCGTCGACAGCTCGTCGGCGTGGGCGAAGCGCTCGGGGGTCGCGAACGCGGTGCGCGGATCGACCACGTGCGTCTTGAAGCCGAGTACCTTCGCGAAGGTCACTAGCGCGGCCGCGACATGCACCGCGCCGATGATCACGAGCTTGGGGCGCGGCGCATGGACTTCGATGAAGACGTCTACCTCTCTGGCGCCCTCAGCTGCTGACGCCACATGAAAACGCTCGCGCTGAGACTGAAAGCTGGTGAGTAGCTCGGCGGTCCGGTCCGTGACCGCTCGCTCGAGCTCGGGATCTTCGAAACCGCCGACCCGTTCGGCCGGCTGCTCGCCGCTGGCAGGCGCGATCAACAGCTGCTCGCCGAAGCGCGGGCCCCCGACGACGCTGGCTACGGCCACCGGTCGGTCCGAGCTCAGGCATGTCTCGAGGTAGCGGTAGATCTCTCGGCGCATGGCTCAGGCCTCTACGCTTTCAATGAAGATCTCGATCCGGCCGCCACAGGAGAGGCCCACAGCCCAGGCTTCTTCGTTGCTCACGCCGTAGCCCACCAGCTTGGGGGCTCCGGAGGCCAGGACTTCCTGAGCCTCTTCGAAGACGGCGCCTTCGACGCAGCCGCCGCTGACCGAGCCGGACATGTCACCGGCATCGGAGATCGCCATCTTGGATCCCAACGGCCTGGGCGCCGAGCCCCAGACCTTGACGACCGTAGCGATAGCCGTCCTTTTGCCAGCCTCCTGCCACGCTTGCACGTCAGTGAGAATGTCACGCATGGGCTGCTCCTCGCGAGCTTTGGTCGCCGATGCAGCCCCGCGATCGGGGGCTGCTATCTACGCCTTCATCTTGATGTGCCAGGGCTCGTGACGGACGCCGAACGGGTTGGTCGGGGTGTAACGCAGCTCGACGTAGCCAAGATCGACCAGCTTCTTGTATTCGTCGGTCTCGGCGAACACTTCGTTGAAGTTGTCGAGACCCGCGCCGACCTTGCCGATATCGAAATCACCGACGGCGTGGAACGAGTAGCCCGGGGGCGCCAGCGACCTCGAAGCTTGCGACAGGTTGCCGTCGGTGCTGACGGCCTTGTCCAAGAACAGCTGCATCTGCTTGACGACGCTGCGGATACCCGAAGTTAGAAAGATGTTGCCGTCGAGGTCCTTGCACATCTTCGCGTATTTGTTCTCGGGCTCGCCTCGGAACAGGAAGTGGCCGGTACCCGCGATCTTGACGACATCTCGCTCAGGGATCACCGCCGTCATCTCGGTCTGGACCTTCTCTCCGAAGAAACCGTAGTCGGCGGCATCCGCGGCGAAGATCTCTTCGAGGAAGTCGAGCTCCTGGGGCTGCATGCGGCCGATGGAGCGGAAACGCCGGCAGTACTTGAGCAGATCGTCGAAGCTCACCAGATTGAAATGCCCGTGTCCGATGACTCGCTGGGCTTTGGTCAGCCGGCGAGCCGTCGACTCGAGGATCTTCATCTGCTGCTCGTCCAGGATGACGTCTTCGGCATAGACCTCGTCGAAGTTGCGGATCTTCTCGAGATAGCTGGCCTGATCCTGGATGGGCTCGGAACCCTCGGCTTGCAGCCTTAGGCTGCCTTCATCCGAGACCGGATCCACCGCGCTTTCGATGGCCGCTTTTATGATCTCGGGAGGCAGCTCGGAGCCGGGGGAGTGATCGGCCTGCCACCGGTCCGCCAAACGCCAGCCGACCAGGCCTCCGGCCGCTGACAGTGTGCCGTAGGACAGGGCCTTGAGCAGCGTTCGACGGTCTACCGGAGTCCTGGATACGGTTTCTTCCGAAAGCCTTGGATCTTCGGCGGGGGCTTGGTCTTCTGGGCTCGAATTGCACATCGATGCGTTCTGGCTCCGTCAGACGGTGCCCAGATCGAGCCGGTACTGGCTCTTGTGATCGTTGGCTTGCCGTCGCTCAACCCTTAGAAATCGAGGCGAATCCTAGCCGATTAAGCCGCTCTGGACAAGCTTTTACGGAGCTGAGAGAGCCGCTCCCATAGGGGCCCGAGCTCGAGAGCTTGCGAGGAAGCGAGGGGACCGGGCACCCTGGCAGTCGCCCTGAAAAGACAAAGCTCCCAGGGAGTTTGCAAACTCCCTGGGAGCCTCCTCGTCGGTGTAAGCCGTGATCGCACCACGCCTGCGGTGCGATCGATTGGGGTCACGGCTTACCGAACTTCCAGCCGAATCCGACCGTCGCTTCGTACTCGAAGTCGCTGCGCAGGAATCCATCGTTGCTGCTGTAGCCTTCGAGCCAGCGCGCCTTGACGTCCGGTCGCAAGTAGGTCCGCCGCCCGACTGCGATCTCGACCCCGATGCCGACGTGCAGACTCACCGAATCGGTGCTGAGAACGGGGTCGTCGGGGTCTCTTGGGCCAAGGAAGTCGAATCGGAACTGGCGACCGCTCTCCAGGCTGGCGTAGCCGGGGCCGCCGTAGAGGACCCACTGCGCCCTTTTTTCGGGAGTGAGGTACCACCTCGCCGAAACGTCGAAGAAGACGCCGTCGCCGTCGGCTCCGAAGACAGAGGCGATGGGGTCGATGACTTCGGCCCGGGACAGCGAGGCCTCGAGGCCAAAGCGATCGTTGAAGCGGTAGCCGCCGCGGAGGCCGACCACCGGCTCGTCGCCGATCGACGAGTCGGCGAAGTACTGACCGGCGAAGATCTCGAAATGACTTTGGCCGGCTGCGACCGGCTGAGGCAGAGTGAAGCATGCCAAAACAAAAAGGGCAGCCAGCGAACGGGTTGCCTTGTACATAGTGAGCTCCTTGGATATCTCGAATGGATGCGTGCCAGCTCGAGTCGGCCAGCACCTGCTCAACCTATGACGCCCGTCGGGCAAAGACGTGTGGGAACGATGAGGGAACGTGGAGCAAACGATGAGGGAGTGCGGACGGTCGAGGCTTGGATACAATCGCGCGACACACCATGAACAGCATTCCAGGAGTCGCGTCATGACGGACAAGCCTTCTTCCGAAGAGACTGGCGGTAGCTTGAATCGCCGGGAGCTGCTGGCGCTCGGTGGCCTGGTGGCCGCCACCACGGCAGCCTGTGCGCCGAGCGGTGACGCTCCGGCCCCCGGTTCGGCCTCAGATGGAGCTTCCGAATCACCTGCCGTGCCGGCTTCGTTCGAGCTCGAGGAGGTGACGCTGGCCGAGCTGCAGGCGGGCATGGAGAGCGGGCGCTGGACGGCGGAGCGCCTGACCGAGCTCTATCTCGAGCGCATCGCCGCGATCGATCGCCAGGGGCCGGAGCTCAGGTCGGTGATCGAGACCAATCCCGAGGCGGTGGACATCGCCCGCGCCCTCGACGAAGAGCGTGCGACGAGCGGAGCCCGCGGGCCGCTGCACGGCATTCCGATCCTGCTCAAGGACAACATCGCGACCGCCGATCGCATGACCACGTCCGCCGGCTCGCTGGCGCTGACCGGCTCGATCCCGGCCAAGGACGCACACGTCGCCAACCAGCTGCGGGAAGCCGGTGCCGTCCTGCTCGGCAAAGCCAACCTCTCGGAGTGGGCCAATTTCCGCTCGACACGCTCATCGAGCGGCTGGAGCGGGCGCGGCGGGCAGTGCCGCAACCCGTACGCGCTCGACCGCAATCCCTGCGGCTCGAGCTCGGGCTCGGGAGCGTCGGTGTCCGCCAACCTGGCGGCGGCGGCGGTCGGCACCGAGACCAATGGCTCGGTGGTCTGCCCGTCCTCGACCTGTGGCATCGTCGGCATCAAGCCGACGGTGGGGCTGCTCAGCCGTTCGCGCATCATTCCGATCTCTCACACGCAGGATACGGCAGGGCCAATGGCGCGCACCGTCGCCGACGCTGCGACCCTGCTGGGCGGTATGGTGGGAGTCGACGCGGAAGATGAAGCGACCGCCGCCAGCGAAGGCAAGTCGCACGTCGACTACGCTCAATTCCTCGACGCCAAGGGGCTGACGGGGGCTCGTATCGGCGTCGGCCGCCAGTACTTCGGCTTCGATCCGCGGGTCGACGAGCTGATGGAAGCGGCGGTCAAGGCGATGCAGGAGCAGGGGGCCGAGATCGTC
>JBCCEE010000571.1:0-5270 GCA_039030415.1 Acidobacteriota bacterium
CCGTCGATGCGCGGCACTAGCCGCACCCGCGGACGGCGACGGCGGACATAGAGCGCACCGACGCCCTTGGGACCGTAGAGCTTGTGACCCGAGATCGACAGCAGATCAACGCCGAGCTCGTCGACGCGGCAGTCTTCCCAGGCCAGGGCCTGAGCCGCATCGGTGTGGACCAGCACGCCTCGCTGGCGACAGATCTCGGAGATCTCGCGCAGCGGATGCAAGACCCCGATCTCGTTGTTGGCGAGCATGAGGGAGACCAAGACCGTGTCGTCACGCAGCGCCGCTCGCACCGCCTGCGGGTCAACCCGTCCATCGGATCCGACGGCGAGATAGGTGACCTCGAAGCCGCGCCGCTCGAGGCGGCTGCAGACGTCGAGCACCGCACGATGCTCGGTGGCGGCGGTGACCAGGTGGCGACCGCGAACGGCATAGGCCTCGGCCACGCCCTTGAGCGCCAGATTGTCGGACTCCGACGCTCCGGACGTCCACACGATCTCCGCCGGCTCACACGCGATCAGCTCCGCGACCTGGTGCCGTGCCTTCTCGACCGCCGCCGCCGCTTGCTGGCCAAACGTATGCTGCAGGCTCGAGGCGTTGCCAAACGCCTCACTGAAGCACGGCAGCATTGCCTTTAGCACCCGAGGGTCGCAGGGCGTCGTGGCGTGATGATCCAGGTAAACGGAGCGCGGCTCCGTCGCCAGGTCGCTCAACCGATCGCGCCCATTCCAAAAAAGACGTTCTTCTTGAGCAACCGGTAGAGCCAGAAGTCTTCCGGGATCTCCTCCCCCGGCAGATGGTGGCTGTGGCGTGGAGTGATGCCGTTGAGCTCCTGAAACGCCGATTCACGACCGCTGAAGTCTTCGGCGCCGCTGCCTTGAATGTAGTCGTGCAGCTCCTGCGGATGCTCGAGGATCACGCAGCCCTTGGTTCGATTCGTGACGAACTTCTGGAAGCCGCGCAGGAATTGGCTCTCATTGAAGGTGTCGTAAAGGTCGTCGCCGTCGCGCACCGTCTCGGCAGCGAACGACAGCGCCGGACAGATCTCGATCGAGCCGCGCGGTCCGATGTGGTACCCCAGCCCCATCGCGGCCGGGCAGAACGCCTCGCCATCAGCGGTCCAGTAGGTATCGATGATCAGCATCGGCTGAGTCCGACGCAGCTCGAGCAGGCGCTGGCGCATCCAGATCAGCTGTTCCTTGGAGACGCAATATTCGGGGTGCTGCTCTTCACCCATCGGCCGATAGACGTAGTACCAGAGGTACATGGCGCCACGTTCCGAGAAGAAGCGCACGTATTCATCGGACATCACCTCGTGCATGTTGAGGCCGGTGGCAGTGGTCGCGATGCCGAACAGCAGCTTGGCTCGCTGGAGCCGCTCTAGGCCTGCGAGCGCGGCTTCCCAGACGCCGTCACCACGCCTCAGATCGTTCTGATCGCGCCACCCATCGAGGCTGATCAAGGGTGTGACGTTGCCGGCGCGCCGCAGCCGCTCGACGTGGTCCGGCGTGAACAGCATGCCGTTGGTGATGACCTGGAAGTAGCAGTCGGAGTGGCGCTCGAATACGTCCCAGATGCCCTTGAACATGAACGGCTCACCGCCCAGTAGGGTGTAGTAGTAGGCGTTGTGCTTCTTGCCGGTCTCGATGATCCGGTCGAGATCCTCTTCACCGATGAAGTACGCCGTGCCTTCCTTCTCTACCCAGCAGCCATGGCAGCGCAGATTGCAGGTGTTGGTCAGCGCGATGAACATGAACGGCGGATAGAGCTCGCCCCGACCGAGCCTTCGCTTGTAGGACCAGATCGCTTTGGCGCCCTTGTAGGCATAGAGGTGCGCCGCCTTCCAGGCCACTTTGGGTGACAGGCCGGTAGCCGCCCGCCAGGCCATGCGGGCCAGCACGGCATGTTCTTTGACGAACGAACGTTCTCCGCGGATCGGCGGCAGCTCCTGGACCGGACTCGGGCTCGGGACTCGGGTCGAAGGCAGCGTCACCGGCAGTGAAGGCATATGTAAGATTCCTCTGAGTACTTCTTGAACAAATAGATTGCGCTTATTACGAATAATAAATCAGTTGGTTGCAGGCAATTCGCACAAACTTGTCAGTGTCTTGTAAAAGGCGCAGCCTCCGCCCAGCGGTCCGCCTTCATCGCAGCGGGCGTCATCCCGCGCGGACGAGATCCACCCTGGGTTGCACTCAGGCCTCGAAATGCAAACTTTCGACGCGCGCGCTTCTCAGACGCGTTCCCGGGGCCCCAGATCACCCCAAGCATCGGACGGCCCCGGCTCCTGATCGGAGGCACCGGCGGGAGCCAAAGCGAACTTCGACGCGGAATTCATCAGCACGCAGTAGGTATCGTCAATCTTCGCCACCAAGCTGATGGCCGCGTGGGTGTCTCCGTCGTCGAGAGAGAGGCGCACCTCGAGATCCTGGTTCTCGAAGCTCCTGAGCTCTTGAATCAGTTGTCGGATCGTCTTACCCCGCGTGACCCACTCGGGGCCCTCCTGCTGACGGCTGCTCATGCTGTCCGCTTCCCAGCCGCCTAGGGACAGGTTCGGAAGGCGTCGGTCTGTTGGATCGGCTGGAAGGCGGTGCCGAGCTCGTTGGAATACGACCTCACCTGCCCCGACACCCTGTCGGTGACGGTGAGCTCGACCCCGACGTCGGTCAGCCCCGCAGCAAAGACCCAGAAACTCTCGAACCCGGGCAGGCCACAGGCGTCGAGCACTTTGACCAGAGCTTCGACGTTGGTGGGACCGAAGAACCAGAGATAGCCGGTGTCGCCGGTGAGCATGACGGCTTGCGCTTCCCCCGCGCCGTCGACGGTCTGCCAGCTGCCCTGCACTGCGAAGCGCCCGCTGCTGAGGCAGAGCGTCGTGGTGTTTGGCGTACACGCACCGGTGACCTTGCTAGCAGCCAATTCGATGTCCCCTGGAGTCGACGCAATGCCCCCGCTCGATCGCGAGCTCGAGGCGCCGCCGTCGGCAGGACAGGTAGCAAAGGCGTCCGTGTCGCGAATCGGCTGAAAAGCATTGCCGAGCGCGTTGCTGTAGACCTGCCGCTCGCCGGTCACCGTATCGGTGACGGTGAGCACAACGCCGACGTCGGTGAGGCCGCCCGCAAACACCCAGAAGCGGTTGAACGGATCGACGCAGGCGTCGAGCACTTTGACCACCAGCTCGACGTTGGCGGCGTCGAAGAACCAAAACGTCCCGGTGTCGTCGGTGAGCTCTGCCGCCTGCCCTTCTCCTGAGACACCGTTGAAATCCTCCCAGGTGGCCTCCACCCGGAAGCGATCATTGCTCAAGCACAGTGCGTTAGGCGAAGGCACGCAGCTCTCGCCGCGCAGCGCCCGGCCGCTCAGCACCAGGAGATTGCCGACGTCGACCGCATCCGGCGCCAGACCGTTGCCGACCATCTCGTTGACGATCAGATCGGTCAGACCATCACCGTCGACGTCGCCCGCCGCGGCGCTGTAGCCCAGAGTGTCTCCGACGTCGCCGAGGCCGGCGCCCTGGGCGCCCTGCACTTCAGCCACCCTAACCACCTCGGGAGCTGGAAATGCGCTTGCGGACAGATCGATCAGAGACGGCCAGCCCCCCGCCCTGCCGAAGAGGACGTGAACGGCGCCGGCATTGTCGCGTCCCTGAGGCTGGGCATGGGGCGAGGTGAAGGCGAGATCACTAGCGCCGTCGCCGTCGAAATCGCCATGGGCAGCGGTATCGGCGGCGATCGCTCCCGCGGACGGTCCGAGGATGCGGGTGATGCGGAGGTCGGCTGGCGGTGTCTCCATGTCGAATTCCCGCCCTCGCAGGGCTGCGGCGTCGAACAGCACGTGGCCGAGCCCGGAGCTCGGGCGGCTGCGGTCGGCGGTACCGTCGGCAACCAGATCGCCGACGAAGAGATCGGCGCTACCGTCCAAGTCGTAATCCAGCCCGCCCAAGATCTCCTCGCCGAAGGTGACGTTGAAATTCTCGCCGTTGATCGCCGTCCGCCCGCCCGGCGATGCCGAGATATCGAAGCTGAAATCGGCTGGCCACAGCTCGGCCGGGAAGTTGTCGTCCCAGGCGATGTAGACGGTACCGTCGGGGGCACCGCCGGACGGTTCGGCGGAGCCGGGCGGCGCGCCGTCAGCCTCGAGACTGGCGCCGGCTCGGTTGAGCGCCGCCGCCAGCAGCACTTCACCGCGGCCGTTGCCGTCGAGATCGGCGATTTGGCAGGTCGCCCCGAGGTGGTAGCCCGCCGAGCCCGGCGGCGGAGTTATCTTGGCGATATGGCCGGCCAGCGGCGACAGCTCGGGCTGGGCGAGGTCGACCAGACCGGCGGTCACCAGATGTGCACCGCCGCGGATCACGTAGGCGGCGCCGCGGTTGGGCTCTTCGCCGAGATCCTCTTGATCGGCGCCAACCACGATGTCGGCAACGCCGTCACCGTCGACGTCGCCAGTGCGCATCCAGATGCCGAGTCGGTCGAGCCGCTGTGGGCCGACCAGGGTCGTCAGCACGATACCTTGCGGCGGCCCAGAAAGATCGACCGGCTCCAGACTCTGCGCCTGATCGCGCAATGCCGGGCCGCCGACCACAATAGTGAGGGCGCCGGCACCGAGCCGGCCGGCGCCAGGGGTGAAATTCTGCCGGCTGATCAGGAGGTCACCGAGGCCATCGCCGGTAACGTCGTCCATCCAAATCTCACTGCCGGCGTTCTCACGCCTCTGCGTGCCGTAGAAACGAAGCGCTCGAGGATCGTCGGTCGCGGTATCGACGATACCGGCGGTGGTGCCGTCGCCAAAAATCAGATCGACTTCGCCAGCCGCCAGCAGCCCCGGGGAATCGGAAAGCATGAACGCCACCGCATAGTCGATGAATCCGTCGCCATCGACGTCATGACCGCCGGCCACCGGCAGCCCGAAGCGGCCGTCACCGGTAGCACCGTAGACCCGGCGCAGCACTCCGTCATCCGGCGACACCGTCGCCAGATCGATCACCGGATCGGGCTGGGCACTCGCCGGCGAAATGCCAAGCCATCCGCCGATGCTGACCACCAACCCCAAAACCGATAGTGATTGCCAACGCATCACTTAGAAATCCTCCGTGACCAATCTTCCTCAAGTATACGCGTCGCGGCCTTCGACTTGGATAAGCCTCTTCAGGAGATTCCGATGAGGGAATCCCAACTCGACCTCCGCCTTTAGGGCAATCGGCCAGCCTCAGCTGGCCTCGGTTCCGATCGCGCCCCGCAGCGGGGCCGACGGGCTGGCGACACATCTTTAGGAGG
>JBCCEE010000572.1:0-5266 GCA_039030415.1 Acidobacteriota bacterium
CGACTTACCGATACCGTCGCACGGCAGGCTGATCTAGGGAATCAAGGCGGCGGCCTCACAGACTCCGACGACCTGGTCGGCGAGCTGGCTGCGGATCCGTAGCTCAGTGGACGGCTCGGCATCGACGACGGTCAGCTCATAGCCGCCCTCGGCGTGCGCCAGCCGCACGGTGCCGGCGGCGCGGGCGGTCTGGCGCGCGGCCACGACGCGATCGGTGAAGCGGCCGATGCCCTGGACGTCGGCGATGAGCTCGCCGCCGCCCTCGAAATCGACTTCCATCTCGGCGTCTACCGTGCCGTCGCCGTTGGCGCGGAAGCTCAGCCGGTTGCCGTGTACCTCGAGGCGATGCTCGGGAGACGAGACCAGGATCACGATTCCGCCCTGGCGAATCGGCTGAAGGTTGGCGTCGAGATCTCGGTAGACGCCGTTGAGATAGGACAGCTCGAGGGTCGCCGGCTCGTCGGCCCCGCTGGCCAGCGCCTGGCTGGTCAATACCGTGCTGGCCAACACGATGCTGGCCAACACGATGCTGGCCAACGCCAGGGCGGCGATGGCGCGATACGCGGCACGGGCTCTAGTGCGGGCGATCATGGTTGCACGGGCGATCTTGTTTCAGCAGGCAGACCTGGAAAAGCGATAGATCTTTGGAAGCGATAGATCTTTGAGGGTGTCACCTCAAGAATAGTAGCCCTGAATCGTTCGCGCTTTCAATTTTCCGTCGCGCACTTTGATCTCGATCTCGTGGTACTGACCGCTATCGCCCTGCTGGTCCGAGCTGTAGGCCACCAGATATTGACTGCGCAGCTCGCGCTCGATGTCTTTGTAGACCGCCGCCAGCTCCGTCGCTTCCTTGATATAGAAGGTACGACCGCCGGTCTGCTCGGCCAGCTTCTCGAGCTTGCGCCGCACGCTGATCTCGGCTTTGCCGATGCGCAGTCCGATCGTGAACACGGCAACGCCGCTGCGCTTGGCGTATTCGAGAGCCTCTGCGAACTCCAGCGAGCTCGAGGTGTCTTCGCCGTCGGAGAGGATCACCAGGGCGCGGCGACCACGCACGCCACGGTAGTAATAGAGGCTGGTGACAATCGCATCGTGCAGTGAGGTCGAGCCGTTGGCGACCAGATTCTCCAGTACTGCGGCCACTGCGCCAACGTCGGACGTACGCTCCATGAGCAGCGCCGGTTTATCGGCAAACGCCAGGGCGAAGCAGCGGTCGCGCGGCGTGATCATGCTCTCCAGGAACCCGACCGCGGCACGCTGCGCCTCGCCCAGGGACTCGAACATCGAGCCCGAAGTGTCGATGGTGACGCCGAGGGTCAGCGGCAGGTTCTCCACCAGCTCGAATTTGGCGATCTTCTGCGGGCGACCGTCTTCCCAGACTTTGAACTCTTCCCGCTCCAGGCCGCGAATCAACAGACCGCTCTTGTCGGTGACGGTGGTGTAGAGCTCGACGAGGTTGACGTCGACCTCTTCTATATGGTCCGGCGCCACCAGAAAGCGCACGTCTTCCGCTCGCGAGCCGTCGTTGAGCTCGGCGACGACCGTCAAGTAGACGAGGTCCTGGCCGGGCGGCACGTCGACCTTCGCTTCCCACGGCGGCTTCTCGACCATGACCTGCGATTCATCGTTGACCAAGAACTCCACCTTGGTGATGCGAGTCTCCTCGGGAATGATGATCTCGGCTTTGGCCTTGACGGTTCCCACCGCCGAGCGGCCGCGCGGCGGATCGGTGATGCGTACCTTCAGCTCACCATGGGGCTGATTGAGCATCACTTCGTCCGACGCCACCACCGTGCCGTGCTCATCGTAGCCTTCCACCTTCACTACTTGCTCGGTGGGAAATTCGCTGAGCCGAAGCTCGGCGGAGAACGGCGGCCGGCGGCGGGTGAGCTGCACGGCGTCGTCGAGGAAGAAGGCGACTTTGACGATGCGTTCACCGGTGACCAGCGCCTCGGCCCGCCACAGGCCGAAGATCACATCCGACTCGGGCGGCACCAGGACCAGGCTGTCGTAGCCCGAGATGCGGGTCTTGCCGAGCTCGTTGCCGATCGCGACGATAGCGTCTTCCGGCACCGGCGGCTCGTCCATGGGCGTCGGCGTGCTGGGCACCCGAAAACCGCGGGTGAGCACCAGCTCCTTGCCCGAGACTTCTTCGATCACCTTGGCGCGCAGCAGGAACTCCTGGCCGGTTCGCAGCTTGCGATCGAACACCATGGCGACCGGCACTTCGGAACCCTCGGCCGGCACCGGCAGCTGAAAGCGCACCCGGAACTCGTCGAAAATCTTGCCGTCGCGCTCGACATGCCCTTCGATCTTGAGCCGAAGCTCCGAACGGTCGCCGTCGACGAACGGCTCGAGCTCGCTGCTCGCCGGCAGGGTCACGACGCCGCGGGTCACCATTCTCAGACCGGAGAGCTCCGGGAAGAACAGCTCCAGCTCGCCCTCGTCCAAACGGGGAATCTCTTCGACTTCGGTCTGTGCCGCTTTGCGCGCCCAGGTCGCAATGTCACCCGGCGGCTGCAGAAACGCTTTGAGGTCAGCATTCTTGGGGCGGTTGGGCTGGAAGCCGAACAGGCCATCGATGCCGGTGACCTGATCGATCACCAGCGAGTAGTCACACGCGGACCGGTCGAAGCGCCGACCGCCGCGCAGCTGGCGACGCAGCTCTTCCCACTGCTCGAGCCAGTACTCCATCTCGGCGTTGTAGATGCTGCGCTTGGAGTCGATCGGCAGCCACAGCCGGTAGGGATCCTTGGGCCTGGGGCGGTAGACCACCAGGTGACGGTGATTCTCGAGCGCGAACTTGGCGGCGAGATCTTCCGGGGTCCGGTCGCGGATACGGGTCGGCAGCGTCGGGGTGCGATAGTACCTGCCGCTGTAGGTGCTGCTCGCCTGCTGAACCCTGCGTCGACGCTGTTCTTCGGTCTCTTTGTCTTCTAGTGCTTGCCCGGCGCGCTCGGCCTCCGACGGGATCAGCTTGCGCTGCAGGCCGAGCTCTTCGGCGTAGGCCGCATCCGCGTAGCTCCAGATCTCGAGCGGGCGGAACGTCTCGGCGCAGTCTACGATGGTGCGGTAGTCTGGGCGCCCGTGCAGGAACATGAGCTGGGCGCGCGCGTCGAGGTAGGAGATGAACTCTTGGGCGACCAGCTCCTGGCGACGCTGAATGCCCTCGAGCAGCTCGTTCTCCGGCGTCTCGGGAATCGGATCCTCGGCCAGAAAACCAGAGATGAACGCATCACGGCCGACCGCGTCTTTGTCGATCATCTCTTCGACCTGCTGAGCCGAGAGCAACAGACCCGGACCGTCTTGCAGGAACGCACGCTGGGCGTCGGCCCACAGCAAGGGCAGGTTGAACGGTACCGAAGAGGAGATCTTGGCCGTGGCGCTGGCCAGCACCGTCGGTGTCGACATCGCGGTCGCCAGGATCGCGGATGCCACTACCGTCGACAGCGCGACGAGCTTGAGGGAGGGGCGGCGGAAGAAGCGGTGGAATCGTTGCATGCGCGGTCCTCTCTGCACAGAAGATGCCACTCGGTTGAGCCCACGGGTGGGGTGGGTGGCTCGAGGCGATGGTCGGAAGCTCGAGATGATCTTGCGGGCTGGCGGTGGAGTTGAGCTTTCGAGCTGTGCTGTGAGCTCGAATTGTGTCGGAGGCTCGAGGTGGTGTTGGGCTTGGGAGTGGTTGGCTGGGGAGGTGCTGGCGGCGGTGGGGGCCGACCTCTATACTAGCCGAGCGTTTCTGCTGCCAATCGGCAACTGATCACGGCTCAGCCTCTTTCTACGGCAGAGTTTGTAAGAGCGATTCATGAGGGTAGTGATTCACCTCGATGGGAGATTCCTATGGGCGTGGTACGTCGCAACGAACCGATCTCGACTTGGGAAGACGGGGATTTCGTACAGGGCTTTGCGCTGCTGAGTCGTAAAGATGTCCGGCAGGACCGCAACGGCCGCGACTATATGGACGTCGAGCTGACCGACTCGAGCGGCAGCGTCACCGGCAAGATCTGGCCCGATAGTCCGGCGATCAAGGGACGTTTCGCCGAGAAGGACTTCGTCGCCTTCAAGGGCACGATCAAGCTCTATCGCGATCAGCCTCAGGTCAATATCGACTACTGTCGCGAGGCCGTCGAGCGCGACCGCGAGGGCGGCTTCGATCCTGCCGAGCTGATTCCCTCGACGCCGGAAGACATCGACGATCTCTGGCAGCGGCTGCAGACTCTGGTGCCCGGCCGCATCGAGCGGCCCGCGCTGCGGCGGCTGGCGGAGGAAGCGCAAGACCGCTTTGGCGCTCAGCTGCGCGAGCACCCGGCCGCCAAGAGCATCCACCACGCTTACCGCGGCGGCCTGCTGGAGCACGTCGTCAGCATGGGCGAGCTGGCGAACCAGATCTGCGATCACTATCCCGAGCTCGACCGCGATCTGCTGCTGCTCGGGGTTTACTTCCACGACCTCGGCAAGCTGCGCGAGATCGGCGCCATGCCCCGCAACGACTACACGCTCGAGGGTCAGCTGGTGGGTCACATCGTGATCGGTGTCGAGATGCTCCACACCTGCTGCGCCGCCGTGGAAGCCGCCGCGGAAGCAGTGCCCGCCGAGCTGCGCCTCCACCTCGAGCACCTGATCGTCTCCCATCACGGCCGACGCGAGTACGGCAGTCCGATCGAGCCTTCGACGCCAGAGGCGTTCGCCCTGCACTTGATCGACAACCTGGACTCGAAGCTGCTGCAGCTGCGCGGCCTCGCCCGCTCCGGAGTCGAAGGCGTGCAGTACGTCAAGCCACTCGGGCGCTCGATCTACTTCGATCGTCCCGCCAAGCCCGACAGTACAGGCAGCTGACTGTAGGCCCCATCACCGTCCTCCCGGCGGGACGGCTGTACCCGTTGGCGGACGGGTCCAGCGGCTGCGCCCGCGGGCTATCTCTTTGCCGTCGCCACGGCGCACCAGGCTGTGGTGATAGCCGCTGTCGCAGATCGACGTCAGCGGGTCTCCAACGTGGCCTTCGCCCTTGAATTCAACCTCGAGCGACTGCAGTCGGCATGCTTTGACGACCTCGGCCGGCACGGCCTCGAGCAGTGCGGCGATCGACGCCACATGATTGAGGTGACCGGTGAGGTCGAGGTCGCTGCGCCGCACCCTGAGGCTCGCGGTAGACGGCTCGCTGTCCTCGTCCACCAACGGCAGGCGGCGAAAGGCGTCGTCGAGGGCGCGCCGCGGCGTCTCGGGATGCAGACCGCGCACCGACTCGGGCATGCGCCGAATCGGCCGC
>JBCCEE010000573.1:0-5253 GCA_039030415.1 Acidobacteriota bacterium
GCTCGAGAGTGATCTCTCGGCTCAGGTCGAGACCCGTAGCTTCCGACCGAGTTTGAACGATAGCCGGGCCAGGGGGTAGTGACGTCCAGGTGGCGAGGATCAGGCTGCGGCGCTCTGACACGGCATCCGGCTCGATCGTGCCTGTTGCTGACTCGACCCGCGGCACCGCGTCGAAGTCGTCGATCGATTGCGCTCGCTTGCCAGCGGGGCGCTTCACGATCAGCACTAGGCCCGCTTCGTCAGGGCCCAGGGGAGTCAGTCGAAGGACGGTCTCGTCGCCAGCTGACGCTTCGACCGGTTGACTGAGCGCTCGGGAAGCACCGCCGGCTCTGTCCACCAGGCGGACCTGGACTTTCCCGGGAGGCATGGTGAAGCCGGCGCGGGCTTCCGAGAGCGTCATGACTCGCAGGATCTCCTCACCCGGGTTGCCACCCTCGGTAACGTGGTCGTCGGCGCGAATCGCCGACAGCATCGCGTCGTCGGGAAAGGCCTCTGCTTCGACGCGAATCTGCGCGGCGGCAGATACGGGAATGCCGATGGCCATGCCCCGGGTATTTTCCTGGTCCGTCCACGACAGCACTTTGGATGAGCCGGAGATCAAAGGACTGCCATCGGCAGCATATCCCTCTAGCCATACTCGGTAGAGACCTGCGGGTGCCGTGAACCATTCTCCGGCCGGGACCGCCAAGCGTTGGCTGCTGCCGTCGAACGGGTCGAGGTGCACCGTGAAGCCTGCAGGGTCTACCGGGGATCCGTCCACGGCGGGGTAAGCCACCAAAGCCCTGCGGCCGTCGATGTGACCGCCTTCGGTTTCGAGAAACCAGGCGGGGCGCTGCTCAGCCTGGACCGAGCCGGCGAAGGGCAACGTGGCAAGCAATAGCCCGGCAAAGAACAGCCCGGCGATCAGTCCTAGATATCTCGTGAGCATGAGTCGAATCCCTACCGTGCAAGCGATATCTGGCGAGCCAATGCAACCGCAAGCCACAGATCTTGGTCGGATGAGAGTGTGTCTGATTCAGAGATATAGGTCAAATACAGCTCGGGGTCTGATAACTCGAGCGGCTGCTGTTGCCGCTTGGCACTTTGGACTTCGAAGCCAGATCTAAACGCCCAGCGGCCGAGCGGAGTATGTTTAGGTGGAACCGGATTGGCTCGCCGAGGGTCCAAAGACCTGAGGCACTGCCCGGTGCCCGGTGAACGGTACACGACGCTCGGCGTCGTCAGTTCTTTGACACGCGTCCAAGTGAAGCAGCTCTGTCGAGCTGCGCCTGGGTGCCCGAGCGTCGGTTCTGTTTTGCCTCGTGTTGTTTTGTGTTGGAACCCTGTCCCATTCTTTACTCTCGAGAGGTGTCTTTTACTATGTCTAGAAGTCTCACTATCCTCAGCCTCGCTCTTTTGATGTTCGTAAGCGCCAGCTCGGCCGCGGCGCAAACGCCACCTTATGGACGAACTGTCATCGTCCCCGCAACCGGCAACGCCTCGATCAACGGCGCAGCCCTGATCTCGGCTCTGGCCAGCCTGAGTCCATCCCCGGGCAGCGGCACGCGCTGGCTCATCAAGCTCGACGCGGGCGTCTACGACGTCGGCACCACCCCGGTCGTCATGCGGGAGCAGGTCGACATCGAGGGCTCGGGCGTCCTGATGACTACGATTCGCGGCAGCGTGGCGCCGGCGTTGGGGAGCCTGGTCGGGGGTCTGGTCGAAGGCGCCAGTCAAGCGGAATTGCGGTCGCTGACCGTCGCCTGCAATAGCGATGCGACGACGACGGGCTGCCAGGGGATCTCTATCGTCGATGCTCATCCGCGGCTGACCGACCTGCGGATCCTCGTGCAGGGCACGGGCACCAGCGGCCACTGGGGGATCCGGACCTTCAACAGTCGCCCGGTCTTGGACCGTGTCGAAATCCAAGTTTCGACCAGCACCAGCGGCGAGAGCTATGGCATCGTCTACGGCGGCAGCTCGAAGATGGACATCGCGCGTTCGAGCATCCTCGTCCGCAATGCCTCAGGCAACAATTGGGGCGTCGTCTTCAAGGAGTCGCTCGAGGCGAGCGAGATGCGGGATAGCTCGGTGATCGGCATCGGCGGCACGTCGGCTGCCGGCATCATGCACCTTCAGTCGTTCACCGACCAGACCATCGTGTTCGACAACGTCCAGGTGACGTCGCATGGCGGCACCGTCAGCACCGGCATTGGCGCTGACTCGGGCGACGGCGGCAAGATCTTCTTCCGCGGCGGGCGCATCTCCGGTGCCACCCATGGCGTCAACCTCTTTGCCACCAATTTCTTCCTGTCGAATTCCGAGGTCTCCGGCACCAGCATCCTGGTGTTTGCGAACAAGGTGCGGCTCGGCTCGTCGTGGCTGCGCGGCGGTGGGAGCATCAGCGCTCTCACCTCGGCGGTGTGTGCGGGCGTGCACAACGACGCGTTCACGTTCTTCCCGAATACCTGTCCGTAAGTCCGCTGACGTAAATGGCTTCCAGGAACGCTCGATTGACGGCCGTGTTTGACGGGCTCCGCCGGGCTTCAGAACTCGCAGGATCGCTAGGTAGCTGCGTAAACCCCTAACTCACCAAGGGCTACGACCCGTTTGGATCCTGCACGCTCAAACATCTCAGCCCTTGCTCGCTCCGTCAACACGGCCTAAAGCTTCACGAACGCTGTTCTGGGATTCAATCGATCTAGGGTCGGAGCCACCGGCGAGCCCTCGGCTCGCCGGTTCAGGTCTAGAGCTTTACCGGATGATCTCGAAGGCGAGATCGTCCATCACCTGGTTCCAGGTGCTTCCAGGCGTCGTGTCGCTCCAAACCAGCCCGTCGAACCCATGCCGCGTGTCGAGAAAACCGCACTCCACGAAGAAGGTGTCGCCCGAATCGACGGTGTTGTTGAAGATCTCCAGGAAGTAGCTGCCGGCGGCGAGCTCCACCGGAGTATTCAAGCTGATGACGTACTCCCACTCGGCGAATTCGTCGAAGGTCACGCCGGTCAAAGCTCGCACGGAAGCCACGTTCTCCTGGGTGGAGAGCGCGACTCCCGGTACACCGCCCTCGCGCGTATGCACGATGACCGTGAAGTCGTCGGGAGGTTCTGAGCCCTGGGCGTAGGCGCCCCAGATGCGAAACATCTCGAGGGTGAAGTCGGCGGTGAGGTCGAAGTCTTCCGCCACGCTGATCGATCCGGCGAAACCGTCCGAGTCGGCTTGCCAACCAAACGTTCCACCGTCACACGCCGCGTCGCGAGCCGGCAGCTGGAGGAAGGGGCTGCGCAGCCCGACGGCGCTCGACCAGGCCGAGGTGTCGCCGGATTCGAAGGAGTCACCGAAGATCAAGGCTCCGCCGAGATTCAGAGCGGGACGCGTGACGTCCATGCCGGTATCGCGGTGGGTCACGCCGGCTCCAGCAGGGATGACCAGGGGAAGCAACGAGCCTAGAAGCCAAACAACGACGGCGCGGGAAGCAATCTGTCGCATGCACTCTCCTCATGGTTTTGCGGTTTGGGCCGAGTGCAGCTTCAAGACACGGTGCCAGTCGGAAAGGGTGAGAGAGATTTTTTCCAGGTTCCGGAGAAGGTGAAAGCGGTTCGTGGCAACGGTCTCGGGCGAGCCGTTTTGTCTCACCCATAACGCGGCTTGCCCTACTCGTAGCGCAGCGCCACCGTCGGACGGACCCTTGTCGCCCGTAACGCCGGCACGGTGATGGCCAGCACGGAGGTGGCGAGGAGTATGAGGGTGACGGCGAAGAAGGTGCGCGGGTCGCTGCCGCTCAGGCCGAAGAGCAGGCCGCTCGCCAGGCGACCCGTGGCCAGGGCGGCGAGCAGGCCGAGGGCGAGGCCGAAACCAGTGAGGGTGAGGCCCTCGCGCAGCAGCTGGGCGAAGACGTCGCTGCGGTTGGCGCCGAGGGACATGCGGATGCCGATCTCGCGGGTGCGCCGCACGACGGCGTGGGACAGCAGCCCGAACAGGCCGAGGGTAGAGAGCACGAGGGCCAGGCCACCGAACAGGCCGATCACTCTCGCGCCCATCTGCGACAGGAAGAGCGCGCCCTCGGCGTGCTGCTGCATGGTGCGGACGTTGGTGAAGGGCAGGTTGGGATCGAGCTCGCGCAGGACGCCGCGGGCCGCGGCCAGCAGGGTGATGGGATCACCGGCGGTGCGCACGAAGATCTCCTGCGATGGCTCCCACGACTGGCGCAGCGGCAGGTAGAGGAAGGGCTTGGGCGTCTCGCGCAGGGTGCGGTAGCGACCGGTGGACGTCACCCCCACGACCTCGCGCCAGACGCTGCCCATGCGGATGCGCTGACCCAGGGCGTCGCCGCCCCAGAAGCGATCGGCCATGGCCTGGTTGACGATCACCACCGGCGTGCCGGCGGCGTCGTCGCTGGCGGTGAAGGCGCGGCCGGCCAGGAGGGGGATCTCGAGGGTGGCGAAGTAGCCGTGGCTGACGATGTTGTAGTCGAGGCTCATCGGCTCGTCGGGCGCCGGCTCGTAGCCCTCGACCTCGATCCCCCACTGCTGAGAGTTGGCGAAGGTCAGCGGCGCGATCTCCGCCGTGCCGACGGCCTGCACACCGGGCAGAGCGGTGAGACGCTCGCTCAGGTCGTCGTACAGCTGCTGGCCGCGGCTCGCGTCATAGCCGAACAGCGACGGATCGAGGTTGGCGACCAGCAGGTTGTCGACGCGGAAGCCGGGGTCGATGCCGCGCTCCTGCTGCAGGCTGCGGATGAACAGCCCGGCGCCCACCAGCAGGATCACCGAGGCGGCGACCTGGAAGGCCACCAAGGCGTGGCGCAGCGGCAGGCGTCGACGCGGTCCCTGGCTTCCTGACTCGCCCTTGAGCGTCGGCACCAGGTCGGGCTTGGACGCCTGCAGCGCCGGCACCAGGCCGAACAGGCAGCCGGTGACCAGAGTGAGGCCGAGGGTGAAGGCGAGCACGGTGGCGTCGGGCGAGGTGTCGAAGGCGATGGGCACGCCGAATGACGGGATCAGCGTCGGGAACACGCGGCTGCTCCAGAAGGCGATCGCCAGCCCCAGACCGCCGCCGACCGCCGATAGCAAGAGGCTCTCGGTGAGCAGCTGACAGATGAGCCGTCCACGGTTGGCGCCGATCGCCAGGCGGATCGAGATCTCCTTCTGGCGTGCCTCGGCGCGCGCCAGCAGCAGGCTGGCGACGTTGGCGCAGGCGATCAGCAGGACGCAGAACACCAGCACCAGCACCACCGCCGAGGACGCCTGCAGCATAGTGCTGATGTTGGGCGGA
>JBCCEE010000574.1:0-5246 GCA_039030415.1 Acidobacteriota bacterium
CGAGGAACGCCGATGGTGGCGCCGGACAACAGCGCTTCCACAGCCGCTTCGATGATGTGGCCGACGGTCTCGCGCGTCACTTCATCAAGGTTGCCAGCGCTCGTGCCCACCGAGCGCACCAAGACCCGCTCTGCTGTGCGATCGACGATGTATAGGCGCGTTTCCGTCGCGCCCGTCGTGTCGATCCAGATGCGGGCGAGATGTTCGCTCGTGTCTCCTGCGAGCACCGCGCCCAGATCGATCTGGGCGGTGGACCGGTGTTGTAGCGTGACGGATTGTCGCGACAATAGTTCGTCGAGAACCGTGACCAGTTCGGGATCGGTCGTGGGCGCGGCCACGACGGTGGTGATCGAAGCGCTGCTGCTGAACGCCTTCCTGGATCTCGGCTCACGCCTCAGCCTGCCGGGAGCCCGACTCGGCGCGCTGGTCGCGCTGCTGGTCTTCGTCGCCGGGGCGCTCGCCGTCGAGCTGCTGCAGGCGGAGGCCGCACTGTGCCTCGGACGCCGCCTGGAAGCGCGGCTGCGAACCGCGTTCTTGACCAAGATCCCGCGTCTCGGCGATCGCTATCTGCGCAGTCGCCTGCGCTCGGACATGGCCGAGCGCGGTCACAGCGCCTACGCCCTGCGAGCGTTGCCAACCCTCGCCAGCGACCTCGGCGGCGCGGCCGTCGAGCTGATCTTGACCGTCGCGGCCATGTCCTGGCTTTACCCGCAGAGCGCGGCGCTGGCAGCCGTAGCAGCATTGTTGGCGGTGGCGTTGCCGCTGGTCGCCCAGCCACTGCTCTGCGAGCGGGATCTGCGCGTACGCAACCACGCCGGAGCGCTCAGCCGCACCTATCTCGATGCTCTGCTGGGGCATACCGCAGTCGCCGCCCACGGCGCCGAGCGCACCGTACGGCGTGAGCAAAGCGGCCTGATCAGCCAGTGGCTGCGGGCCGGCCTGGATCTCTTGCGCGGTGCTTTGAGCCTGTCGGTAATGCAGTGGCTGACCGGCTACGCTTTGGCCGCCGCGATCGTCTTCGCGCACCTGTCGCGGCATGGGGCCGATGCCGGGATTCTGCTGCTGGCCTATTGGGCGCTGAAGATTCCGCTGCTCGGTGATCGTGTCGTCTTCGATCTCCAGCAGCTGCCGTACTTTCGCAGTCTCGCCGTGCGCCTGCTGGAGCCGCTGGGCGCGGCGGAAGACGGCTCTGGCACCGTGATTGGCGCTGCTGCGTCGTCGGCACCTTCTGCGGCAACACCGGCTTCGGCGCCTGCTGCGGCAGAGCCTGATCAGGGCGGCGTCGCTCTCGACCTGCGGCAGGTTTCGGTGCGGGCCGGCGGTTTGACGCTGCTCAGCGGAATCGATTTGAGCGTCGAGCCGGGCCAGCACGTGGCGGTGGTGGGCCCCTCGGGAGCCGGCAAGTCGAGCCTGCTGGCCGTTCTGCTCGGCTGGTACCGGCCGGCGAGTGGCGAGATCCTGGCCGACGGTCAACCGCTCGCGGGCGCGGTGCTGGACCGGCTGCGGGGTGTCACCGCGTGGGTCGATCCGTCGGTGCAGCTGTGGAATCGCTCGCTGCTCGACAACCTGCGCTACGGCGCCTCGTCACCGCCGCCACTCGCCGACGTTGTCGCCGACGCTCGGCTCGAAACGCTCTTGGAGACGCTACCCGAGAGCCTCGAGACTCAGCTCGGTGAGGGCGGCGGGCTGGTCTCCGGCGGCGAGGGCCAGCGGGTGCGCTTGGGGCGCGGGCTGGGGCGTTCGCAAGCGCGTCTGGTGATCCTCGACGAGGCCTTTCGAGGACTCGACGCCGAAGCGCGCCGCAGCCTGCTGCAACGCGCCCGTCAGCGCTGGCTTGACGCGACGCTGATCTGCGTCACCCACGACCTCGACACGCTGTCGGACTTCGATGCGGTGGTGGTGATGGAGGGCGGTGAGATTCGCGAGGCGGGGTCAGCCGGCGAGCTACTGCGACGCGCCGGGTCGCGTCTCGCCGAGCTGGTGGCTGCCGAGGAAGCGCTGCGATCGGCGGCCTGGGCGCCGTCCCGCTGGCGTCGGCTGCGGATCGAGGATCATGAGCTTCATGAGCGTCCACCGGAGACGGACGCTTGAGTCGGCTCGAGGCAGCGAGCTGGCCCGAGGAGCGCCTGGGCGAAGCGATGGCCGCGCTCGCTCGAGCCGCGGGCCTGTTGGATTCAGACGGCGAGCGCGACGGATCGGGACGTGTCGAGGCCTCGAGCGGCGAGACCGCACCGTCCGGCGGCGTCGACGGAGCCTGGATCCAAGCGGTCGCCAACCGTCTGGGTTTAGAGGCCGAGAGCTCCAGCGTCGACTACGTTGGGGTCGAAGGCTCTCTGCGTCGTTTGGGGCCCTGCATCCTGCCATTGCCCAGTGCTGGGGCCGATGGGGGCGCGGCTGCAGAAGACCCAAGCGAGCCGCGACGCTGGCTGGTGATGGTCAGCTGCCGTCGCGAGCTGGTCCTGCTGGGCCCTGACCTGAGCCATCGCCGCTTCGCGGCCCGCCGGTTGGCCGAGCGTCTGCGGGAGCCGCTGGAGGCGCCGGCGCGCGGACGTCTCGAGGAGCTGCTGGCGGCTGCCGATGTTCCAACGGCGTCGCGCGCTCGGCCCCTGCAAGCCCTGCTCGATCGCAACCTCGCCGGCGTACCGGTCTGCCAGGCCTGGAGCTTACATCTGCCACCGGAGGCAGCGCCGGGCCGCCAGCTGCGCGATGCCGGCCTGCTGCGCCCTGTGAGCACTCTGGTCGTAGCTCATGCCGCCGAGTACGCGCTCTTCGCCGGCTCCTGGTGGCTGCTCGGGCGCGGTGCTCTGAGCGGCCGATTCGACAGCGGCTGGCTGTGGGCCTGGGCGCTGCTGCTGCTGACCATCGTGCCGATTCGCGCCGGCGGCTTCTGGTCGCAGCGCATCTTCACCCTGGGCGCTGGAGCCCTGCTCAAGCGTCGGCTGCTGGCCGGCGCTCTGCGGTCCGATCCCGAAGACATCAAGGTGCGAGGGGCGGGCCGCTTCCTCGGTCGGGTGTTCGAGTCTGAGAGCGTCGAGACCTTGGCTTTGAACGGCGGCTTCCTGGCGCTGCTCTCAGCCCTCGAGCTGGGGCTGGCCGCCTGGGTGTTGAGTCTCGGCGGGGCGGGCTCGTGGCACCTCGGTCTGCTCGCCGGCTGGCTGCTGCTCGCGGCGCTGCTGGGCTGGCGCTACGTTCGTGTCCGCCAGCGCTGGACCCGGAATCGCGTCGGCATGACGCATCGCCTGGTCGAGCGCCTGGTCGGCCAGCGGACTCGCCTGGTGCAGGAGCCTCGGGAGAATTGGCACGAAGCCGAAGACCGTGACCTGCGCGACTACCTGGCGAGCTCGCGCTCTCTCGACCGCTGGGTGCCCCGAGTGGCAGTGGTCGTCGGTCGCGGCTGGCTGCTGCTGAGTCTAGCGGCCTTGGCGCCGGCGACCGCGAGCGGCGCGTCGTCGACGCTGCTGGCGGTCAGTCTCGGCGGCATCTTACTGGCCTACCGCGCCCTGGAAAAACTGACCGCCGGCTTCTTCGCCGTCGCCGGAGCGGCTATCGCCTGGCGCCAGGTCCGTCCGCTATTCGAGGCCGCGGAGCGAGGACCCCTGCCTGGCTCGCCCTCTCTCTTACGCGAAGCCGAAGCGGCGCCTGAAGCGTCCCGTCTCGTCGAGGCGCGCCGCTTGAGCTACCGCTATCCGCGTCGCTCGAGGCCGACGCTCGAAGGTTGGAGCCTCGAGCTCAAACGCGGTGACCGAGTGCTGCTCGAAGGCGCCTCGGGCAGCGGCAAGTCGACCCTCATCGCCCTGCTCGCCGGCATACGAGAGCCACGCTCGGGTCACCTTCTGCTGCGCGGAATAGACCGTCGCGGCTGGGGCAGCCTCGGCTGGCGGCGCTGGGTCGTCGCCGCGCCGCAGTTCCACGAGAACCATATTTTCGTCGGATCCCTGGCCTACAACCTGCTGCTCGGGAGACGCTGGCCGGCGACCCAGCAGGATCTCGTCGAGGCCGATCACGTCTGTCAGCGTCTCGGTCTGGGGGAGCTGGTGGCGCGTATGCCGGGGGGCCTGATGCAGCCGGTGGGGGAGAGCGGATGGCGACTCTCCCACGGCGAGCGCAGCCGCGTCTGCCTTGCTCGCGCCCTACTGCAGGGCGCCGACCTGGTAATCCTCGACGAGAGCTTCGCCGCGCTCGATCCTGAGACGTTACATCAAGCGTTGGAGTGCGCCCGCGACATCGCACCGACGTTGTTTGTCGTCGCGCATGTTTGAGATGCCAGGCAAGTCGGATGCCGACGCGAGCGAGAGCGCTCTCCGCTCGTTGCAGCGCTGTTTCGCCTATCGAACCAGCGATTTCTCAGCTGTTCCGGGCACAGCAGCATGCCTCCGACGCACGACGTTCATCGCAGGCTCTAGCGTGCTCAAATTCTCTCGATGGGTGAGATCAGCTAGACGCAGCTCTCCCTATCGGTGCAGATATCAGTAGCGCACCTCGCGCAGCACGCCGCTATGCCGACGCCGGCGGGCCAACCCGCTTTAGCTGGACGTCGGAGCCCAGCTCATCCAGCGGTCGACGCCACCCGCGTCCGCTAGCGGGTCGATGAGCTCACCGACCCGAACGAACGGCAGGCTCGGCGGAAAGCAGTGCTTGGGGAAGATCGCCTCGCTGACTCGGCCGAGCTTGACTTTCAACGATGCTTCGCGGAACAGCTCGACGAAGGCGCCATAGGCCTTCTTGACTCGATCATGCATAGCTTTACTGGCGGCGTGGCAAAGCGGCTTGGGACGGCGCTCTTCGTTAGCGGAGCGACTGAAGGGGTTCTGACTCTGGATCGCATCCATCCCCAGTGGCTCAATGCCGAGCTCGGCGCGCTGTGCCGCGGCTTCGATTTCGATCTCTTGGACCATGTCGATGATGCGATTGCGACGCGTGGCCAACGAGTCGTTCCGCCAGCAAGGGAGCGGAGCGAGCTTGACTTCGTAGTGTTCCATGAAGGCTCCGCGGCTGATGGGTTCGGCCGGCTTCCCGCGTCGTGCCGCCTTGCGCTTGGCTTGACGCCGCGCTTCATACTCTTTCGATCGGTCATACCAGACGCCCTTCATCGGCTTGCCTTCCATCAGCTCGATTCCGCTGTGGAGGCCATCCCAGTCGCCTACACGCTCGACGAGGAATTCCTTGACGGTGTTGCTGAGAACGTAACGTAGCCGGCCGACGAGTGCCTCGGGCTCGGTGCTGATCGGGATGAGGTGGTAGCGCTC
>JBCCEE010000575.1:0-5208 GCA_039030415.1 Acidobacteriota bacterium
GATCCTCGACGAGACCGAAGACGGTCCGTTCACGCTGCTCGAGGAGCGAAACTGCCGCATCCAGCTGCGCATCGTGGTGCCGCGGGACGCGCTGGAGGCCTACGACCAAAAGACGGCGGAATCCCGGCTGGTGGCGGCGATGGCGCGGTACGCGACGCCGGAAGAGGCGGCGGGTGACTGGCGGTGGAATCGACGGCACCGGGCTCCCTACCCGGAAGACTACGAGGCCACGCTGGAAGACTGGGCCGACTGGAAAGAGGCCAAGCGCGAGGCGGAGGAGTAGCCGGTCAATCAGCGTTCGAACCGGGGCGCTTCATGGACGCCGGCGGTGCGGCCGTGACGCGTCGTCGACATCTCGCCGGATCACCGGAAGATCCAGCGGCCTGACCGCGTCGGGTCACGGGCACCGCGGGTGTGGACGTTACCTGTCGTTGGCAGGCCCTTCGCACACCCGGTGATTGCGCTTGGGGCCTCGACGGAGTAACGCTTATAGGGCGTGTAAGCGTTACTGACACTTGGAAGCGTGCTCATTGACCAGAGGAACCGACGATTTGTCGGTCGACGGTAACGCCCACACCGCGTGTGCCCGTTATTGTCGACGGACAAATGACGTGTACCGGCCGTGCGGGCGCGTTTGTCGGTCGACGGTAACGCTCACACGGCGTGTGACCGTGACTGTCGATCGGCAAGTAACGGTTACCGGCCGTGCAACCGTGACACGTCGGCCGACGGTAACGCTTGCACGGCGTGTGGCCGTGACACGTCGGCCGACGGTAACGCTTGCACGGCGTGTGGCCGTGACATTCGGAGTGCGAGTCACGGGTGCACGCGGTATGAGCGTTACTCTTTTCCGACCTTCTTCCCGAAACCTCGGGGTCGAGCCAGATCTTGTCGGGGCGATTCGCGGCGATCCAGACTTCGAGCTAAGGCTTCACCGCATAGTTCAACTGCACCACGCCCGAGTCATACCTCCGGCAATCCTCCAGCTGCAGATCCTGACGCTCCTTCGACGCAGCGAACAGCGGCAGACCGCGACCCAGGGTCGTCGGGATCACCGAGACGATCATCCGCGTGACCAGGCCGGCGTCGCGGAAGGCGGTGGCGAGCTGGCCGCCGCCGACGAGCCAGAGGTGGCGGAGGCCGGCGGCCTCGGCCTCGGCGACGACTTCGACCGGGGGCTTGGTGGTGATCCTCACCGGCTCGGGCGCGTTGTCGATCGGGCGATGCGTCCACACCCAGCACGGGTGCTCGCCGTAGAGCCAGGAGCCGTAGCCCATGGCGACGTCGAAGGTGGCGCGACCCATGGCCAGGCAGTCGACCCCGGCGAAGAACTCGGCGTAGCCGTAGTCCTCGTCGCCGGCTTCGGCGACGTCCAGCCAGTCGATGCCGCCGTCGCTCTCGGCGATGAAGCCGTCGAGGCTGGCGGCGACGTAGTAGGTGACTCCAATCATGCCGCCAGTATAGCGGTCGCCGGTATCGCGCCCGACTAGGATTCGGCGCTCGCGTCGCAGGCGTGGAGCCGACGCACCAGGTGGCGGCGCTCGGAGAGGGAGCGGGTCTTGGCGCTGGCGGATTCGAAGTAGGTGCGGGCCCGCTCGCGGTTGCCGGCGCGCAGGTGGAGCTCGCCGAGGGTGGCGTCGAGCAGGTGGTAGGCGCCGAGCTGGCGCAGGCCGGGGGCGCTCTCGATCGCCGCGATGCCGGCGGCCGGACCGTCGATCTGGGCGATGACGATGGCGCGATTGAGCTCGCCGACCGGGGTGGGGTGGAGGCGCACCAGGTGGTCGTAGAGGCCGCGAATAGTCGGCCAGTCCGTCGCCTCGAAGCTCGGCGCCAGGCAGTGCTGGGCGGCGATGCCGGCTTCCAGGTGGTAGCGGGTGAGGGTGTCGCCGGCCGCCGAGGCGTCGAGGAATTCGAGGCCGCGGACGATCAGCGGACGGTGCCAGCGCTCGCGGTCCTGATCCTCGAGTCGCAGGATGCCACCCTCGGAGTCGAGCCGGGCGTCGAAGCGCGCGGCGTGCAGCATCATCAGGGCCAGCAGGGCGCGGGTGGCGGGGGAGGCGCAGGGGTGCTCGCTGAGCTGGTGGCAGAGGCGGATCGCCTCCTCGCACAGGTCGCGACGGATCAGCTCGTCGGGATGCTGGGAGTTGTAGCCCTCGTTGAACAGCAGGTAGAGCACGCCGTGGACGGACTCCAGGCGACCCGCGAGGTCGTCGCCGTCGGGCACCTGGAAGTCGTCGCGATGCGCCGCCAGCTGCTGCTTGGCGCGGTAGATGCGCTTCTTGACGCTGGCCTCGCTGCCCAGCAGGGCGCGCGAGATCTCGGCAACGCTGAAGCCGCACAGGATCTTGAGCGCCAGAGCGATCTGCGACTCCGGCGCCAGCTCATCGCGGCAGCAGGCGAAGATCATGCGCAGCTGGCTGTCCTGGATCTCGCGATCCAGGAACAGCTCGTCGAGCGGACAGTCGGAGTCGCGGGCGGCCTCCAGCCAGGCGACGTCGGGGCCGTACTTCTCGGCCGTCGAGCGACGCCGGATCACGTCGAGGGCGCGGTTGCGCGCCACGCGGTAGACCCAGGCGGTGGGATCCGCCGGCACGCCCTTGAACTTCCAGCTCTCGAGCGCCCGCAGCAGAGCGCTCTGCACCACGTCTTCTACCAGATCCAGGTTGTGGAGGCCGAAGACGCGGGTCAGCAGCGCCACCAGCTTGGCCGACTCGTGCCGGAAGAAGTGGTCGACGAGCTGATCCGTGACGTCGCTCTCCGGTGACGTGGACTGCCCTGGCGACGCCTGCGTTTCCCGTTCCGACGTCACGAGGCGGCGAGCTCCTGGGCGACGGCTTCGTCCACCGCATCGGAGTGCTCGGCGAGGATCTTGTGCACCTCGACACGGCCGTCATAGTCATAAATCGGGCAGCCCTTGGCCACCTCGCAGGCCTCCTCCATGGTGTCGACCCTAATCGCGACGTAGCCCGCCACCATCTCCTTGGCTTCGGGGAACGGGCCGTCCGACACCACGCCGCCCCGCGTCACCACCCTGCCGCCCTCGACGTGCAGCGGCTCGCCGCCGAGGAAGATTTCCTTACGGGTCATGTCCGCGATCCAGGCCTGCCATTTGTCCATGTGCTGCTGCATCTCCTCCGGCGATACGTCGTCCACCTCGTGCAGCAGTCCACCTCGAAACAAGAAAATGAATCCGTCCATGCCTTTCCTCCTCAGTGTGCGCGTCGAATTTCGAGCTCATTCTCTCATTCCCGCGCTGTGTCTTTGCCTTTATGACGGGTGAGCCAGCCGAAGGAGGACATGCCGCTGCGGATCGCTCAAGGATTGACGGGATATTCGTCTTGTGATGTTTAGATAACACTGTTATATTCTCGCCATGGCAGACGATTCGAAAGCGGAAACCGCCAAAGCCAGCTGGTCCGAAGCCATGCGCGAGGCGCGGCGCGAGCGCATCATTGCCGCCGCCTCCGAGGTCTTCCACGACGAGGGGCTCGACGGTGCGTCGATGCGCCGGATCGCCACCGCCGCGGGCTGCACTACGGGCGCGATCTATCCGCTCTTCAAGAGTAAGGAGGAGATCTACGCCGAGCTGCTGCAGCGCTCGCTGAGCGAGCTGGCCGATCGCTTGGTCGACGCGGGAGCCGGGCTCGACAGGCCCGCGGAGCGCGTCCGCGCTCGCGCCTTCTGCATTCTCGACTTTTACCGGGAGCGGCCGTCGGATTTCACCATCAGCTTCTACCTCTCGGCCGGCCTGAAGCGCAAAGGCGTGGGGGACGAGCTCAACCAGATCTTGAACCGACAGCTCGCCGAGCTGAACGCCATCGGCCTCGAGGATATGGCGGTCTGCCTTGGCGAAGACGGTGTCGACGAACGCAGTGTCCGAGAGGCCAGCTCCTGCCAAGACCGTGCGGAGCTCGCAGCGTCAGCGCTATTCGCTCACATCACCGGCCTGCTCGTGCTCGAGCTGCGCGGCCGGTTCAACGTATTCGCCGGGGACGCTCGCACCCTGCTGGAGCGTTACCTCGATGCGATTTTCCCAACCACTCCGTGGCCTACGACCTCGCCCCGATGAAAGGAAGCGCCATGTCTGAAGACGTCGTCCTCTATCGCACCGACAGCGGAATCGCGACCCTCACCTTGAACCGTCCCGCCAAGGCCAACACCCTGCGGATGGAAGTCATCCAGGGCATCGACGACGCTCTGGGGCAGGCCAACGCCGACCCGAACGTTAGGGTGATCGTCCTCCAAGGGGCGGGGGACAATTTCTGCGGCGGGTTCGATTTTTCCGGCGGCCTGGAGCACTACGACGGGATCACGGAAGCGGACTATGACCCCGGCGTCGACGTGCAGTTCGTCACCGACCGCTACCAGAGCTACGTCCCCAAGTTTATGGGCCTGTGGCGGGGTGCCAAGCCGACCATCGCCAAGGTGCACGGCTACTGCGTCGGCGGTGGCTCGGAGCTCGCCCTCTGTGCCGACCTGGTGGTCGCGTCGGACTGCGCTCGCTTCGGCACGCCCTATGCGCGGGTGTGGGGCTGCCACCTGACGGGCATGTGGGTCTACCGCCTCGGCCTGGCCAAGGCCAAGTACTACGCCCTCACCGGAGAGTGGGTCAGCGGCGAAGAGGCGGCGCGCATCGAGCTGATCAACTTCTCCTACCCGCTCGAGGAGCTGGATGCCGAGGTCAGGGCGCTGGCCGAGAAGCTCACCAAGATCCCGACGACCCAGCTCGTCGCGATGAAGCTCATCGTCAACCAGGCCTACGACAACATGGGGCTGCAGGGCACGCAGACCCTGGGGCCGATTCTGGACGGCATCATGCGCAACACCCCCGAGGGGCGCGACTTCGTGAGGGTCGCGGAATCGCAGGGGGTGCGTGAGGTGGTCACCCGTCGCGACGGTCCGTTCGGCGACTACAGCCAGGCGCCGGCGAGCGAGCAGCCGCGCAAGCGCAGCCAGCTCGGCTCGAGCGTTTCCTAGGGGGACCGAGACTCGCGGGATTGGCATCGAGACGGGCATCGCGACGGGCATCGAGACTGGCATGATGCCGGCGCTCGACGACGGGGGCGTTGCGCGGGGCGGCGAGTCCTGCTAACTTTGAGGCGTTGGGTTCTGCCAACGGTCGAGGATTCGTCTCCCCTCCAGAAGCGACATTTCACTGCGTCCCTTCCTGAGCGAAGCTGAGTATTCACGTCCCTTTGGAAGTCACCC
>JBCCEE010000576.1:0-5202 GCA_039030415.1 Acidobacteriota bacterium
CCGAAACGCGTTTGGCAAAACGTCATTAGACTTTCTGACCGTCCGGAACGCGTTTGGCAAAACATCATTAGGCTTTCTGACCGTCCGGAACGCGTTTGGCAAAACGTCATTGGGCTTTCTGACCGTCCGAAACGCGTTTGGCAAAACGTCATTAGACTTTCTGACCGTCCGGAACGCGTTTGGCAAGACTACCAGGGCGTCCCGAACGGTCCGGGGCGTCATTTTGCGGACAAAAAGGCTACGACCGGTACGACCGGGGAGATGGGTGACAGGGGTGACAGTCTAGACCGAGAACCTGTAGGCCATAGGGGTACTGCACCTCGATGCGCGGTTGCCCTCTAAACTGGCGATGAGAAACAGGCGCTCTTTCATCACGGTCGTCTCGCTCCAGGGCATCGGTAAGACCGTCGATCGACCACTTGTTGGATGCGATCAAGGCTAGGCCGCAGCGGCCAGGTCGTCATCACCGCTGCCACGGCGCTTGCGCTCTCGGCGGTGATGCTCACGCAGCGCCGTGTCGAGGGTCCGCAGCGCGGTGCGTAGACCCTGGCGCTCGCTCTTGGCGAGCTGGTGCTCGGCGAAGCTTTCGCGGACGTAGAGGCCAACCAGGTGGCGGGTAGCCACCGCGGCGTCCGGGAAGCGGGCGACGGCGCGCTGCTGGAGCTCGAGCGGCGGCAGGGTGTCGGGCACTTCGAGGCCGGCACGCTCGAGACGGCGACGCAGCATCAAATAGGCCGCCTGGCCGCTCAACAGCCGCTGACGGTTCCAGCCGATCATGATCGCAGCGGCCAGCGCGAAGCAGGCCACCAGCACCACCAGCGGCACGCGAGAGCGCCAGATCGACGGCGACGGTCCGACGTCTCCTTCGATCTCGATCTCGCTCACCTCTTCGCCGGCTGGGGATGCCGGCTCGTCGTCCTGCTGGAAGCGACTCCAAAACTCCTGCAGTCGCTCCCGCAGGCGACGGAAGACGCTGTCCTGGTCGTCGGCACCGTAGGTCAAGACCCATCGATCCCAGCGGAAGGTGATGTAGTCGTAGACCTGACTGACCAGCAGAGACAGGCTCTGCGGAGCGATGGTGGGGCGCCCGTCCGGCGGCGTCGGGTCGTAGATCTGCCAGCCGCGCTCTTCGGTGTAGGCCTCGACCCAGGCATGGGCGTTCTGCTGACGCACCACGAAATAGCCCTCGATCGGGTTGAGCTCGGCGCCGAGGAAGCCGGTGACG
The DNA here is from genome assembly GCA_039030415.1 of Acidobacteriota bacterium. Classification (GTDB taxonomy): domain Bacteria; phylum Acidobacteriota; class Thermoanaerobaculia; order Multivoradales; family J023; genus JAAELT01. Next base: position 1,226 of record JBCCEE010000576.1, read on the forward strand.
AAACGGGCCGGGATCCCCTGCGAGCGCAGCATCAAGACCATGGCGGAAGCGAAGAATTCACAGTGCCCGCTGCGGTAGACGAAGAGGAAGTCTTCGAGCGGATTCTCACCGCTGCGGCCGAGGAAATCGAGCGTGTAGTCGTACTGCGTCAGCAGGTGCTGCTCGAGCCGATCGATGCGCTCTTCGGCGCTGCCTTCGCCCATCACCTGCTGCGCCAGGTCGGTGATCGCCTGGGTCGAGCCTCCCGAGTCGAGCGCCGAGAGATCGCTCGCCGGATCGGGATCGAGACGGGCATGAATCGCCGGTTTGGCGCTGAGCTCGACGTCGTAGCGGACCGGCTCGAGCGGACGAATCGGTACCACCACCGCGCCGCCGGGATCCATCCCCAGGGCGGTGTTGCGGTCCATGTAGATGCTGAGCGCCTCGACCGGCATGATCAGGCTGATGCTATTGAGCGGCTCCATGAACAGGGTGGCGGTGTTGACCACCTCCTGCTCGCCCCCGAGCGGAAACAATCGGCCCACCGACGGTGACGTGGTCGGCTCCAGGGCCTGGAACTGCTGCGGCGTGCGGAACCAGTTGCGGTTCTCGTAGCGATCGTAGGTGGCGCCCTTGAAGCGCAGATTGCCGGGACTACCGATCAATACGTCGTCGCCGTATTGCACCCGCAGCGCCACGTTGCGGTTGCCGCGGATCGAGGTCGTCAAGCTGAGGTCTACCGAGTCGCTGAAGCCCGTGGTGCGCGCCATGCCGCCCGAGCCCGAACCGCGGCCGAGTATGAACGGCTCGCGAATGCGCGGCATGGTGGCGAAGATCGGGATGGCCACGAACACGACGAAGGCCGTACCGAGGAACAGCGGGACGCGAAACGGCAGCGTGCGCATCGGCGCCGATTCCCGCTCGGAGCTGGCCATCATGTGGAGGTGAGCGAATCGCCCCAGCATCAGCAGGCTGAAGGCGACGAAGGTGATGAGATACGGCAGGATGCTGACGTGGGAGCTGGTCGCCATGGCGCCGACAAAGAGAAAGTAGATGGCGACCACGATGTGCCATTTGTCGCGCTCGCGACGGATCGAGAACAGCTTCACCACCAGCAGGAAGAGGATCAGATGCAGGAGCGCCGTCACCGCGTTGCCGCGCGAGAATGCCGCCTGCAGATCGAACGCGAAGATCGGCATGTAGGCCAGGCCGAGGAGGTTCAGCGCCCAATTGCCGAGGGTGATCCAAGAGCCCTGCTCGGCACGCTGCAGAAAGTAGATGACGAAGAGGGCGTAGGCGAAGAGGAACGGCCACTCGAGCACCTGGTTGAACGGCAGCGGGATCGGCGCAAACAGCGCCAGCGCTCCCAGCCACAGCCGTTTTTCGCGGCCGAACGTCATGCCACGATCCCCAGGTTTCGCAAGGTCTCGGCGTCCTCGGTCCTGACGTCGGACTCCATCGAGAACCGGAGGTGGGGCGCCCGGGCGTCGCTCGGCGCCAGCCCGCGGGTCGTCTTGGGGCACGGCTCGACGAGCGCCAGCGTCTCTAGCAGCAGCGTCCGCTGACGCGGTCCGCTGGCGTAGGGTAGCTCGGTCTCGCGGGTGAGCAGACTGATGTCGAAACCGTTGTCGAGGTAGTCGAGCCCAGCGGTCGCCGCCTCCGAAACCAGGCGCTCGAAGCGCGCTTGGTCACTGTCGCTGGCGAGCTCCCCGACGGCATTGTCGAAGACGATCATCAGGCGGCGGTTTTCCTCGGTCTCGCGCTCCTTGAGGATCATCTCGCCGGTGCGCGCCGTCTGTTTCCAATGGATGCTGCGCGGGTCGTCACCGTGACGGAAAGGGCGCAAGCCGAGCAGCTCGTGCCCCCAGCCGACGCGACGCGTCGGCTCGTCACCCGACTTGGCGAGCTGGGCCGGCCTGGCGCCCCCGGGACCGAAGATCTCCGGGTAGATCAACAGCTCGAGCTCGCTGCGGTAGCGGCGACCCTTGCGAAAGAAGCCGACCGGAAACAGGCTGGTGACGTGGAGCTGACGGATCCGCAGGCGACCGCGCCGCCGCATCAGCATCTCGAGATGGCCGGTCGCGCGATCGCGCCGAGGGAGATGCGCCAGCATGAAAGGCTTCAGGCGTCGCTTCGGCTTGAGCCTGGCGGGTTCGATATCGTCCGGCTCCACCGTCATCACCAGCAGCCAGCGCGACAGCACGCGGCCGCGATTACGGACTGCGATGCTGAGACGGGACGGGCTGTTGGCGAAGATCTCTGCCGGCGCTTCGAGCGCGATCTCGAGCCCGCGGACGTTGATCTGGCCGATGATCTCGGACATCACCACCGTGGCCGCCATCACCGCCAGCACCAGGAAGAGCCCGTTGTTGCCGGTGTTGGTGGCCGCGACGACGACGATCAGCAGGAAGACGATGAACCACAAACCGACCTTGGTGATGTGGAATCCGTCGCCTTGAGATCTCCGGCGCATATTGTTTAGGAGCGGTCTGGCTGAGAGCAGGTCTTGCAGAGAGCCGTCAGACCGGTACCGGAGTCGAGGCCAGGATACGCTGGATGGCAGCTCGGGACTCGGCGATACCGCCGGCTCCACGCTTCAGCATGACGCGGTGCCCGAGCACCGGTACGGCGAGGCGCTGAACGTCGTCGGGTACCGCGTAGTCCCGGCCCTCGCACAGGGCCAGCGCCTGGGTCGCGCGGTAGAGCCCTTGGACGCCGCGGGTCGATACCGGCAGCGCGAAGTCGCTGGATTGGCGGGTCGTGTCGGCCAGCGTCAGGATGTAGTCGACCAGCTTTTCGGTGACCTGGATCTGCTTCGCCCGCTGCTGCAGCTGCAGCAGATCGTCACTCGAGAGCACCGGCTCGACGGCCTCGACCAGATGATCCACGCCGCCGGACATCAGCAGCTGGCGCTCGTCTTCGCGCGGCGGGTAGCCCATCTCGAGCGACATCAGGAAGCGGTCGAGCTGAGACTCCGGCAGCGGAAACGTACCCTGGTACTCGAGGGGGTTCTGAGTCGCCAGCACCAGGAACGGCGCCGGCAGCGTGTAGCGCTCGCGCTCGACCGAGACTTTCTGCTCGCTCATCGCTTCGAGCAGGGCCGACTGCGTCTTGGGGGTCGCGCGGTTGATCTCATCAGCCAGCAGCACGTTGGTGAAGACTGGCCCGGGCAGGAACTGGAAGTCCTGCTTCTTCTGATGGAAGATCGAGACGCCGATGATGTCGGAAGGCAGCAGGTCGCTGGTGAACTGAATGCGCTGAAACGACAGCCCGAGGGCACGCGCCAGCGTCTGCGCCAGGGTGGTCTTTCCCACCCCCGGCACATCTTCGATCAGCACGTGGCCCCCTGCCAGCAGCGAGACCACCGCCAGCCGAATGACCTCCGCCTTGCCACGAACGACTTGACCGACCGACTGCTCGAGCCGTTCGATCTTGAACGGTCGGGGCTCGGCGGCTTGCTGATCGGTATACCGCTCAGCGGGATTGGGGGCGGTGGCCAATGACGTCATCGAGATTGTTTACGTGGCGGAGTCGCGACTGGTTTATCGCCGTCGCATCTATCACTGTCGCACCTACGGGCCGGCCTCGGCGAACTCGCGGTACTCGCCGCGCTCTTCGGACGGAACCGTCTCTCGCAGCATGACGCTGAACACGTCGCCGTCTTCGAACTCGATGTCCTCGAGGATGAAGTCGATCTGGCGGGTGTCGGACTTGGCCATGCCGGTGGTGTCGAGCCAGTGACGGAAGACTTCTTTCTCTTTCTGGAACGCGTCGGCATGAGTGATGTCGACCGTGATACCCGGCAGCGCATCGTAGCCGTCGAAACGCACGATGAGGTCGAAGAAGATCGGGCGCAGCTGCGGTCCGGCCTCGACTTCCATCATCTCTTCCCCTTCCGCCGCTTCCTCACCTTCGGCCACCGCGGCTTCGGCGGCGACCGCCGCGCCCTCAGCACTGCCTCCCGCCGGGTCACCTTCAGCACCGGCCTCGGCCATCTC
>JBCCEE010000577.1:0-5178 GCA_039030415.1 Acidobacteriota bacterium
CCGCTCACCGTCGAAGTGCGGCTCGAAGCCGCCAGCTGGATGCGGATCGAAGCGACGCCCAGCGGCGAGGAGCGAACCCCCATCGGCCCCGTTTCTGGGCTTTCGATATCGAAGCGGCTCGAGATCGACCGAGCTCCTGACCCAGAGCCGTAGACCTAGAGCCGTAGCGCTCTCACGCGCGGATCGGCTAAAATTATCTCGCAGGCGCTACCGCCTCTTGGCATCAAAGAAGCGGCCATCAAAGGCGTGGCCATCGAGTCCAAGCTCTGTGAGACACCCACAGGAGACTCTGGCCAGGCGCTCTGTCATTAGCCAGGCATTGTGGCTAAAAAAGCTGTGACGGTGTGCTGATGTGTTGGTCATCCCAACCCTATATAGATTTTTTATGCGTTAAATCAGAAACATAGAATTTCAATATAGGTTGGAAACACCGTCACACCAGCACACCGTCACGCCGTATTGCACAGAGGTCGCACAAAGAAGTCGCTCTGGAGGGATTCGAGCGGCTTGGCGAGCTCGCCGGAGCGTCGAGTCTTCGTTCCTGACGGTGCAGGAACCCCGTTTGAGCGTCGATCGCAGTCTCTGCACCTTGCAGAGACCCCGATTTAGCTTCAACCCGGCTCCGGTACGGTGTAGGGACCCCGATTGAGCCTCAATTGCGGTCTCTGCACCTTGCAGGGACCCGGATATTGCCTCGATCGGGGTCTCTGAACGTGACAGAGACCCCGATTAATGATCGCGGTATACTCCCGCCGCTGATCCACGACCCAACCCAACGAGCTCGCTCACGCCGAGCGGTGGGAATCCACGTCACTCGAGGAGCATGATCATGAATGTTCTGATGTTCTCTCCCGGGTTCCCGGCAGAGATGCCCTATTTCACCCGCGGCTTGGCGCGGGTGGGTGCCAACGTCCTGGGACTCGGCGATCAGCCGGTCGAGATGCTGCCGGAAGCCGCGCGCTCGAGCCTGGCGGACTACCTGCGGGTGCGCAACCTCTTCGACGAGGCGGCGGTGGTCGAAGAGGTCAAGCGGTGGGCGCAGCACGTCAGGATCGATCGGGTGGAGTGCCTATGGGAGCCCGGCATGCTGCTCGCCGCGCGGCTGCGGGAAGCGCTCGGCCTGCCGGGCATGACGGTCGAAGAGACGATTCCGTTTCGCGACAAATCGGCCATGAAGCAGGTGCTGGACGAGGCCGGTATCCGGACCCCGCGCCATCGCCGCGCCACCACCCAGGACGCGGTACGCGAGGGGGCCTCCGAGATCGGCTATCCGATCTGCGTCAAGCCGATCGCCGGCGCCGGCTCGGCCGACACCTACCGCGTGGACGACGACGAGCAGCTCGAAGACGTGCTGACCAAGACCGCCCACGTGCCGGAGGTCAGCGTCGAAGAATTCATCGAAGGTGAGGAGTACACCTTCGACACCATCTGCTCGGGCGGTGAGATGCACTTCCACAACATCGCCTGGTACCGCCCGCGGCCGCTGATCGCCCGTTCCGAGCAGTGGATCAGCCCGCAGACGATCACGCTACGCGACGTCGCGGCGCCGGAGCTGGCGTCGGGGTCCGAGATGGGCAAGGCGGTGCTCGAGGCACTCGGCTTCCGCACCGGCTTCACGCACATGGAGTGGTTCCTGAAGGCCGACGGCGAAGCCGTCTTCGGCGAGATCGGCGCCCGTCCACCAGGGGCAAGGTCCGTCGACATCATGAACTACGCCAACGACATCGACGTCTACACCGGCTGGGCGGAGGCGGTCTGCAAGGGATCCTTCAGCCAGCCGATCGAGCGCAAATACAACGCCGCGGTCATCTTCAAGCGCGCCCAGGGCGACGGCCGCATTCGCCAGATCGTTGGCCTCGAGCCGCTGCTGCACGAATTCGGCGACGCCGTCGCCTGCATCGACCTGCTGCCGATCGGCGCACCGCGCCGCAACTGGCGAGCGACCCTGGTCTCCGACGGCCACCTCGTCGTCCGCCACCCGGATCTCGAGACCACCATGGCCATGGCCGACAACGTCGGCACCGACCTGCAGATCTACGCGGGCTAGCGCTTTTCTACGGGGTGAGGTCTCCTATGATGCGTTTCTCATACTTCCATCACAGAGGGTTACTGCGGATCTTTGCGACCGCACTGGTTTTGAGCGTCATCTTCCCGACGAACAGCCCTGCTCAGCTGTCGGCGGCCCAGTCAGACCCGCGCGTGCTCGGCTGGATGGAGGGCTTTCCACCGCCGACCAGCAAGCTGATCATGCAGCCCGACTCGAACTACTTCAGCTTTCCGAAGCTGCGTTGGACGGTGTGCCATTTCCGCGAGCTGCTGCCGACCGAGCAGGTCAGCCGCGGCATCGGCGCGCCGGTTCCGCTGACCTACGATCTCGCTGAGGCGGCCATCGATGCGCTCACGTTCAAACCCATGGGCAGTGACGAAGAGATGACGTGGAAAGCGTCGCTGTCAGCGAACTATACCGACGGGATGCTCATCATTCACCGCGGCAAGATTGTCTATGAGCGCTATTTCGGCTGTCTCGACGAGACCGGCAAGCATGGAGCCATGTCCATGACGAAGTCGCTGACCGGCCTGCTCGCCGAGATCCTGGTAGCTGAAGGCGAGCTCGACGACACCGCACGGGTGTCGTCCATCATTCCCGAGCTCGCGGACAGCGCCTTCGGCAATGCGACCGTGCGCCAGGTCATGGACATGACCACCGGGCTCGCCTACAGCGAAGACTACTCCGACCCCGGCGCCGACATCTGGATCTACTCCGCCGCGGCCAGCCCGCTACCCAAGCCGGAAGGCTACGACGGCCCGGACGGCTACTTCGAGTATCTGCAGACCGTGCGCCCCGAGGGCGCCCATGGCGACGCGTTCCACTACAAGACCATCAACACCGACACCCTGGGCTGGATCATCTCCCGCGTCTCGGGAATGGAAGTGACGGAGCTGCTTTCGAAGCGGATCTGGAGCCGCATCGGAGCCGAGCAGGACGCGTACATGACGGTCGACGGCAAGGGCACGCCGTTCGCGGGCGGCGGCCTGAGCGCCGGCTTGCGTGATCTCGGGCGGATCGGCCTGCTGATGCTCAACGAAGGCGAGATCAACGGTAAACGGCTCTTTCCTTCTGAGGTGGTTGCCAGCATTCGCAAGGGTGGCAGCAAGGAAGCCTTTGCGAAAGCGGGCTACACGACTCTGGGAGGGGGAAGCTATCGCGGAATGTGGTGGGTTTTCCATAACGACCACGGCGCCTTCGCGGCGCGCGGCGTGTACGGGCAGACGATCTACATCGACCCACGCGCCGATATGGTGCTCGTCCGCTTCGCTTCCTTCCCGACAGCGAAGAATGCCGCGATCGATCCGACCTCACTGCCGGCCTATCAGGCGGTGGCGAAGTATCTCCTGGCGAGGTGAGAGGGAGATCTCTGCTCCCGGCCTGCTCGATGGGGCTGGGGATCACAGGAACGAGGTTTGGCTTCTCAGGAGTCCCGCTTGGCTTCCAGCAGCCAGTAGACGACGCGGTCGGCGAAGACCGGGTCGAGGGCCATACGGCTGTGCTTGCGATCGATGAAGACGATGTTGCGCCAGCGAATCGCCGGCTGTGGGTCCGCCGCTGAGGCGGGAGTCGCCATCGCGCTGCTGCGCAGCACGCTACCGTCGCCGGGTCCATAGCCCTGCACCACCACCCCGCCGGTCTCGGGGTCGACCGCCAGGGTCGCGGGCGTGGGCATGGTGTCGCCGGCGAGCAGGAAGAGCTCGGTACCGGCAGGCGGGCGCGCCGGCAGATCGAGAGCCCGCTGGAATTGATCGGCGAGACGCAGCATGCGGCGCTGATAGGCGAGGGCGATCTGGCGACGGGAAGCGTGGTCGGAAACATCGGGCAGCAGCCACTGCAGCAGGGTATCTTTGTCGGGGGCGGCCAGGCCCCAGCCGTGACGCTCCCACAGCTCGGGATCGAGGAAGTCTTCCAGCGCCCGCGAGGGATCCCGGGCGTCGACGTAGGCGCCATCGCGCGACCGCGCCAGCAGCTGATAGCCCGACGGGAACGTGCCGTTGAGCAGCGGATCGTAGAACGGGAATCCCGGACCGTGGCGCACCCCTTCGATCAGGTTGACAGCCGGCTTGATCGCTCCGGCGTTGGGCGGCGCCACCAGAATCACCCGGGCGATATGGCGGGTACCCTCCCAGGTCAGCTCCGGCAGGGAGCCATCCTCGGGCAGCGGCTGCGGCCCGTAGCGCAGGTAGTAGCGGGTGAGGAGCCCGCCCATGGAATGGGCGATGACGTCGAAGCGGATGGCTTTCTCGGGCTGGCCGTGGAGCTGGCGCTGCCGGCGGCAGTAGCTCGTCTTGTCGCGGATGAAGGCGTGCAGACGGCGGGCGTTGGCGGCGTTGTCGAGCCGCCAGTCGTAGTCGAATTGAAACGAGTTGAGGTGCTGGCCTTCGAAGTCGTCGTCCAGGCGGCGACTCAGGTCTTCGTCACGATAGCCGGCGGCGCTCAGGGTATGCAGGATCTTGAAGTAGGGCCGCAGCCGCAGCGAGACTTTGCGAAAGCGCAGGTGATCGAGCACGCCGTCCGGCCGCACGTCGGGCGACGGCACGTCGTCGCGCAGTGACCGCGCGATGACGCGGGCGCCCTCGGGCGTGTCAGGAGCCGCGTAGCCGCCGCCCACCTCGCCCCAAACCACTCGGCCGGACTCGGCGTCGACCAAGCGCGAGCCGAGGAAGCCCGGGATGACGATCACCGGGTTGCGCTCCGGAAAGCGCTCGGCGGCGGCGGGATCGAAGAAGTCGTCGAGATCGACCGGCGCGAGCGTCGCCAGGCAGCCGGTCAACACGGCCGCGACCACGACGCCGAGCGCCAGGCGGCTCCACGCCCTCACGATTTCCAGCGCGTGATGCGGTCGCGAATGCGGCCGAAGGCGAGCTCTTCGAACAGCGGGTCGACGAGCTCGGGCATGGCGCCGTCGAGCCGCAGCTCGTCGAGGTCGGCGGTGGCGGGCGCGTCGAGCGCGATGGTCGCCAGCTCGCGCGACAGCAGGGCCGACTCGCGCTGCTCGTCGAGCTTGGTGCGCAGCGATTTGGCGCCGCGGATCGGCAGGGTCGGAAAACTCGTCGCGCAGGTACTTGTCGAAGAATTCCCATGCGGCCATCGAGGTCTGCTCGGCCGAGTTGGTGCCCATGAACGGC
>JBCCEE010000578.1:0-5169 GCA_039030415.1 Acidobacteriota bacterium
CTGGTAAAAACCCTGTTAAAATGATTGGTAATCCTCTAATCCAAGCTTCGGCAATTGTACCAGGTCCAGCCTTTGAACAAATGATGTCACATGCTGACATCCAATCACTCATCGCTACCCTAGCGGACGTCATCCGCACCGCGATTCCGGCGTTGGCGGAGCGATTGGCGCCTTTGGAATAGCTAGATCCAGAACGGAATGAAGTATTCCGTCGGGGGATCTCCCTCTTCCTCCGCGTCGCTGTCTTCGTCCTCGTCTGCGACCTCGATGCGTTGGAGGTGCAACTGGTTGCGCCCGGCGGGCAGGCCTTCGACCGGGAGGTAGGCGATAATGCCGCGGATGCCGGTTTGTGATTGAGTGGTGAAGTCGAAGGTTGGCGTGATCAAAGTGTCGTTGAGGCTGATGGTGTAGAGACGGCTCAGGCAGTCCAGCGCTTGATCGATGCGCGGGTCGGCCGGGCGGAGCTCGGCGTCAGAGCGGCGGTTCATGAACCCGGAGCGAGGCAGCGGCTCGAAGTCCGGACAGAGCAGCATCAGGTCGGAATTCTGCTTCGAAGGTGCGTAGGGAATGAACAGCTTGAGGAAGGGATCGACGATGATGTCGGCCTGGATCGAGGGCTTGGTGGGGTAGAGCCTGCCTTCGGGCCGAAGGTTCTCGTAGTGCCCTGGGTCCATCCCGCGCGCCACTCGGGATTCCGGGAAGAACGCGTAGCTGTGGACGGCCGGCGTGTCGGTATTCTTGAGCGTGAAGCTGACCGTAAAGAAGCCCACCAGCGCCAGGAACGTCAGCACGAAGAGCGGTATGGTGTACTTGCGAGCGATGTTGGTGCCGAGGGTTTGCTGAATGGCGGTGGAGAGCGGACGCAGCGTGATCCAGAAGAAGAACTTCAGGACTGCAGCCAGCGGCTTCGTGTACCAGCGGCCTTCCCAGGTGCTCCTGGGTTTCTTGATCAGGGATTTGTCGAACAGGCCGGAGAGCGTCGGTGGTACCAAGAAGAGCACCAGCAAGAGGTAGAGGATGCGCTGCTGATGCTCACCGCCGAACACGAACGGAGAGATCAGCCATGCGGTGAGGCTCAAGCCGGCGACCATCACGATCGAGAAAATGAAGATGAAGATGATCAGGAATGATGATGAGAACACCAGGCTACTCGCCTTGTCTGACCGGTCGATCAGCTGCGGCAGGGTGGGGTGAGCCTGCTGCAGCTGTTTTGAGATCGGTCCGTCTTTGGCCTCGGACCAGCGCGGCCCGTCGGGAAAGACCTTGTGCAGACCCACCAGGCCGATCCAATAGGAGCGGATCGCCAGGTTGGTGCAAAACGAAACGATCAGCGAGTAGGCGATCAGCTGCAGGTAGTAGTAGCCCATGAAGCCGACCATGACCTGGTTCTGCGAGCCATGCAGCCGATACTCGAAGAACCACTCGTCGAGCCAGCCGGGCACGCCGAGCAGCGCGAAGACGACAGCGCCTGAGATGATTAGCTCGAGCTCCCAGGTGCGGCGTCGGCTGTCGCCGTCGTCGGGAGTCAAGAGGCGTTCGCTGCTAGCGGCTGAGGGCCCGGCGTGCCGAGGCGATTCGTTGAGCTCTTTCATTGTGCTTCTCGCGGTGATTCCTGGTGTCGGGAGCATTGTACGCGGTGCCGTCGGCATCTATTCGCTCAGGGACAGGCTCCAGGAGACCTGGGCCTGGCCGCCATCGCATTGTGGACCGTATGCTTGGTAGGCTCGCGGTCGACACAACGCTTTGGGATGCACCGCTCTGGACGCACCACTCTGGAGGACCTCATGAGGAAGACTCGTCCGCTGGACCGTATCGAGATTCGGGTGCTGGGCGCTCTGATGGAGAAAGAGCAGACCACGCCGGACGCCTACCCTCTCACCATCAACGGCGTGATCGCCGCCTGCAATCAGAAGTCCAGTCGCGACCCGGTGATGAGCCTCACCGAGACCGAGGTGGTAGAAGCTCTCGACCGACTTCGGGAGGATGTGCTGACCTGGCGCAGCGACGGGGCTCGAGTGGAGCGTTGGCAGCACAGCCTGGATCGCCGCTGGCAGCTGAGCTCGGCGACCAAGGCGATCATGTGCGTCTTGATGTTGCGCGGTCCACAGTCTTCCGGTGAGCTCAAGACGCGTTGCGAGCGCATGCACCACTTCGACACCAAGGAAGACGTCGAGAGAGAGCTGCAGCAGATGGCCGAAGGTTTCGACGCCCTGGTGCGCGAGCTACCTCGTCAGGTCGGTCAGCGCGACAACCGCTGGGTTCACCTGGTGGCGATCGAAGGGGAAGAAACTCCCGAGCCGGCAGCCGCCACACCGTCGCCTGCGGTCGCGCCCAGTCTACCGCCGCCCCCGCCACCAGTCCCCGATTTTCCGACGCCCGTTGAGCGCCTCGAAGTGCTGGAAGCCACCGTCCAGGAGCTGCAGCAAGAGCTGCGCGCCCTCCGCGTCCGTTTGGGCGATCTCGACGAGTAGCCGGCTCGCGTCCAATAGCGTCGCGAGGGGCTGAGCCATTTGAGCCCAAGGTCAGCGATGCGCCACCCTGGGCTACCTTCCCGCCAGTCGGATGCCGATCGCCTCGGGCGCCAGCTCAATAGACTGCGGCAGGTGGCTGCCCTCGAGCCACACAATGCGCTGGCGGTCGAGGTCCTCGCGCAAGGTCTCGACCAGCTGCTTGAAGCGCCGGTGGCCGCGTGAGAAGTTGTCGCCCGCCAGCGGCAGCTCGTGCACCTCGCCCCACTCCGGTCGCGGTTTCGAGCCGAGCGACCACACGTGGAGCGGCACTCGCAGGTGCTCGAGGTAGCGGCGGGTGCTGGCGGCGTCGAAATCTCGCTCCAGGCTCGGGGTATCGCCCAGCATCAGGAGGACCGCGCGGCGCCGGGTGCTGGCGTGGGCCTGGGACCCGGCCAGGGCCACAGCGTTGGGCAGCAGCAGCGGAAAGCTCTGGGGACGAGTCCGCTGCGACATCCAGAGCAGACCCCTTTCGCTAGCTTCGAGCGCCTCGGACCGCATGAACATCTCAGGCGTCACCTCGGTGGGGGAGAGCGGCGCCGCAGCGGGTGACATGATGCGCAGGTACGTCTTGAAGCCCAGGTTACCGTAGGCGCGACGCCGGTCTGACTTGCGCATGTTGTAGAGCGAAAGACTGCGCAGAGTGTCTTCCAGCGCTTCCTGTACCGCCGGGTCGCGCACGACGATGATCTCGGCGTAACCGTTTTCGACTCCGTGGACGGTGAGCGGCTCGCCGTCCTTCAAGAACCAGCCCTGGAGTGCTTCGGGCTTGGGAGTCTGCTTCCTCTTGCCGTCGATCTCGATGGCCAGAGCGGTGAGCTCGGATTTGACGGTGCTGCCGAGGCCGGCGCCGAAGGTGGCTTCGAGGCGTGAGTGGGTCTCATCGTGGAAGCTGAGCGTGGCGCTCACCAGATGGATGTTGTCCGGGTCGTAATCGGGCAGCGGGATACGCGCCGGATCATCGAACGACAGCGGCGTGCCGTCGAACAGCACTTCGATCGACTTCGGCTGGCGCTCGCCGATACTCACCCATTCGAGCCCCACCTGCCGCGGGCTCGAAGGCTCGCCGCCCGAGAAGATCATGGTGGCGTCGGCGCCGGCCTGCAGCTGGAGGTTGACCCACTGCCGAGCGCGGCCGATCTCCCGTCCCTCCGCGTCGCGGGCGATGGCGACTAGCTCGTGCGGCTCCAGATCGCGACCGAAATCGACCTCGAAGCGCCAGGGCGGCTGGTCGGCCTCACCGACGATCCTATTGTTCAGCCGCAGCTCGAGGCTAGCGTCCCCGGTGAGGCTGACCTCGACCGGATGAGCTCCGACGACCAGACCGAGCAGCAGAGATACGAATTCGATCATCGCTCCACCTCCGGGACGACGCCTGCCAGGGCGACGCCTCGAGCGGCCGCGGTGAGCTCGATCTCAGCCGCCAGGTGCAGGCCGTCCAGCCATATGACGCGCTGGGATTCGAGGTGCTGCAGGAGCTCGGCCTGGGCGTCCTGGAAGGCCGGTAGATCGGCCGCGACGTCGATGAGTCCGGCGTCCTGGCTCAGCAGAAAGCCGCCCCATGCGTCGACGAACGGGCCATAGCCGAACGACCAGGTGAATACCGGTACCTGTAGAGTACTCAGCATGGCGCGGACGCTGGCGCTCGAGTGCTTGCTGCGGTCGGGCGACCTGCCCTCGATGAGCACGATCACCGCGCGCCGGTGCGCTGCGTCGTAGAGCTGTTTGCCGGCGGTCATTACGGCGTCGGAAAAGCGGTGCACGAAGGGTAGGCTCGGGATACTGTCGACAAACGACAGCAGACCGCGTTCACCCACCGGCATCTCGGCGGTCAAATTGAAGACTGTCGTCTGATCGACGGTGCGCGAGACCGGAGCGGCCATTGGCGAGAGAAACTGCAGCCGAGTGTCCGGCCCGAAGCTCGAGAAGTCGCTCAGTGCGTCGCGAGCCGCGAGCAGCTCGGCGTCATGGATTTTGCGGTTGCGGGTTCTGAAGATCTCGCGCCCTGCCTCGAGGAAGGCTTCGTCACTGGCCTGCAGGAGCATGGGCTCCCACTGCCGTTTTCCGGGCAGCAGGGCCGCGACGCGCCCGGCCAGCTCGCGTGCGAGCACTCTCTTGGCCAGCAGATCGAGGTAGGGCTGCGCCCTGGGATCACGCACCACCACCACTTCAGCAGGCCCTTTGTCGACCGCTACCACCTGCGCTGGCTCGCCGCCGCTCAGAAACCAGGACTGCAGCGGCTCGAGTTCGGAAGCCGCCGTCAGCTGTTTCAGGGCCTCTGGCTGCAGGGTCACCACCACCGGCGTGCGGTCGCTCTCGAACCAGCCCTCGGCCGAGGCCGGAACCGTTGGGCTCAGCGCCATCAAGCCCAGGGCGATAGGCCTTCGTATCAACCACTTCAACACAGCAAGATTCAACATCACAACATCGTCCTCGCGAGATGTCAGCGCGGGTCCCTGCCGAGGACGCGCGTTGTCCCCAATTCATGAGATTCAGGCGCTACGCCTGGTCCTGGTACAGAGGTCTGCAAGTGCTACGCCAGCGCAAGTGTTACGCCAGCGCAAGTGCAGCCAACGCAAGCGCTGCGCCAGCGGCACGTGCAGCGCCGGCGACTCCAGGACTGAGCCCACAAAGGCGAGGGCGTCAGTAGTCTTCGCTTTCC
>JBCCEE010000579.1:0-5158 GCA_039030415.1 Acidobacteriota bacterium
CCCGCCGCCTAGCGGCGGCTGTTTGGAGCTATCGGGCGGGACCACGGGGCGCTCGACGACCTGCTGACCTTGGTCGTGCCCGCGGCCACAGCGGGGGGTGCGCACTCGGTTCAGCTCGAGCTACGGGGCGAGCACCCGCTCTACAGCAACCAGATCCTCGACTTTCACGTGCTGCCGGTGATCGAGAGCCTGACCGAGACCACGCTCCTGCCGGGGGATGTGCTCGAAATCCACGGCTCGGGCTTTACCCCCGGCAGCGAGATCCTCATCGGCACGACGGGTTACTCCGCCACCCTGGTCGACGACAACCCGCCACGCCTGACGTTCCAGCTGCCGGATCGCGAGCGGTTCCCCTTCGCGGAAGGCGAGCACACGCTCACCGTGGTCAACGAAGACGGCGGTCGCTCCAACTCGGTGACGATCGAATTCGACCTGAAGCTGATCGTCCCGGTCCGCGCCTGGCGCGTCGTCCCGGACCTTCACGTCGCTCCGTTCCACCTGAGATCCAGCGACTGGATCCGCAAGATCTTCAACGAGAGTCCATCCGTCAACGAGGTCTGGAACAAGTACGGCATCGAGATCGCCTTCGACGACCGCATCGACGACGCCGTCTTGCCGTTCACGCTGGCCTACTCCTTCCCGCCGCTCAAATCCGACTTCAACGTGTCCGCGGTTGTCAAAGAAAAGGATGAGCAGGGCGACTTCCGGCACTACCAGCCGGACGTCATCAATATCTACTTCGTGCAGGAGATCGCAGGTTTCTTCCTCTGGGGCTATGCCACCAAGCAATGGATCATCTTTCAGGACACCAAGCTCCATGCCCCGGGCACCGATGCCCTCATCATGGCCCACGAGATCGGCCACAGCCTGAGCCTCAATCACGTCTGCCACGATGAAGAAGATTCACTCTTCAAGCGATCCTGCAAGTCGCAAGACAGCCTTTTCTTGATGCATCCCCACGCCAACAAAGGCAACGAGCTGACTGAGACGGAGGCGATTCGCGCCCGCAAAAATGCCGAGGATCTCTATCGCAAATCTCTGGGGAGGAGCTGATGGCGAAACCGGATATCGCCCCCTACCGCTTCGTCGCTCTGGGCGAGCGCATGCTCTCCGCCCGGCGAGCCGGACGGCCTCTCCTCGACTCCGCGGGCGACGATCGCGAGCTCTTGCTGCAAGCGATTCGCGACCGGCGCCCAGAGGCGGCCAGCGCAAGGCTACGCCTACTCTCCCTCGCCGCCTCCCACGGAGCAGACGCTGAGCTAGACGCCCAGCTGTCGTCGGTCGTGATGGACGAAGACGACGATCCCCGGGCGAGACTGGGGGCGCTCACGGTGATCGCACGCAACGATCGGTCGCAGGTCGCCAAAGTGCTGGACCGCGTCCTGAACGGGGACGGCCCGGCCTGGCTCGGCCTGGCCGCGGCGCAGCACCTCGTCGGGCAGCCGCCCCCGGGGCTCGGCGACGCCCTGGCACGACTCGACGCACGCCTGCTCGAGCTCGCTCCCGAATCTGAACCGTCGAGACGCTACCTGAAGCGTCTGATCGACCAGCTCAACAACCCGACGGCTTTCGACGACGACGAGCCCGGCATCGTCGACTGAATTAGCTACCCCGCCTCAATCGATTGTGTTCGACCAGGCGGTCGTGTCACCACTTTCGAAACCGTCGCTGAAGATGTGGCGGGCGAGCTCGAGCGCGCCTTTGTCACAGCGTGCCATTTGATCGTCATCGCCGTCGACCGGGCGGGCTCGACCCACCTGATCGACCAGCTCACAGGCCATGTCGTCGGAGCCGACGGTGGCGGGTGAGCCGGTATCGACGGCGGGACTGGCAGGATCCGGCAGCAGGACCACGCCGAAATCCGCCAAGAACAGGCTGGACAAGAGCGGGTCGCCGGTGGCGTCGCCCTCGGCGGAGAGCTCGCAGCTGCCGTCGGAGTCGAGGTTGTGACCGAAGGAGGTCAGGGCGCCGTTGCAGTCGCCACCGATGTTGTTGGCGATGATCGAGTTGCTGCTCGAAACCGTCGCGGGATCATTGGCCTGCATGCCGCCGCTCGCGCTCGGCAGGGTCGCCTCATTGCCGACGATCGAGACGTTGCGCAGGGTCGCTTCGTTGATCACGCGCAGGCCTGCGAAGAGACCGGTATTGCCGGTGATCGTCGTGTTGTAGAGGAAGGCTTGATTGTTGGTATCGCTGAGCACCGCATTGGTCACCATGTTGCCCCAGATCGAGCTGCGGCGGACGATGAGGGTACCGTCACCGTGGCGGATCGCTCCGCCGAAATTGCCGGTGAAGGTGCTGTCGAGGATCTCGGCCATGCCCGAGCCAGCGACGCCAGCGCCGGAGCCACCGCTGCTGACGATGAGGTTGCCTTCGAAGTGGCAGCGCTCGACCCGCAGGGTCCCCGTGCCCCAGACCCCGGCTCCAAAACTCTGCGCCTGGTTGCCGAGGAACACGCTGTCGCGGATCATCAGGGACGACGTGGTGTTGCCGTAGACGCCGCCGCCGAACACGGCCGAGGTGTTGCCCGTGAACGTGGAGTGCTCAACGGTGAGCACACGCGTGGCCGAGATGGCACCTCCCGTCCCATCGCTGGTGCCGTTCTCGAAGTGCAGACGCGAGATCGTGACCGAGGTGCCGGTGATGCGGAGCATGCGAAAATCGGGCGCCGCATTGTCGCGACGGAGGACCGCGTCACGGCCGTCGATCACGAGCCCATTGTCGGTGACGAACGGTAGGCCGTTGTCACCGAAGACGTCTGAGCTGAGGACCTCGGTCAGCACGTAGTTCGCCCCTTCCTGCAGCTCGATGAGATCGGGTCCAGAGCCGGCTGGACACTCCCCCGCCAGGCTGCCGGACGGCGAATCGGTGTTGGCGGAGAGGATCGCTTCGGGCAAGGTGCACAGGCCGTCGTCCGCGATGACGATGTCGGTCGAATTGACGGCCAGGGTCGCAGCCTGCGCTCCAGCAGACGCGATCAGTAGCAGCACGACGGACAGAACCAGGGTCTTGAGCATGAGCTCTCCCATCTCAGGTTTTCGGGTGGCAACGAGCGCAGGCAGAACTGCGGAATTCGGCCTTCACCCTAAAGGCGTAAAGCAGCCGCGCAATGGTTCAGGCAAACGAGACGAAGCGCGCCTCGCCAAGGCACAGCACCTGATATGGGTCGGGAGAAACGTCCGCCGGAGTCGGTCCGGACTCGCTCGCAGGAGGAGCAGGTCTGCTGGAGGGCAGTCTGCTCGGGGGCAGTCTGCTCGCAAGCCGTCTACTCGGGGGCACGAGGACCGAGCCGGCAGGGGATCGGGCTCGCGGTAGGCGAACCCGATCTGGTAGCGGCAGGCTAGAAGAGGTGTCGGATCGACTCGAGGAAGTCCTTCATCATCTCCTCTTCGACGACCTCGAGGGGCTCGACCTCGGTGCCGTCGAAATAGCGTGCCGGGCTCGAGACCGAGCCGGCGGGGCTGGCGCCGTGGTCGGTGTCGATGGAATGCCGCCACCTTGCCGCATGCGTCGCCCACTCTTCCTGATCGACGAGCTCGGGCGCCGTGAACCAAACATCCCAGGTCAGCACGTTGTTGAGCTGCAGCATGTTGGCGGAGCCGATGTTGAAGATGTCCAGGATCTTTTGATTGAAGGTATCGACGCCCTCATGACCGGTCTGCTCGAGCGGCCCGATCTGCACGGAGAGATTCGACACATCCCACGCTTCCGGGTGCTTGGCGAAGGCCGGAGCCTCGAATTCGGTGGTCTGCCCGGAACGCAGGGAGAACAGCGGCTGATCCGGCTGGCCCTCCGCATGGGTCGTGACCTTCATCGCGTTGGCCTTGGTCGACGGGAAGGGCTGCGACGAGTCTTCGAACAGTTTCCAGGCTTCGCGCACCAACCAGTTCTGGTGAGACCCGGGACTGAACCAGATCGTCCCGACGACGCCCATGTCAGCGGCCATCTGCTTGTTGCTCTCGTTGGCCCAGCCGCGCTGGCCGGTCACCGTGACCTCGACATTGAGGCATGCGATCTTGTCCAAGCACACCCCCTGCTGGGGACAGATGATGGACCACACCCGGCCGGTGTCGTCATAACCCAGCCGGGAAATGTTGTGAGCGAACCTTTGAAAGGCCCTGGAATCGGGATCACCCTGGATCGTTTGCCAGCTGAACTCGGGCCAGAACACGGACTGCTGACGCTGCAGCTTCGGAATGTTGGCCATGTTGTCCAACACCGGCAGTGACGAGAGATCCGGATCGGGATAGGCGAACGCTGGATTGGACTCCTCGAATCCACCGACCCAGCCGGGTGCAGGATACGTCCTAAAATTGGGCTTCATGCGATCCTCCTTCATTGTGTAGGTGTGCGAGCCTCGATCTCCCGGGCGCTCGAGAGCTTCGATCTCGCATCGGTCCGCTCACGCTTGTCCTCTCCAACTTCCAGGCTACTCGGCTCCAACCTCCCAGCAGCTCCGAGTCTGCGCTCTTTGGCGCGACCCGCAGTCAAGCTCCTGCGCCCGAGCGCAGCTCGACTCGATCGATCGATGGTCCAACTCAGCTTATACCTTTTGCCTCGTAGAGGACGCGAAAAGCAGGCGCCCATCGGATCATTTTTCTCGATGGTCGGCGCAATCCCTGACGCGGAGCTCAAAAGACGGGTTGGTGACACGCCCCGGCTAAAGTAGCATCCAGCCGTCACTCTGCTACGAGCCGCCTGGAAACCTACGCTCGGGTAGGGTTACTGCCCGCTCAGCCTCCGCTCCGTCACCATCCGACCCGTCACCGGTCTACGTCTCGATGATCGCCTCGCCAACGTGCTCCTCGGGCTGACCAACGCTACGCCCGGAACCGAGCGGGCGGTGACTCACGGCTAGGTTCTAGCGGCCAGGCTCAAACTCCGACAACTTCCAAGCGACGAGGACAAGTCGTGACCAACACTTCTGAAAAAGAAACAGGCTCATCGAGCAGGACCTCCGTCATCATCCTCAATGGGTTTCTCGGCTCTGGTAAAACAACACTTTTCAGAAACCTTTTAGCCCCGGCCAACAATAAACCCAGTCCCGTTTGCGCCTTTGTCAATGACATGAGCGAGCTGGTTGTTGAGGGCGAGCTGTTTCCAAACACTCGGATTGCCTAATAACACGACGGTATCCTGAGGTCCATCAGCTCTTGCG
>JBCCEE010000580.1:0-5107 GCA_039030415.1 Acidobacteriota bacterium
GCTGGTTGCGGTAGAGGATCTTGTCTTCCGCCGGCATGATCACCGGGTTCCACGACTGGAAGATCTGGGTCTCCGTGTCAAATTCGCCGACCCGGCTGGTCCAGACGGTGAACTCTACTTGGGCGCTCTGGTCGCGGCGCAGGCGGTACAGGATCGCCGCCCAGTCCTCGCGGTCGTGGGGCATCACCCGATCGTCGGTGTGGACGTAGATGTTGGCGATGCTGTCCTGGAACGACGACCAGATACGCCGCTCCTCGTCGCTCGAGTCGGCGACCAGCTGCGGGATCCGCTTCGGCGGAATCGCCAGCACCAGGCGGTCGAAGTCGGCGGAGAAGTCTTCGCTGTCGTCGACCCGGCCGGTGACCCGCACGCCTTCACCAGAGGGCTCGATACTTCGGATCTCGTGCTTCAGCCGCAGGTCCGCACCATCGGCGAGGCGGCGGGCCATCTCGGTCATGCCTTCGTCCACCATCCGCGGCAGGTGCGCCAGGGTGGCGATCTCGAATCGAATGATCGACATCGCCGGCATCCGCCGCATGATCTCAGGATAGGGAAAGCCGATCGCGCAGTTGACCCAGGGGAACAGCAGCGTACGGTAACGCGGATCGGTGTCGGCGTCGAAATAGTCACCGAACGTGGTCCTGGACCCGATGCTCGAGTGCGTCAGCTTGGCGCGCAGGTACTTACGCAGCCAGAAGCCGCAGACGCCGAGCGATTGGATCGCCGTCGATCCATAGGGTAAGAGAAGGTTCAGCTTGGTCAGCGGGACCTTCTTGGAGCGATACCCTGCATAGGGCTTGGGATCGTCCTCGTTGAAGAAAGTCACCGAGTCGAACCATCTCGTCCGCAGATTCAGTCCCAGCTCGTCGATAAAACGGACGAGGCCCTGGTGATACTTGGGCCAGATCAGCAGCGAGTCGATGTCGCGCTCTCGGCCGTCCAGCCTCAAGTGCGCGGTGTGGGCGAGAAGCGCGGGACGGTCGCGCATCTCGCAAATCGTCACCCGGTGACCGTCACGGGTCAGCTGCCAGGCCGCTGTCAAGCCAGCGATGCCACTTCCGATCACCCCGATGTTCATCGCATTTTCCTACATTGGATATGAGCATTAGATATGAGCGCCAGCCAGTCACCCAGGGGCTATCGGCTCGGGCACACAGACCGCAGATCTCTCCCCTCGGAACGCTTTGTCTGCTGGCAGGTATTTAAATAAGGGTATCAGAACCGCAGGGTCGGCTGTCCAGCGCCCCTCTGTCCAGTGCCCACAGCTTCTCTCGGCCGCCTGGCCCAACCCGTTACTGGCTTACTCAGGTACCTGGCACCACTTCCCAGACAGGGTAGGGCTCTCTCGGCAGGTAGGCCTTCCCGGGTTGACAGAGCCCGACGGCGGCTCGAAGATCAGCCGCATGACAACCTACGGTTTGCGATGTCTTTTCTCGACTCTCTTGCTGTTGGGCGGTGTCGGTGCCCTGGCCTCGGCACCGTCATCAGAAGCCCAGCAGCAGGCGACTCCGTGTGTGGTGGCGCCCCTCGGGCAGTGCGATGACGGCGACCTCTCGGGGCTCGATCTCAGCAGCATACGGCTGTTTCGAGCTCGGCTCCGCGGTGCCAACCTGAGCGAGGCGAACCTCCGGGATGCCCGCTTGGATGAGGCGGACTTCCAGGGAGCCAACTTCACTGGGGCCGTGCTGGACGGAGCGAATCTGACGGAAGCCAGCTTCGAAAGTGCGACGCTCGTGGGTGCGAGCATCCGGAATACCGACTTGACGGGGGCTGACTTCACTTCGGCCGACCTCTCGGGTCTGGCCTTCAGCTTCGGCAACGCGATGCAGGGCGCGGTGTTTCGAGGCACACGATTGGAAGAAGCGATCCTGATCGGGCCCAATTTCTCACGGCGGATCGATCTGCGAGGAGCGGACTTCCGGGAGGCCGATCTGTCGCGTAGCCGGCTTGCGCGCATCCAGTTTCAGGGGGCGAACTTCGCCGGAGCACACCTCGTAGAGGCGGAGCTTGGGATCTTCCTGGATTTCCGCGAAGCCGACTTGAGCGGCGCCGACCTCTCGCGGGCTACTTTCATTACCTCCACCAACTTCGAGGACGCTCGGCTGGTGGGTGCCGTGCTGCGCGACTTGGACCTACGGCGCGCCAACCTGACCCGGGTTGACTTCACTGACGCGGATCTCACCGGGTCACGGCTCAACGCTGCCCAGCTCAGCACAGCTATTTTCAGCAACACGACCTGCCCGGATGGAACGAATAGCGATGCGGCTGGGGGAAGCTGCATCGGCCAGCTCGAGCCTGCGGCTTCGCCCGAGTCGCGGTAAAGCCGCGCGCCGCGGCGAGCCAGTGAAGGAGCTCAGCTGCGGCGACTCGAGGCAAGGTAGGGTAAGCGGCCAAACCGAGGACTCAGCCCTGTGCTCATATGCCGGCCCAACACCCAACCTCTGGACGTTCTCTGAACAGAAGACGGCGCTGAGCGGGTCGCTGTAGCCTGGGGCAGGGCCGGCGAACTTTTTGGCCCCAAGCTCGTATTCTGGGCACTGATGACCTCGAACCCGCTACCTCGCTCGACAGATCTGCAGATCGGTCAATTTCTCGTCCAACCCGAGCTGCTTCGCATGGTTTCCGAAACGGTGACGATGCAGGTCGAGCCCAAGTCGATGAGGGTGCTGATGACCCTGGCGACATGCCCGGGAGAGGTGGTCACGCGTCAGGAGCTGTTCGACGCCGTGTGGCCCGGGGAATCGGTGACGGACGATGTTTTGACTCGCGCCATCGCCGAGCTACGCAAGCGCTTCGGGGACTCCCCTGGCCAGCCCAGGGTGATCGAAACCATCCGCGGGCGGGGCTACCGACTGATCGCTGGGGTCGAGGTCCCGAGCCAGTCGTCGAGCTCGAGCGGCCCGGAGCTGGGCCGAGAGGTCGACGCTCCGGCGCGACCCGATGTTGCGCGACCCGATGTTGCGCGATCCGATATCGCGCGATCTCATGTCGCCACGTCGGCCTGGACCCTTGTGGCGTTCGTCGGCCTGGCGGCTCTCTCCATGGCATTTTTGCGTTCCTTTGACCGGCGTGAGCCGGCTCCCGAGGCCGCCGCCAAGCGGCCACTCCAGATCCACCCGCTGACCGGTTCGACGGAGCGGGATCGCGATCCGGATGTCTCTTCGGACGGCACGGCCGTGGTTTATTCCCAAGCCGATCCCGAAACGGACAACATCCACCTCTTTCTCAAGCTGCACGACGCCGATAGCCCACTTCAGCTGACCTCGGGGCCCTATCGAGATCGCCTTCCGGTCTTCTCGCCCGACGGCACCCGGCTCTCCTTCGTCCGCAGGCAGCAGGATCAATGCGGCATCTTCCAGATACCCGTGATTGGTGGGCCGGCACGTCGCCTCAGTGATTGTCCCGCGGGCGGCCATTTGCGCATGGCCTGGTCGCCGGACGGCCGCTTCCTAGCGCGCTCGGAAGCCATGGGCGACCGGCGGGTCGGCATAGCTCTCCTCGACATCGCAACCCTCGAGTCGAGGCCGTTGACTCAGCCGGCGGTCGACTCGTTCGACCAGGAGCCCACCTACTCCCCTGATGGCAAATGGTTGGCCTTCAACCGGAGTCACTTTGGTGGGGTCAGCGACCTGTACGCGGTTCGCATCGAAACCCTCGAAGAGCGGCGGCTGACCCACGATTTTCGTGACATCTCGGGCCAGTCCTGGACCGATGACCCGGCTCAGATCGCTTTTTCCTCGGACCGCGCCGGGATCCACAGCCTGTGGAGAGTGGGCCTCGAAGGGGGAGAGCCCCAGTGGATGGCCGGCGGAAGCAACAAGATCAAGCATCCTTCCCACGCTCGCCACAGCGGTGTCATCGCCTATGAGGAGTGGCAGTACGAAATCAACCTTTGGCGTCTCGATCTCTCTGCTGGCGAAGAGGGTGTGCCAGAGGCCATCGTGCGCTCGACAGCCTGGGACCTTCGGCCATCCTTCTCCCCCGACGGCACCCACCTGTCGTTCACCTCCACCCGCACCGGCAGCCAAGAGCTCTGGCTGGCGAAGGCCGATGGCTCTGAGCCGATGCGCTTGACGAACCTGGGCTCGGGGTATGTCGGCCAAGCCAGCTGGTCGCCCGATTCGCAATCCGTGGTCTTTTCGGCGCACGCCCAGGGACAGACAGATCTTTATCGCTTCGATCTTGGCGATGTCAGTCCAGTGCAGCTCACGGATGATGTGGAACAGGAAGTCGCGCCGAGCTGGTCGAGCGACGGCAAGCATCTCTATTTCAGTGCCGACCGTGGGGATGGCTTGCAGATCTGGACTGTACCTGCTGATCGGACACTGTCTGCCGATGAGACCCTGCCTGCCGATCAGACCCTGTCTGCCCATCCGGATCAGCATGATCCGCCGGTGGTCGTCGCCCGAGGCTCGGTGGCCGTGGAGTCTCCGGACGGTCGCTCGATGTTCCTGGCGCGCGTGGACGACGAGAGGATCTGGCGGATTGCAGGGCCGAGCTCGACGGCGGTCGAGACCGAAGCGGTCGAGGCCGAAGGTCTCCCCACTTCGGTCAAAGGGGGCTTCGGCCGGCGTCATCGCTGGCAGGCCGATGCCTCTGGCATTCTCTTCCTCGAGCACTCGGACGAGTATTCGGAGCTCAAGCGGCTCCCTTGGCTAGGTGATGAGTCCGTCACCGTGGCCCGAGTGCCGAGATTCGGTCATACCGAATTCACGGTCTCTCCCGATGGTCGCTTTCTCATCTACGCCCGAACCGATCGAGCCGAGTGCGACATTCTGGTTGCGCGCAACCTGCAAGCTCGTCCTTAGCTCGATCGCGTCCCGATAAAGACGCTATTGAGCTGTCAGGTCGCGCTCGGTGGAACGAGCACGGCCGAGGACTGTTTGAGCGTAGAGCATGTTTGGAGCTCATAGACGCCTTGAGGAGCAGAGGTTGATGCAGTTCGAAGCTGGGGCTGCGAGTTTGCGAGGTCGCGCGCAGTCCACTGAGCGCGACCGCGTATCGATCCTTCTTGGATGCGATTTAGCTCGGCTAGCCGCCGTCGACAGCCGTTCTTGAAGCCTCGGCTGGAGGTCTCGGCTAAACCTCAGACAATCCTCACCGGAAC
>JBCCEE010000581.1:0-5105 GCA_039030415.1 Acidobacteriota bacterium
CAAAGACTCGAGAGGATGCTCTGAGTATTTCACGAGCACAGAAACAACGCATAACAATAACAGCCAATGCCTCAATTCTCAATCATCCTAGTTTGAAGTACTGTACAAGTACCTCGTTGCTGCGCAGCATCGCCGTCGATTTCCAGGGCCGCCCTTTCGGAGGCTGGACCGATTGGCGCAAAGAGGATGTGCACGACAAGCTGGCGGAGGTCCAGCGCAGCGGCATCTGGCGGGTCGAGACCACCGCTGAGACGTGGAAATTCTGCGGCCCGGTCATGGACGCTTCGGGCGAGATTCATGGCGCGGTGGCGTTCGAGTACTCCAACGCAGATCTGAGGCGCGACTTGCGTCGGACCGCGGGTGCGGCGGTGGCGACGGCGCTCGCCGCCACCCTCGCCGGCTGTCTGATCGGCCTAGCGCTGGCGCGGCGTGGCACGCGGCCGTTTCAGCAGCTGGTGGCCTCGGTGCGAGAGATCGGCAAACAGCGCTTCCACACCCCGGTACACATCTCGTCGTTCGTCGAGCTGCGTCAACTGGCCGAGGCGATCGATCGCATGGCCTCGGAGCTCGAGCGCACCACGGTGTCGCTCGAAGAGGCCGAGGAAGCACGCCAGGAGGCCGAGCGGGCCAATCAGCTCAAGAGTCGCTTTCTGGCCAATCTCAGCCACGAGGTCCGGACGCCGCTGCACGCTATCGTGGGTCACGCCGACCTGCTGCGCCGCGACGGAGTCGACGCCTCGCAGGCGGATCGCCTGGACGGGATTCAGGTGGCAGCGGGGGCCCTGCTGAGGCTGATCGAGGACGTTCTGGACCTGGCGTTGATCGAGTCCGGCAATCTCGAGATCGCCGACGAGCAGCTGGACCTGGCGCTGCTCGTTCAGGAAGTGATCGAGCTCAACAACTTCCGTTCCGATCCCGGCACCCTGGATCTCTTCGGCCTGGTGTCCCCCGGGCTCCAGCGCATGCGACGCGGCGATGTCCAGCGTCTCAGGCAGGTGCTCGGCAATCTGGTCTCCAACGCCCTCAAATTCACCGGCAGCGGCCACGTAGTACTGGAAGTCCACGCGGGCGACCGAGACCGCGTGCGATTCATGATCCACGACACCGGACGCGGCATCCCGGAATCCGAGATCGAAGCGATCTTTCAGCCCTTTGCACGGCTGATCTCGGACAGCGCGAGGATCTCGGGCTCAGGATTGGGCCTGGCGATCAGCCGCCAGCTCGCCCTGGCGATGAACGGCGACCTCCAGTTGATCAGCATCGAGGGCGAAGGGACCCAGGCGAAGTTCGAGGTCCCGCTGCCGATCAGTGAGGAAGGACAGCACGAAGGAGACCGCCCGGTACCCCTCGCCAAGCTACGGCCCTACGGTTTCCCGCCGTCGGTAGCAGAGCAGCTGTCATCCTGGGCCGAAGCGAATCCTGATGCGCCGACGACGGCGCTGATCTATCTCGAAGGCTGCGAGCCCAGCGAGGTCGCAGCCACTGCAGCCGACAGCGAGCAGGTGCTGGTGTTCTCACCTTCGGGGCAGGCCTGGCCTGAAGACAAGCCGGTCGATGTCATGCGTCGACCGGTCACGACCCTGACGATCGAAGAGGCTCTAGCCCGCGCCGCACCGCTGCCCGCCGACGAGCCGGAGGTCAGCTCCGATCTCGAGATCCTGATCGTCGAAGACAACCTGATCAACCAGCTGGTGTTGACTTCGATGCTGGAGAAACTGGGCTGCCGCGTGCGCACCGCGGCAGACGGCCAAGAGGGCGTCGAGGCCTGGCGCAACCACAGGCCAGCTCTGATTCTGATGGATTGCTCGATGCCCGTGCTCGATGGCTTCGAGGCCACGCGCCAGATTCGCCGCGAAGAGCAGCAGAACCGCAACGGCCGCGTACCGATCCTGGCGGTCACCGCCCATACGACGCGCGAAGATCGACTGCGCAGCGAACAGGCTGGCATGGACGACTTCTTGACCAAGCCGCTAGCGCTCGAAACTCTGACCGAAGCGCTCGCTACCTGGTGCGGCTCCTCGGACGTCCGGCCCGCCGATCGATAGAATCGCCGGCCAAAACGGCAGCCGGCTCAAACGGCCGCCGGCTCAATTGCTGAAGGAGCACTCCATGGACCAATGGCTCGATAGCAGCCGCCCGATCCGCCAGGGCGAGGCGCTGGACCTCGAAAAGCTGGAGCCGTATCTGCGGCAACACCTTCCCGAAATGGGCGAGCCGCTCGAGATCGAACAATTCCCGAGTGGATTCTCGAACCTCACCTATCTGCTGCGGGCTGGAGACCTCGAGCTCGTCCTGCGCCGTCCGCCATTCGGCAACCGCGTCAAGTCGGCCCATGACATGGGGCGTGAGTACCGCGTCCTGGAGGGATTGCACCCCGTCTATCCGCAGGCCCCCAAGCCCTACGTCTACTGCGACGACGAAGCGGTCTTGGGCGCGCCCTTCTATGTCATGGAGAGGCGGCGTGGTGTGATCTTGCGGCGCGAGCTGCCGGACGGCCTCGAGCTCAGCCCGGTGATGGCGGAACGCCTGTGTGAGTCGTTCATCGACAACCTGGCCACCCTACACAACCTCGACTACAAAGCCGCCGGCCTCGGCGATCTGGGCAAGCCGCAGGGTTACGTCGAGCGCCAGATCGGCGGCTGGACCAAGCGCTACCAAAACGTCCAGACCGACAGCTGGACCGAGCTCGACCAAACGGCAGCCTGGCTGCACGCCCACATGCCCGACGAGACCGGGGCGGCGCTGGTACACAACGATTACAAATACGACAACCTGCTGCTCAACCCAGATGATCTGACCCAGATCACCGGCGTGCTGGACTGGGAGATGTGCACGATCGGCGATCCGCTGATGGACCTCGGCACCACCCTCGCTTATTGGACCGAAGCGAACGACGATCCGCGCTGGCGGGCGGTGAGCTTCGGCCCCACCACCCTGCCGGGCAGCCTGACCCGCCAACAAGTTGCCGATCGCTACCGGCAGCAGACCGGCCTGGATACCTCCAATCTGACGTTCTACTTCTGTTTCGGTCTGTTCAAGCTGGCGGTGATCGGCCAACAGATTTACTATCGCTTCTTCAAGGGCCACACTCGAGATCCCCGCTTCGCCAACCTCAACCAGATGGTCGGGCTGCTGGGGCAGGTTGCCACGCAGGCGATCGAGCGTGACAAGATCTGACGCCCTGGCCAAGCCCGGCGACGGGTACCGGGCCGGACTGCAGCAGCGAGAGACCAGAGCGCGTCAAGGAGAGGCAAAGTGCGATGAGACGGCGACACGAGATGATCGAGAGTCAAGCGATGGGGCGGCGGGTCCATGTGTGGGCCTTTGGCGACTGGGGAGCCCCACTGCTGGTATTTCCTTCGGCCGCCGGCTTTGCCCACGAATGGGATCGCCAGGGCATGGTCGAGGTTCTGGCACCGTTGATCGAAGGCGGCAAGCTCAAGCTCTACTGCCCGGAGTCCAACGTCTCGCAATCGTGGACCCACAAAGACGGCGACCCGCGGCTGCGCGTCAAGTACCACATGCTCTATGAGCAGTTCATCATGTCCGACCTGGTGCCGGCGATCCGCAGGGACTGCAACAGCGACGACATCCGCATCGCCACTTCGGGCGCCAGCCTGGGTGCGTTCTATGCCGCCAACTTCGCCCTCAAGTATGCCGAGACCTTCCACTACGCGCTGTGTCTGAGCGGTCGCTACAACACCACTCATTTCACCGACGGTTACACGAACTCGGACATCTACTTCAACAACCCGCTGGCCTACGTCGCGAACCTGGAAGGCGAGCACCTGGAGCGGGTGCGTGACAACACCCACCTGTCATTGGTCTGCGGCCAGGGCAAGTGGGAAGAAGGCTGCATCGAAGAGACTCACGCCATGGCCAACCTGCTGGAAGCCAAGGGCATTCCGCACTATCGCGACATCTGGGGCCACGACGTGAGCCACGACTGGGTCTGGTGGCAGCGCCAAGCCTGGCTGCACCTCAAGAAGACCTTCGGAGGATAGCTGATACGCTAGCGGACTATGGACGCCAAGTGCTCCTGGCCCGGTTTCCTAGCCGGCATGCTGTTCGTTCTTGCCCTGCCCTCGACACCAGCGCAGGCGCAGTCCGTAGCGATCTCGAAGTGGCGAGAAGACTTCGCCGCTGCCCAAGCGAGCCTCGAGCAGGGCAAGTGGAAAGCCGCCAAGCGCAAGGCAGACAAGCTGGCGACCGAGATAGGGCATGAGGCCTGGTACGAGCGCGACCTCGAGAAGCTGCTCGCCAACGTCGCCATGATGCAGGCGGTGACGCGCGCCAACCTCGGCAAGACCGAAGAGGCGATCTGGTATTGGCTGGTAGCCCAGAACGTCGATCGCCGCATCCGCGAGACGAACCTCGAGACCTACGGCTCGGCCGCCAAGCTGCTGCGCGAGTTTCCGCTGCGGCCGCTCGGCAAAGCACCTCCCAACGTTCACCTGGTGGAGCAGATCGCCGGCCAGTTTCGAGGCGCTCGGCCGCCCAAGAAGTGGGCGCCGGAGCTGCTCTACAACGCCGCCATCGCGAGCGAGAAACCGAGCAGCGTCTATGTGGAATTCCTGGTCGATCGCCGCGGCCGAGCGCGCCACCCGGTGATTCAGAGCGTCGACGTCCACCCGGTGCTGGTCTACGGCATTCTGGTGGCCCTCTACGATCTACCGGCGTTCGAGCCGGCGAGCCTGCGCGGCGATCCGGTCGACAGCCTGTTCGACCTCGGCGTACCGCTCCGCATGTCGCGCTGGAACCAGGGTGGCCAGGCGTTCGTTGGAGAAGTCCAGTAGGCAGCGGACTTCCAAGCGGCGGCGAGAATTCTGATAATCTTTCGCCTACGTTTCGACGACCAACAGATCCGGGTCGACCCGGGTAAAAATGGAGCGTGAGGGGCACACACTGCTTCACAGAACACGGCTTCACAGCATACGGCTTCACATCATGCTGCTTCACGGCACGCGGGTAACGCGATGAAGGCGGCGTTCAACCTGTCGGCGGTTCTGTTCGGCCTGTGGCTGGTTTGGTCCGGTCACTACACGCCGCTGTTGATCGGCTTCGGTCTGATCTCCTGCCTCGGGACGGTGCTGCTGTGTCATCGC
>JBCCEE010000582.1:0-5098 GCA_039030415.1 Acidobacteriota bacterium
CGGGGGTGGTGGTCGGCATCGGCTCGGTGCACGGTCGCGACGTCGTGGTGGTGTCCAACGACGCCACGGTCAAGGCCGGTGCATGGTTCCCGATCACCTGCAAGAAGGTACTCCGCGCGCAGGAGATCGCGCTCGAGAATCGGCTCCCGATCGTCTATCTGGTGGACTCGGCCGGTGTCTTCCTGCCCATGCAGGACGAGATTTTCCCCGATCGTGAGCACTTCGGCCGCGTCTTCTACAACAACGCCCGCATGTCCGCTCTCGGCATCTTTCAGATGGCCGCGATCATGGGCTCCTGCGTGGCCGGCGGCGCCTACCTGCCGATCATGAGCGACGAGTCCCACATCGTCGAAGGTACCGGCTCCATCTTCCTCGCTGGCTCCCACCTGGTGAAGGCGGCGATCGGCGAGGAGATCGACAACCAGGAGCTCGGCGGCGCGGAGGTGCAGTGCGACATCTCGGGCGTCGTCGATCACCGCCATCCCGATGACGCGTCGTGCCTGGCCAAGATCCGCGCCCAGTTCGCCCAGCTCGGCACCGGCGAGAGCGCCCCCTTCGCTCGACGCGAGCCGAAGCCGCCGCGGTTCTCGCCGGAAGACCTCTACGGCATCATCCCCGCGGATCGCGCCCGCCCCTACGACGTGCGCGACGTGCTGGCCCGCCTGCTCGACGGCGGTGAGTTCGAGGAGTTTAAGGAAAACTACGGCCAGTCCCTGATCTGCGGCACCGGCTGGCTCGACGGCTGGGCGGTCGGCATCGTCGCCAACCAGCGCTCGGTGGTGCGACGCAAGACCGGTACCGGGCCACGCGACCAGGAGATGCAGATCGGCGGCGTCATCTACCCCGACTCGGCCGACAAGGGGGCGCGCTTCGTCGAGCTGTGCAACCAGAAGAAGATCCCGCTGCTCTTCCTGCAGGACGTGACGGGCTTCATGGTCGGCAGCCGCGCCGAGCGTCGCGGCATTATCAAGGACGGCGCCAAGATGGTGAATGCGGTGTCCAACTCGGTGGTGCCGAAGATCACCCTCTTCATCGGCAACTCCTACGGCGCCGGCAACTACGCCATGTGCGGCAAGGCCTACGGCGCGCGCTTCGTCTACGCTTGGCCGTCGGCCGCGATCTCGGTGATGGGCGGTGCCCAGGCGTCCAAGACGCTGCTGTCGATTCAGCTCAAGAACCGTGGAGGCGCGGTGTCGGAAGAGGAGAAGGCCGAGCTGCTCGAGCGCATCCAGACGCGCTACGAAGCCGCCATGGATCCGCGCTACGCGGCGGCCCGGCTGTGGGTCGACGCCATTATCGATCCGGCCAAGACGCGTCGCGTCCTATCGCGCTCCCTGGCCTGCGTCGCGGCCAACCCGGATCTGCCGCCGTTCCGGACGGGGGTTTTGCAGACTTAAACCATCTCGACGCGACGCGGCGTGGCGTCGAAGCTGAGGCGGTCGGCGAGGATGCGGCTCGGGGGAGCCGGATCGCCGACGTAGCGCGCCATGTCGACGACGATACGGCCGGCGCGCAGCAGGTAGCGAAAATCGATGCCGGTCTCGACGCCCATGCCGCGGAACATGTTGACGAGCTCCTCGGTGGCGACGTTGCCGACCGAGTTCTCGACGATCTTGTTGCCGCCAAGGCCGCCGATCGAACAGTCGAAAGTGCGGATGCCGAGCTGGTAGGCGACCAGCGAGTTGACCAGGCCGAGACCGTGCAGATCGTGCAGGTGGACGCCCATGTGGTCGAGGCCCATGGTGCGGTCGACGTGACGGATGATGCGCTCGACGTCCTGCGGCGTCGAGCGGCCGTCGGTGTCGGACAGCGCGACGCTCTCGCAACCCATCTCCAGCAGGTCTTCGCACATCGCTTCGACGATGTCCGTCGGCATGCTGCCGGGGGTGGTGATCATCTCGCGGAAGGCGTAGGAGAGGTAGGCGCGCACGCGGTAGCCGTCCTGCTTGGCGGCCAGCGCCACCTCGCGGGCGCTCTTGACCGCCTCGCTGCGGGTCATGCGGGTGTTGGCGATCGAGTAGCTCTCGGATGCCGAGATGAACAGGGCCACGGTGTCGACGCCCGTCGTCTGCTTGAGCTGCTCGTAGTACTTGAGCTTCGGCACCAGCGCGGCCAGCTGCTGCTTGGGATTGGGCTGCAGGCTGGCGAAAAGATCCGGCGTGTCCTGCATAGCCGAAACCATGCGTGGATTCACGAACGAGCCGACTTCGATGTAGGGCAGGCGGGCGCGCAGCAGGGTCTCCGCTAGCCGCAGGCGCATCCGCAAGGGAATGAGGGCGTTGCGGTTCAGCACCTGCATGCCGTCGCGCAGAGTGACGTCGCAAATCTTGACGTCAGGCTGCTTGGGTGACTCGCTGCCTGCGCCTTGCTTGGGTTTGGCTTCCTGCATGGGGGTCCTTCGGCTCAGCCGGGGGGCGGGTCATAAATAACTGGGCCAGCGGCGGAGTGACGTTACGCTTCTGCATGATATACCCCTCTCAGGGAGTGAGATAGGATAGCTGGCTCCTACTGTTCGAGCCCATCTCGCCTGCGCGCTGCCGGGCTATACGCAGCCGGCTACACTCAGCCCACCTGCACGCCAGAACCGTTGACCCAAATCATTATCCCGATGAGCCACGATCGATCGTTCAAGTCTCTCGAAGTGCGTCGCGAAGACGATCTGCTGTGGGTGACGCTCGACAATCCGCGCAAGGCCAATGCGCTGTCACCCCAGATGATCGCCGAGCTGACGCGTCTGTACCGCATGCCGCTGCGCGACGAAGGCGTGCGCGCGGTGCTGCTGCAGGGTGCAGGAAAACATTTTTCGGCGGGAGCCGATCTCGACCACCTGCGCAGCCTCAAGGACGCGGGTGAGGAAGAGAATCGACGGGATTCCGAAGCGCTGCGAGATCTCTTCGCTTCGGTGCTGAAGCAGGACGCGCTGACGGTGGCGATGGTGCACGGCTCGTGCGTCGCCGGCGGTTGCGGGCTGGCGACGGCGCATGACTATGTGGTCGCGGCGGACAGCGCGCGCTTCATGTACAGCGAAGTGCGGATCGGTTTCGTGGCCGCGCTGGTGGCGACCTACCTGCCGCTGCGGGTGAAGGGACGCGATCTGCGCGAGCTGCTGCTCGATCCCCAGTTCATCGACGCGCCGCGAGCGCTCGAGATCGGCCTGATCAACCGCGTCGTGCCGAAGGAAGACCTGGCGCGGGAGTCGACCCTGCTGGTCGTCGGCATCCTCGAACGCTCGAGCTCGGAGTCGATCGCACGCACCAAGGCGCTGCTGCTCGACTGCCTGGGTCGCGAGCTCGACGACGCCATGGCCCACGCGGCGGAGGTCAACGCCGCGTCCCGCGCCACGGACGACTGCAAGCACGGCATCGCCACCTTCCTCGAGACCAAGAAACCCCCGAGCTGGCGTTGAAACACCTCATCCTCTTCGATATCGACGGCACGCTGCTGCGCTGCGGTCCACAGGTCGGGCCGCTGTTCGTTGACGCGCTGGACCAAGTCTTCGGCAGCTATCGCAAGCTCGAAGGCTACAGCTTTTCGGGCAAGACGGATCCCCGCATCGTCATCGACCTGGTGGGGGCCACCGGGATGGAAGAGACCGAGATCATCCCCAAGCTGGCGCGGATGCGCAGCATCTATCTCGACAACCTCGAGCGCGGCTTGCGGCGCGAGGGCATGCGGCTGCTGCCGGGAGTCGAGAAGCTCCTGGATCATCTGACGGGCCGTGACGACGTGCTCATCGGCCTTTTGACCGGCAACTGGCAGGGCGGGGCTCGCATCAAGCTGGGCCGCTTTGGGCTCAACCGCTACTTCGAGTTCGGCGCCTTCGGCGATGACGGCATCAACCGTCGCGATCTGGTGCCGGTGGTGCAGAGGCGCGCCGCCGAGCTCAGCGGTCGCCACTTCGATCCCGTGCGGACGCTGATCGTCGGCGATACCGAGCTCGATGTCGACTGCGCGCAGTCGGTCGGCGCCAAGTCGCTAGCGGTGACCACCGGCTTTACCCGAGCCGAGCGTCTGCACGCCGCCGGTGCTGACTGGGTGTTCTCTGACCTCGAGCAGGCGGCGGATGAGATCGAACACTTCATCGACGTGGCGTAGGGGAATTCTTACCCGCCAGGGTAGAAGTACCGGGTGCTGACGCCCGCATTGACCTCTGAAAACCAGGCCCGAGCCAGGCGCCAGCGTTGGCACCCAAGTTGCTTCTCTGTTAGCGTTCGACAGAATTGCAGGTCGCATCGATCGCTGTCTCTGTGCGCCGGCTTCTCGTGAGAAGTCTCTCGTGAGAAGTCTAAAGAGCAGCTATCTACGCGATGCTTCAATCATGGGAAGGCAACCGTGTTGCCCCAACTGTTATTTCGTATTTGAAAGGAGCCAGCCATGGCCGTAGCAAAAGTTACCGAGATCACCGCTGGATCGAAGAAGAGTTTCGAAGACGCCGTCCAGAAGGGCATCTCCCGCGCCAGCAAGACCCTCAAGAACATCACCGGCGCCTGGGTACAGGAAGAGAGCGTGGTGGTCGAGAACGGCAAGATCACCGAGTGGCGGGTGAACATGAAGGTCACCTTCGTCCTCAAGTAGGCTCTCGAGCTAGAGCTGGAACCGGGGCGCACGGCCGTGCGCCCCTCTAGATGCCGCGGTTTTGATGCCGCGGTTTTGATGTCACGGTCTAGGTGTCGTGGTCTACTAGGTGCCGCGGCGCAGCCGCTCGGGCGGGCTCAGCCCAGGTGACGTTTGAGCCAGGTCTGGGTGGCGTTCATCGCGGCGATGAGATCGGGCGTCGGCCCAGCGAACGGGTGCTGCGCTCCGAAGGTGTGACCCGCGCCTTCGATCACCAGCAGCTCGTGAGGGTCGCGAGCCGCTCGATCCAGATTCTGAGCTTCGGCCACCGGTACCGTCTCGTCACCAGAGCCGTGGACGATCAGCCAGGGAGCCCGACGCTCGGCCGCGGCGGCTGCGAGGTCGAGGGTGGCGTGGTTCTGTTCGAGATCGTGCTAGGACATGAGGTCGTTCCCAACATTTCCGCTTTTGGTCACGCGGGTCTGGGTGCGGCGGCACCCTTTGATATGCTGGACGTGCAGTCTGAGCAATGTCTGCAGATGGC
>JBCCEE010000583.1:0-5074 GCA_039030415.1 Acidobacteriota bacterium
CACTCTTCTTCGGCGTCTCCCTGGCAACGCCACCCAAACCGCTCGATCCCGACATCGAAGCGGTGATGGACCTCTAAATGCTGGTAACGTCTATCTCTTGCCGGCTCGAGGCAAGATCCACATGCTGGGAGCGCCGGCATCTTGCCGGCATCTGGCGCAGTCCGCAGGACTGCGACTCACAAGATGCAGCGCTCATTTCGGACGCCAAAATCGTCGAAACATCCGATGCAGCGTTCATTTCGGACGCCAAAATAGCCGAAACATCTGATGCAGCGCTCATTTCGGACGCCAAAATCGCCGGAACATCCGATGCAGCGCTCATTTCGGACGTCAAAATCGCCGAAACATCCGATGCAGCGCCCAGTTCGGACGCCAAAATCGCCTCTGCATCACAAAAAGACACGCTCCCCGGCGTCTAGAACCTCCAAATCAGGCTCGACAACGCCCTCGGCTGCCGTCGCACCCTCTGTTTTCTAGAAAACCTCGCGCTCGGACGCCACCCGAGCCGCCAAGCTCACCTCGAAGACACGATCTGCAGGTCTGCAGAGCCAACTCGAGGCCCGCAAACGCGTTCGACACCGAAGTCACCCCCGGTTCGACGCTCGGGAAGGGTTCCTAGCGCTCGATCGCCCGGAACACGACGCAGTAGTGATCCGGATCTTCCGGCCAGTCTGCGTAACGCTGCACAACCTCGAAGCCGTCGCCCGTCATCTCCGAGATCAGATCGTCCATCGAGATGCCGTGGCCACCCCGCTCCGGCACCCCTTCGAGAACGTGCCAGTCCGTCCGCGGCACCATATCGATGACCGCCAGCAGGGCACCGGGGCGAAGAGCGCTGCGCAGGCTAGCGCGCATCGGCTCGGGATCGGTGAAGTGATGGTAGACCAGGCGCAGCAGAATCGCGTCACAGCAGTCTGCGGGCAGCCCGGTGTCCGTCGCGTTGCCGGTGACCACTCGCAGGTTGCCGAGCGGCGCGTCCTCCGCTAAAGCCCGAAGCTCCTCGAGATCGTCCTCGTCGACCTCGGTGACAAACACCTCACCGGCTTCTCCGACCGCCTCCGCCAGCACCTCGCTCCACTCCCCATCCCCCGCTCCAACGTCCGCCACCCGCATCTCCGGCTCGGGCTCCAGCACCGCCACGATCGCCTCGGCTTCCGTCGCCGTCTCCGCGTCGAACGGCTCGGGCCGAGCATCATTCGCCACCTCCGCCACGGGAGTCGCGGGCTCAGCCCCGACGGTCGATGCCGCATCGCTCGACTGACAGCCCAGGCACAACGCCAGCGAGGCAGCGAACGCGAAAAACCGGCGCCAGGCCTGCCAGCGGCTGGCTGGCAGGTCCTTGGCGGCGGGAGAGAGCGGGCTGGAAGTCATCGCCTGGAGCTACGGCATGGAATCGTCAAGGTTTCAGCGAGCGCCGCGAGCGTCTATGCCCAAGACATCGCGGGGGTCCAAGACAGAAGGTGGTATCGTCCGGGCATGAGCCATCCTAGCTCGGAGCCGGAGACCGCTAGGGTCGTCTACGGCATCGAAGACGCACCGCCGTTGCTGGAGCGGATTCCGCTCGGCATTCAGCATCTGGTGGCGATGCTGCTCGGCAACATTACGCCGCCGCTGCTGATCGCCGGCGGCCTGTCGCTAGCGGTTGGCGAGACGGCGTTTCTGCTGCAGATGGCGCTGGTGATGGCGGGGGTGGCGACGCTAGTGCAGTCTTATGGCGTCGGGCCGGTGGGGGGACGGCTGCCGATTGTGATGGGAACGACGATCGCGTTCGTCGGCGCCGCGGTGGCCACCGGCAAGCAATTCGGGCTGGGTGCGGTGTTCGGTGCCTGCCTGGTGGCGTCGGTGGTGGAGATTGCGCTCGGGCTTTCGATCGGCAAGCTGCGGCGGCTGTTTCCGCCGCTGGTCAATGGCGTGGTGGTGATGCTGATCGGCTTGACGCTGATTCCCGTCGGCATGGACTACGCCGCGGGCGGTCCAGGAGCGGCGGACTACGGCGCGCTGTCCAACCTCAGCATCGCCGGTCTGGTGTTCCTCGTGACCCTGGTGCTGAACCAGTTCACGCGTGGCTTTCTGGCTTACGGCAGCATGCTGGTCGGGGTGACGGTCGGCTATCTGGCGGCGATCGCCGCGGGTAAGGTCGACTTCTCAGCCGTCGGCGAAGCGGGCTGGTTCGCGCTGCCGCGGCTGCTGAGCTACCCGCTCGAGTTTCATGCCGTGCCCATCCTGCTGATGGCCATGGTCTACGTCATCACCACCATGGAGACCCTCGGCGATATCTCCGGCACGACGGCGGCGGTCGGACGCAAGCCGACGGATCGCGAGCTGCGCGGCGGCCTGCTGGCGGACGGGGTGATGAGTGGCCTGGCGGCGCTGATCAGCGCGTTTCCCAACACTTCGTACTCGCAGAACGTTGGCCTGGTGCACTTCACCGGCGTGGTCAGCCGCCACGTCACCGGCGTGGTCGGCGTGCTGCTGATGCTGCTCGGCCTGGTGCCCAAAGTGGGGGCGCTGTTCGCCACCATTCCGCCGTCGGTCATCGGCGGCGGCGGACTGATCATGTTCGCGATGATCTTCTCGAGCGGCTTCTCGATCGTCCACCGCGACGTCGAGCTGGATCGCCGTAGCATGGTGATCCTGGCGGTCTCGATCGGCCTCGGTTTGGGCTGCGAGCTGCGCAAAGACGCGCTGCAGCATCTGCCCGAAGTGGCTCAGAGCCTGTTCAGCTCCGGCCTGGTCACCGGCGGCCTGGCGGCACTAGCGCTCAACCTCGTCTTGCCGACCGACCGCCAGGATACTTGATCGCGAGCTTCGGGTAGCTCGCCGCTACGGAGCTCGTTCCGAAGCCCAGGGATCGATCACTTCGATGCCGCAATCTTCGAAGTCCTTCACGTTGCGCGTCACCAGCGGCAATGAGCAGACTTCAGCGGTTGCAGCGATCCACATATCGGCCTGGGTCCGCACCTGCCCAACGGCGCGCAGCCGACCGCGAAGCCTACCGCCCACCCGGGCGATCCGCGCCGTCACCGGCAGCACCGTGCAGCGAGTGTCGATGAAGCTCTCGAGCCAGGCTGCCACTCGGGGGCGGGGCTGCCAGGTCAATCCAAAAAAGATCTCGTCAACGGTCACCGCGGAGATCGCCAGCTCGTCCTCAGCTTCCACCCAGGCCAGAAGGGCGGGATGGGGCTGACGGCGGGCCAGCTCGCTCAGGATGTTGGTATCCCAGAGCTTCAAGCTCAATCCACCGCAGGATCAGCGAAGGGATTGGCCCGATCGCGCCGATCGACTTCCGGCAGCTCGTAGTCTTCCTCCTGACACAACGCGCGCAGCTCTGAGAACACTTCAGACAGCGGCCGGCGAGCCTGCTGCTCCTTACGCCAGGTCTCAAAGAGCTCGAGAGTCTCGCCGCCGATCACCGCCGCTACCGGACGGTTGCGGTTGTAGATGAGCTGAGGCTCCTGAGCCGCCTCACGGATGAGCTGGGAAAGGTGCTGTTTCGCTTGTGCGATCTTCCAAGTCATATCGGAGCCTTCTCGAGTCGTAGCGCCTCTAACATGACCATTTTAGGCCACCAATATGGACATGTCCATGAAGGTCATTTGGGCCTTGAGCTCGGTTGCCGCCTACCCAGCGATATCGACGACTCGAGCCGCCGCGACGCTAGCCAGGCTCGGGCGAATCATCAGCTGACGGGTGCCGGCGGGTAGCGGAGACACGACCCGCCAGCCGCCAGCGTACGGCACAACGCGAGACGGCACGCGCTGCCAGTCCCGCGGATCCCTGGCTTCGACCCGTAAGCGACGCGCCGCGGATTCGTCCGCGGCGAGATCGAGCACCAGGTAGCGCTCGCTCTCGGATCGCTGCGCGGCGGACAGTGCGGGCTGCAGGCGGATCTGCGACGGGCCGCTGGCTGCAGGCGGCAGCTCCAGGGGCGTCGACGGCAGGTCGTCGAGCAGGCGGGCGACGAGGTGGGACGGCAGGCCGCGGGAGCGCCGCGACCAGCGGCCGATCATGGCGCGCTCGACGGTCTCGATGATCACGACCTCGGTGCGGGCCAGCTCGTTGACGATGGACACCAGCCGCTCCCTGGGAAGCTCGCTCCATGAGATCCAGGTGCTGTCGGCAAAGTATTGCGAGAGAATGCCCAGCCAGTCGTCGCCGAACGAGTCGGTGACGGCCAGCACTCGGGGGCGGAACAGGGGCTCGGCACCGTGGGTCACCAGGCGCACCGGGCTCTTATCTGCCGCGCCAGCGCGTCGCACTTCGACGTTGCGACGCACCTCGTAGGACGTGCCCTGCTCCTGCCTCGGCAGGCCGATCATTCCGGCGAGATCCGAACGGTGGCGCATGCCGGGCTCGACGGCGACCGCGTCGGCATCCCACAGAGCGGGATCCAACGCGCCCGCGATGAGGCGGGCGCCTTCGACGATGCTCTCGGGCTTCCAGTGGGTGTCCCGCGGCCAGTATGTAGTCTCAGCCGAGACCTGCTTGAGCTGCTCCATGGCCGTCCACAGATCGAGATAGCCCGGCATCTCTGCCTCCTGCAGCAGCGCACGGGCGCGCTGACGTGAGAGCGAGCCGGGTCGCGCGAGATCCGCCGACGGCCCAAGCTTCTCCGGGTAGATGGCGGCCTTGTCGGGCGCCACCAGGAACACCAGCTGCCGCCCGGAAGTCGCCAGGATACGAGAAACGCGCCCTACCGTATCGACCGCTCTCTCGAGGGCCTCCGGGCGCCTGGGGCCGACCACCGCCTGACGCCGAAACAGCCAGCCGTCGGCGCCCAGCAGCACCTCGGGGTTGGGGCTGTCGCCGAAGAGCTCGACGTCGAGCCAGGCGTCGAGCACGACGGCTTCGACCCGCAGCGGCACGCGGTCGGCGAAGGCGTGGGCAACATCAGCGTAGAACGCCGGCTCAACCGAGGACCCGATCGACCATCCGGGTATGCGCGCTGGCGGACGCTTCTCGAGCGCCGCAAAGCCACTGTCGACACCCAGAACAAGGAGACACAGAGGCAGCCCCAACCCCACGGCAAAGGCCGTGACGACGAGACGTTGACCTGCTGGGCTCATGGGTGAGA
>JBCCEE010000584.1:0-5064 GCA_039030415.1 Acidobacteriota bacterium
ACGCGGCGCACCAGCGTTTCATTCCGCAACCGGTAGCTGATCAGGTCGGAGACGCTGAGCATTGGCAAGTCGTGGGCGGTGGCGAAGCTCTCCAAGTCGGGAACCCGCGCCATGGAGCCATCGTCGTTCATGATCTCGCAGATGACACCGCCGGGTTGCAGCCCCGCCAGTACCGCCAGGTCGACGGAAGCCTCGGTATGGCCCGCCCGCTTGAGCACGCCGCCGGGACGGGCCCGAACCGGAAAAATGTGGCCTGGCCGCACCAGGTCCTGTGGCTTCGACTTGGGGTCGATGGCCGTCCTTACCGTTTCCGCCCGATCCTGAGCCGAGATCCCGGTGGTGACCCGGCCCTTGGCCTCGATGGAGATCGTGAAGGCGGTGCCGTAACTCGACGGGTTGGAATCTTCCACCATCAGCGGCAGCTCGAGCTCGCGACAGCGCTCCTCGGTCAGCGACAGGCAAATCAGGCCGCGCCCGTGCTTGGCCATGAAGTTGATCGCTTCGGGGGTGATCTTTTCTGCGGCCACCACCAGATCCCCTTCATTCTCGCGATCCTCGTCGTCGACGATGATGACCATTTGTCCCTGCCGAAACTTTTCTATGATGTCTTTGACCGGTAGGAAAGAGGTCTTGGTGGTGTTCATCGCGAGATCTCCGCGGAGTCATTGATCGAAGCTGGCCCTGAATTCAAAGCTGGAGGAGCGCAATCCATGGGAAGGTCAGGGGGTAGGAGCTGGCTAGTCTTCAGGCGAGTGAGGTCGTCGAGCTGAGATGACAGGCTAGCCAGGATCAGCCTACAGACTAATATCGAGCAGTCTACAGACCCGCAAATTAAGGGTCAAGAAACTGGGTCAAGGGTCAAGAAACTGGGTTGGCGGCCTAGAAACAGGGTTCGAGAGACAGGGTTAGAGAGCGCGCCTCGGACGTGGCGCGAGGCGAGATGACGGCTCGAGGAGCCGAGTCGTGTCAAACTCAGCCGCATGATGTTACGGTTCGCCTCTTTTGCTGTGTTGGTTTCCGTCATCACGGCATGTGCCGAGGCGCCGGCGTTTGATTCGGCTGCTTACCTCCAGAGCGGCTATGAGCGCGAGCTCGGAGTCGGTGGCCCCTTCGAGGTGCCGTTTGCCCTCAGCCCGGAGAGTTTGGCCGAGATCGAGAGCCAGCTGAGCTCTCGGGGAAGCGCTCGCCGCCGTGCCGGTAGGGTTGTCGAGTGGATCTTTGGTTCGTTGGGTCTGGAGTACGCGCTCTATCCGACCCTCGACGCTGAGGAGACCCTGCGCGCTCGAAAGGGTAACTGTCTGTCGTTCGTCAATCTATTCATCGGCGTGGCGCGGCATATCGGCCTCAACGCGTTCTATGTCGAGGTCGTCGACCAGCGAGGCTGGAGCTACCGGCAAGGGACGGTTGTGAGCCGAGGGCACATCGTTGCCGGTGTGCACCTCGACGGCGTGTTGGAGACTTTCGACTTCTTGCCCTACCGCCCCAAGTCTTATCGTGACCTCCAGCCTTTAGAAGACCGTCTGGCCGTCGCCCATCACTACAACAATCTTGGCGCCGAGGCGCTGATATCAGGGGATCTCGAGACGGCCG
Source organism: Acidobacteriota bacterium (assembly GCA_039030415.1). Lineage (GTDB taxonomy): Bacteria > Acidobacteriota > Thermoanaerobaculia > Multivoradales > J023 > JAAELT01. The sequence continues at coordinate 1,591 of JBCCEE010000584.1, forward strand.
AGAAACACCTTTCGCTGGTGCAGAGAATCGCGCCGGACTTCGTCAACGGACTCAACAATCTCGGCGTCTGCCTGGTCCGGCTAGGCAAGACGGAGGCAGCCTTGGCGATCTATCGTGAGGGGCTGGAGCTCGAGCCCGAGAACATCGCCGTCCTCACCAACGCCGCGCGGCTCTTTCAAGAACAAGGACTGCATGAGAAAGCGCAAGTGCTTCTCACCAGGATCGAATCGACGCGTCATGCGAGTCCTTACTTCTACGTCTATCAGGGCGAGCGTGCGATCGCCCAAGGCGAGCTGGATCAGGCCCTAGGCTTTCTGCGTGAAGCGCTCAGGCGCGATAGCGAGCTGCCCGAAGTGCATTTGGGGCTGGTGCGTCTCTATCTGGCGCTGGGAGATCTCGACGAGGCGCGCCACTTCTTGATCCGGGCTCGCCAGCTCGATGCCTCGCACCCGGAGCTTGCGAAGGTAGGTGCCCTGCTGGCAGCGAATGCACAGTGAAGGGATCGGCCGAGAACCTGTGGTCACAGAGCCAAGACCCGTGGCCACAGAGGATAAGCCGCGAAGCAATGTCACCAGAGACTTGTCAGGATAGACGGCCAGGCCGAAGGTCCTGGAAGCGAATGATCGCAGCTCATGCCCCTGTCTTGATGTCGCCTCCTCTGTGGGTCCGTGTGGCCGTCGGCGCCGTGGCTCTGGCGTTGGCTTCGATGACCGGCTTAAAGCCGGCCTTTGCTGACAGCGTCGAGGCAACGGCGGAAGTCACCCTGGTCGAAGTGCCGGTCGAGGTGCTGAATGCCGACGGAGAGCCGGTGAGAGGTCTCGGCCTCGAGGACTTCGAGCTGCTGGATCGCGGTGTGCCTCAGGTCATCAGTGAGCTGGTTGCAGTCGATCGCGGCGTGGATCCCAACACATCGCAGACATCGAAATACCGGGCGTCGGCGAGCTCCCCGCGGCGGATTTTGCTGCTCTTCGATGTTGTGCTCTCTCAGCCCTCGGCGGTGGATCGAGCGCGCTCAGCGGCACGGGAGCTGGTGCTGACGGGGCTCGCGTCGTCCGACCTGGTAGCGGTCATGACCCTGTCTCTCGACGGTCCCCAGATGCTGATGAGCTTCACCTCGGATCGGATGCAGCTGGCGCGTGCGCTCGATGCCCTCGCGTCGCCAGAATTGCTCGCCACGGCTCAGGTAGGGGATCCCCTGAGCCTGACCTTCAATGCTCCGAGTGCAGCTCCGGAGCTCGAGGCGAACGTTTCGCGTCGTTTGCCGGGATCCGGTCAAACCGCGGCGGGTGGCGAGACGCAACAGGAAGTCATGGCCCGGCTGAGAGCGATCGACCGCCAGGTCGAGGGCCAGGCCAAGCGTCGAAGCCGTGACGTGGTCGAGGGCTGGTCCAAGGCATTGGCCGAGCTGGGGCGGATCCTCGGCAGCTTGCGGGGCCGCAAGCACGTGCTCTATTTCTCAGAAGGGTTCGATTCTGGCCTGCTGCTCGGCGATCAAGGAGATTCCGAGCTCGGCGCTCTGCAGCACGAGGATCTCGAGCAGGAGAGCTTGACCCGCGAGCGTGGAGAGCGGTGGCTACGCCAGGAATCCGACGACTTCGGGTTCGCACCTCTGCGCGAGTCGATTCGCCGGGCAGGCGATGCCTTCAGCGCTGCCGACGCGGTGGTCGACACGATCGATATCAGCGGCCTGGTGGCGACCTCGGGTACCGGCCGGCGCGCCCGGCGCTCGAGCCTGCAGAGTCTTGCCAGGAGTACCGGCGGCCAGCACTATGGCGGCACGAGCTCACTCGTCGAGGCGCTCGAGCGTGCGCTCGAGCGCAGCGCGTATTCCTACGTTCTCAGGTTTTACCCGCGACCCCTGGAATGGGATGGCAGCTATCACGAGCTCGAGGTGGGGCTGTCCGGCCCTGCCGGACTGCCGCGTAGGACCCGTCTCTGGCATCGTCCCGGCTACCATGCGCCGCGTCCCTTTCAAGAGCTGCATCCGTTGGAAAAGCGCCTGCTGGCGGCCGACGCCGTAATGACCGTCGCGCCGCGTCGCGAGCTCGAGATGAACGTCTTGTTGGCGGCCTTCGAATCGACACCCGGCGCCTACGTCCCGGTCATGATCGAGGTGGACGGCCCGAGTCTGCTCGTAGGACAGCGCTCGGATCGTCTCGAAGTCGAGTTCTTCGTCTATGCGACCGACTCACGGGGAACCCTGAGTGACTTTCTCAGCCACCGAGTGGCCTTCGACCTGCAGCGAGTGCGCCGTCGTCTCACTGCCACCGGCCTCAAGTTCTATGGCGACCTGGAGCTCGGGCCAGAGCAGTATCGCGTGCGGGTCCTAGTGCGTAACGCTGAGACCGGCCGGACTTCGGTGTGGGCGAAGCCGCTCGAGAGAACGCAGCCCGACGCGGCGACCCCGAGGCTGCTACCCCCGTTCTTCGTCGACACGCGAGACGATTGGCTGTTGGCGCGGGAGCCAGTAACCGGCGATCAGGTGATCTATCCTTTCCTTTGGGACGAGAAACCCTTCATTCCGGCCGTGCTGCCAAGGCTCGAGCGTCGCTCTGGCTTTGACTTCATGCTCGTCGCCTACGGTTTCGAAGCCGGACCGCTAGCTTTGGAAATACGGGCCGTGCCGCAGGATGAAGCGCTTGCGGGAGGTTCGGTCGAACTGCTGTCGACCGAGCTGCTGACGATCGAGAAGAGTGGCGAGCGGAGCCTGCTGCAAGGGCGATTCGACGCGTCGAACCTGGCGCTCGGAGCCTATCGATTGGAGACAATCGTCAGGCACGAGCAGGATCACCAGCAGGCCAAGGTGATCTCGCAGATCACCGTCGTGGAGTGAATTCCCATGGCCATTGACATGGCGGTTAGCCGCCTGGTACCCTCGCCGATCCGCGGCGCCGGTTCTTTCGGCAAAACGGAAATTTCATAGGCCCGTAGCTCAGATTGGTTAGAGCGCTACGTTGACATCGTAGAGGTCAGCGGTTCAAGTCCGCTCGGGCCTACCAGACTCTCTCAGAGAATCGAATACCTCGAGCCGCCGACTTCTCATCGGCAGCAATCAGAGGCGCTTAGCTCAGCTGGTTAGAGCGCTACCTTCACACGGTAGAGGTCAGCGGTTCAAGTCCGCTAGCGCCTACCACGTCTTCGTGGCATACCTGACTCTCCCACTCCGGCGAACGACCGATGAGCCTCCCACCGGCCTCGACAGACCAGGTCGACTTGACCCTGCCCGATGGCTCGGTCCGTAGCGTTACCGCTGGCACCACGCCGCTCGAAGTGGCGGCAGGCATTGGCCCGGGCCTGGCGAAGGCTGCGATCGGAGCCGAGCTCGAGGGTGAGCCGCTCGATCTACGCGCACCCCTGAAGCGCGGCGGTGCCTTCCGGCTATTCACCAATCGGAACGCCGAGTCCGGCGACTTCGTCCGGCATTCCGCAGAGCACGTGATGGCCGACGCCGTCAAGAGACTGTGGCCTGACACG
>JBCCEE010000585.1:0-5016 GCA_039030415.1 Acidobacteriota bacterium
ATCCCCCCTCGATCCCCCCTTTTCCAAAGGGGGGAAGTCAGAATCTTTACTCTTCCGGCGCTGTCGGCGCCTGCGACTCGTCCGGCGGGCCGATATCGGCGCCGAAGAAGGCGAAGGTGTCGCCGACGCTGGCGAAGGTGCCGAGAGGATTGAAGTACTCGCGGCAGACGCCGGTCTCGGTGTCGGTGACCAGCAGCGAGAACTTGAGGTTCGATAGGGCGCCGTAGTAGACCCAGAAGTGGCCGTTGATGGCGCGACCGTCGAGCACCTTGATGGTGAGCTCGATGTTGTCGGGATCGAACCAGAAGAAGGCGCCGGTGTCGTCGGTCTGGGGCACGGCGTGGCCGGTGCCGCCCTGGCCTTCGAAGTTCTCCCACACCGCCTCGAGACGGAACCGGCCCTGGTTCAAGCACAGCACGCCTTCGCCTTCCACGCACGGGCCGGGCGGCACGCCGGCGCAGAGGTCGACGGTGGTGATCGCCTGGATCGCCGGGTTGACGAAGGCGCTGGCCATGATCGAGTAGCCGGCGGGGTTGAGGTGCAGCTGGTCGAAGAAGTAAAACTCGAAGAAGTCTTCGCGATTGAACAGCTCGAAGAACTGGTCGGCGTAGGCCCAGTTGCCTTCGGCGGTGATCCGCGCCAGCTCGATCGCGATGGTGTAGTTCTTGCCGTTGTCCGAGCCGCGGCCAGAGTCGGGACCGCGCGGAATCGGCGACGCGACCAGCGGCTCCATGCCCGCCATCTCCACCTTGCGCGCCATCGAGAAGATGTTGAATAGGGTGGTCTCGAAGCCGACGCCTTCGGAGACGTCGTTGGTGCCTTCCATGATGATCACGACGTCGCCGCCCAGACCGAGGACGGTGTCGATGCGGTCGAGCCCTTGATCGGTGCGCTCGCCACACACCGCGCTATGGATGACATCGGTGTCGAAGCCGCGGATCGTCAGCTGGTCGTCGAGCCGCCGCGGGTAGCCCGCCATGCCGTTGGGCGGACTGCCATCTTCGGGGCACAGCACGCCGGCGTCGCCATGGCCGATGGTGAGGCTGTCACCGAACGCCCACAGGCGGTAATCGGCCTGGGCGGTCGCAGGCGTGGCGTTGAGCGCGGCGGCACACAGGGCGATAGTTGAGAGGAAGAATCGCGTGTTCATTCGGGGTGCTTCTCCTGATCCGCTCGAGGCAGATCCGCGCGTCGAATTATAGCACCAAGACATAGGCGTCGAGGGTCCTACGGCGCGGTGGCCGTGGACTCTATCACTACGCTACAGCGTTCTGGCCGGATGTTCAGCTAGCCTGGATCCCTTCCAGAAACGATCGATAGACGGCCGTGCTTGACGGGCTCCGCCGGGCTGCGGAACTCGCAGGATCGGCGTGCAGCTGCATAAAGCACTAACTCTCCAGAGCTTTACGAGTAGCTATCTAGCGTACACGCTCAAACATCCTCGCCCTTGCTCGCTCCGTCAACACGGCCTACCACCTCACAAACGCCGTTCTTGGACAGGATCTAGCCTAGCCCGGAACCACGTCTCTCTAGAAGAGGTCTGTCTAGAAAAGGTCTGTCTAGAACAGGTCTGTCTAGAACAGGTCTCTCTAGAAAAGCGTGTAGATGAACGGCGCGACCGCAGAGCCCTGGGTCATGACCAGCAGCATGCCGAGCAGCAGCAGCATGAGGATGATCGGCCCCAGCCACCACTTCTTACGGACTTTCAGGAATTCCCAGAACTGCTGAAAGAAGATCTTCATCGGTGCCTCTCCGGTAGGAGTCTAGAAAAACTTTTCGAAGCGTGTCCGATCCGCGATCGGATACTCCTTCTCGATCCAGTAGCTGGCGGCGCCGCGGTCGAGCTTGCGGTGCAGGGCGTCGCGTCCGATGATCTTGAAGATCAGAGCGACCGGGGTGATGACGAGAAAAAAGAAGATCGTCAGCAGCACCCGCGTCATCACCCATCCCAGGCATAGCGCGAAAGCCATCCAGCCGTAATATAGCGGCTTGACCAGCAGCGGCACCGCGGTGCCGACCACCGCCAGGGCGGCGCCGATCTGCCACAGCAGCGGCACGTCGTGACCCTTGCCCCAGAGGTAGGGGAAGACGTAGAGAATGACCGCCCACAGCAGAATGAACGCGCCGCCGACCGTCCAGCTGAACTTGCGCAGATCCTGCGGCTCGGACGGCAGCTCCTTGATTTCTTCGAGAATCGACATGGTGGTGCTCCGCCTCCTGCTCAGTCGAGCTCGAACTCGTCGCGCCAGTTACCGTCTTCCTGCCATTCCGGCTGCTCGGTCTTGGCCAGCAGGTAGGGTCCGGCGATCAGATAGTCCATCTCGGTGCGCATGAAACAGGTGTAGGCGTGGTCGGGCGAGCACACGATCGGCTCGCCGCGGACGTTGAACGAAGTGTTGATGATCACCGGGCAGCCCGTGCGCTCGTGGAACGAGCGGATCATGTCGTAGTAGAGCTTGTTGTCGTCGGGGTGCACGGTCTGCACGCGCGCCGAGTAGTCGACGTGGGTGATCGCCGGAATGGTCGACCGCGGCACGTTGAGCTTGTCGATGCCGAACAGCTTGTGCTGCTCGTCGGTCATCGCCTGGCGGTGCTCCTCGCGTACCGGCGCGACGATCAACATGTAGGGGCTCTCGCGGTCGATCTCGAAATAGTTCGAAACCTCGTCGTACATCACCGACGGCGCGAACGGCCGGAACGACTCGCGGTACTTGATCTTGAGGTTCATGATCGACTGCATCTTTTCCGACCGCGCATCGCCGATGATGCTGCGACTGCCCAGGGCGCGCGGACCGAACTCCATGCGGCCCTGGAACCAGCCGATCACCTTGCCGTCGGCGATCAGGCCGGCGACGCGATCCGCGATGTCGTCTTCTGAGAGCAGCTCGTACTTGGCGCCGAACACGTCGAGCTGACGGCGGATCTCAGGCGGCTCGAAGTCGGGGCCGAAGTACGAGCCGCGGGCGGTGCCGCGCGGCTGCACCGTGCGCTCGTTGCCCAAATACTCGTGCCACACCGTCAGCGCCGCGCCCAGCGCGCCGCCGGCGTCGCCGGCCGCCGGCTGAATCCAGATGTCGTCGAACTTGCTCTCGCGCAGGATGCGGCCGTTGCCGACGCAGTTCAGGGCGACGCCGCCGGCCAGGCAGAGGTTCTGCTTGCCGGTGGTCACCCGCACGTGCTCCGCCATCTTCAGCATCGCCATCTCGCACACCACCTGAATCGAGCGCGCCAGATCCATCTCGCGCTGGCTGAGCTCCGATTCCGGCTCGCGCGGCGGACCGCCGAACAGATCGTGGAACTTCGAAGACGTCATGCGCAGGCCCGAGGTGTAGTCGAAATACGATTGATCCAGGCGGAACGAGCCGTCGTCCTTGAGGTCGACGACATGCTCGAGGATCTTGTCGACGTACTTGGGCTCGCCGTAGGGCGCCAGGCCCATCACCTTGTACTCACCGGAGTTGACCTTGAAGCCGGTGTAGTAGGTGAACGCCGAGTAGAGCAGACCGAGCGAGTGCGGGAAGTGGATCTCGCCCAGGATCTTGAAGCTGTTGCCCTCGCCGACGCCAAAGCTGGTGGTCGCCCACTCGCCGACGCCGTCGATGGTCAGAAACGCCGCCGACTCATAGGGCGACGGGTAGAACGCCGACGCGGCGTGCGATTCGTGGTGCTCGGGGAAGAGCATCTGGCCCTCGAAGCCGTCGAGCGAATCCTCGATCAGCTTGGGGATGAACAGCTTTTTCTTGAGCCACAGCGGCAGCGCCTTGATGAACGACGGCAGGCCGAGCGGCGCGCAGGCGATGTACGTCTCGAGAATGCGCTCGAACTTCAGGAAGGGCTTGTCATAGAACGACACATAGTCGAGGTCGGCGGCGGTGATGTTGCCGGCCTCCAGGCAGTACTTGATCGCCCGCTTGGGAAATTCGGAGTCCTGCTTGATGCGCGAGAAGCGCTCTTCCGAAGCCGCTGCCACCACCTCGCCGTCGATCACCAGGCAGGCGGCGGCGTCGTGGTAATAACACGAGATACCGAGGATCTTCATCGAACTGAATTGCGTTTGCTGGAATCTGGAGGAAGGGTTCTCGGCGGAGTCTCTGGAGTCCCGTGCCTTGTGGGCCAACTCGCCTTGGGCGGGGTCGTGAGCTCTGAGCGGACGGGTTGCCGAGAGGGTGGAGGGCGCCAGGTCCCAATGCTAGAGCGGACTGCGGTGCCAGAATGCGGTTTATACCATTACCGCCGCGCCCTGTCGATGCTGGCGGATCGACGGGCGCGGGCGAAGGTCTGGCTGTCCTGCGTGGCTGTCCTGTGTGGCTGGGCCGCTTGGCTAGCGGCTTGGCTGGCCGGCAAGCTCCGCAACCGCTATAGTCCGTGCCTCCGAGCGGCGCATACCCCCTCACTCCCAATCCCCGCGCCGCGACCCACCCCAAAAATTCTGACCCGCGCTCCCGGAGAATACGCTGTGCGTCGCTCCTTCCTAGCCCGCTGGCTGCCCAACCTGCTGCTGCTCGGCGTCACCCTCGCCGTCGGCCTGGGGTTCAGCGAGCTGGCGGTGCGGCTGATCGCGCCGCAGGCCGTCATGCTGTGGCACGACGGCCCCTTCGCTCAGGACGAGCCCGGCTTCTTCCGCATGCGGCCGGGTCACCAGGGCACCTTGACCAACCGCGTGGAGTACACCAACGCCATCCGCATCAACGCCGCGGGCCTGCGCGGAGCGGACGTCGAGCCGCCGGCCGACGGCACCTGCCGCGCCCTGGCGATCGGCGACTCCTTCACCTTCGGGGTCGGCGTCGAAGAGGCCGAGCTGTTTCATCGGCTCGCGGCCGTCGAGCTGGGAGAGAGCGGCCGGGAGACCCAAATGCTGAACGGCGGCATCCCGGCGATCGGCGTGCCGCAGGCCGTGCGCTGGCTGGAGCGTCACGGCCTAGCGCTTGCGCCCGACCTGGTGCTGCTCAACGTCTTCATCGGCAACGACCTGCGCGACGCCGAAGTCGATACGGATCGCTGGAACGTCATCGACGG
>JBCCEE010000586.1:0-5009 GCA_039030415.1 Acidobacteriota bacterium
CGCGTCGGAGCGCTGGTCGAGGCGCCGACTGCTGGCCGGCGCGGTCATCGAGCGCGCCATCTCGGACCGGGTCGAACCCGTGACGGCCGCCGAAGTCGCCAGCTTCTATGCCGAGCATCGCGCATCGTTCGTCGCGCCTGCGACGGTAGGGGGACGCGCGGTGCGGCTGCGGCTCGACGCGACCGTGCCCCGTGACATCTACCAGAGCTTCGAGGACGCCGCGGCTCGAGCCCAGCGCGGCGAGCTGACGCTCGACCAGATCCCCGAGCGAGTCACTGAAGGACCAGCTGTCGAGCTGCTCGAGCTAACTGCCCTGACGCCGCGGAGGCTAGCGTCGATGGGAGCTGGACTCAAGGCGGCCGTAGATGCTCTGGCGCCGGGCGAGATCAGCGATGTGGTGCAAGAGGGCGATGCGCTGTTCGTGTTCGAGCTGCTGGATCGGCAGGCGGCGCAGCCGCTGACGCAGCAGGAAGCCGAGCGCCGCGTTCGCCAGCGACTCGAGCGCAGCCGCCGAGCCCAGGCACGGCGTGCCTTCGAGCGTGAAGTCCTCGCCGCTGAAGAACTGGTGGCTTTGCCGTGACCCGCCTCATCACTGCATGGCTAGTCGCCATCGTGTTGACCGGCTGTGGCTCCGAGCCGCCCTGGAACGTTTTGCTGGTGACGTTCGACACCACCCGCGCTGACCACTTGGGACCCTATGGGCATCCCACGGCCCGCACCCCCACGCTCGATCGGTTGGCGGCGGAAGTCTTTGTCTTCGAGCAAGCCAACACCTCGGTGCCGCTCACCTGCCCGGCTCATTCGACGATTCTCACTGGAACGTACCCGATCTTCCACGGCGTGCGCGACAACAGTTTCTTCGTGCTGCCGGAGGAGCGCACGACCCTGGCCGAGGTCTTGCGGGATCGGGGCTACGCCACCGGCGCTGCGATCGGGGCGTTTCCGCTGCTCTCCCGCTTCGGCGTCGCCCAAGGCTTCGATTTCTATGATGAACGCTTGGGCCAGGCCAACCAAGATTTCCGCGGCGAGCGCATCCGTCGCTCGCGCTCTCTTTATTTCGATGAGCGCCCCGCCGGCCGCGTCAACGATGCGCTGCTGCCTTGGCTGCGGGACCAATTCGACCGGCCTTTCTTCGCCTGGCTGCACTATTTCGATCCCCATCAGCCACTGCAGCCGCCGACCCCTTACGATCAGATCTTTGCCAGCGATCCCTACCTCGGCGAGCTGGCATACGCCGACGAGAGCCTGGGGCGCGTGATTGCCGAGCTCGAAGAAGCCGGAGTGGCCGACCGGACCTTGATCGTGATGGCCGCTGACCACGGCGAGGGACGTGGCGAGCATGACGAGGCCACCCACGCCCTACTGGCCTATGAGTCGACGATGCGCGTGCCCCTGATCATGAAAGTGCCGGACCGTGCGGGTGGCGAACGGATCGCGCAGCGCGTGGCCACAGTCGACATCTTGCCGACGATCCTCGATCTTCTCGGCATTCCGTCTCCCGACGAAGTCCAGGGACGGTCGCTGGTCAGCCTGCTGGACGGTGGCTCCGGCGACCGTGGGCGCCGGCCGGCCTACGCCGAGACCCTAGCGCCCAGGCTGATGCATGGCTGGGGCGAGCTGCGCGTGCTCTATCAGGGAACGCTCAAGTACATTCACGGCCCCCGTCCTGAGCTCTACGATCTGGCTGAGGATCCTCGTGAGCGCCGCAACTTGATGGCCTCGCGGTCTGAAGACTCCGTGAAGCTGAAGGACAACCTGAAAGCGTTTCTCACCCGCTACGCAGGCGATACGGCGGCCGCCGTGCAGGAGACGGACTCGGAGACCGTCGCTCGGCTCGCTGCACTCGGCTACCTGTCGTCCGGAGGCGAGCGCCCCGGTGTGGGGCCGGAGGAGCTCAGGTCCGATGGCGCGCCCCCACAGGACCACGTCGGCGACGTCTCGCAGATGAGCGAGACCAAGTCGCTGCTGCACCGGCAGCGCTTTCTCGAAGCCCGAGCCGTGGCCCGCCAGCTGTTGAAGAAACAAGCGGACAGCCCGTTCTATCTTGGGCTCTACGCGTGGTCGCTGGCCGGACTCGGTCAGAACCATGAGGCCTTCGAGGTGCTCGAGGGTACGCCGGAACCGGTCGCCTACATGGCCGGTATTTACCAGCAGGTCGGCTTGGAAGCGTTTCGCCAGGGCGAGCGCAGGCGTGCCGTCGAGCTGGTTCGGCGGGTCAACGAGGCGCATGGCTCGGCCGAGGGTTTCTACGTTTTGGCGAGCATGTATGAGCAGCTCGGGGAGACACAAGCCTACCTCGACGCCTTGGCTGCCAGCCTGCAGCACGACGAGAACTTCGCACCGGCGCGGCTCAATGTCGCTATCCAGCTGGCGCGGGACGGTCACTACGAAGACGCGGAGCGCGAGATGCGGCGCACCCTCGAAGCGAGCCCGCTCTATCCACTGGCGCACTTCAATTACGCTCGTCTGCTCGGTGAGCGGGAGCGCGAGGAAGACGCCTTGGCGCATCTGCACCGAGCCATCGAGCTCAATCCGCGCTATTGGGAAGCCTACCTGGCGCAGGTCGCGCTGCTGCTCGATCTCGGTCGCAGCGCGGAAGCCACGGCAGTCGCCGGGCGCCTGCGGCAGGCATGCTCCGATCCCGGGCCACTGCGTCGGTTGGAAACACTGCTCGCGAGCTCATGATGAGAACGGCAGCGGTCTATCTCGTGCTCGCGCTGGCGGCCTGCCAGGCGCCGCCTCCTGAAGGCGTCGCCCACTGGCGTGGTGGCCACCTCGAATTCGAAGCGCTCGAGGCAGAAGCGCGTCTTCGACTGCCGCGCACACCCGGCGGCGTCGAACAGCAGGAGGTGCTCGCCAGCTACCGCCAAGTCGCGGAAGAGATGGCGCTGCGTAGCCTGCTCGAGACCGACGCGGAAGCGGTCGACGCGGTAGCCAGCGGCTGGCAGCAGGTGCTAGCGATCCTGGAGATGCAGGCGATCGCCGAAGTCTACGCTGCCGGGAACCTGCCGCGGGTGCAGATCACCGCCGCCGAGGTCGAGGCCTACTACCACGAGCACGCCGACGAGCTAGTGCGACCCGAGCGCCGTTCGGTCCTACACATCTTCAAGCGCCAGCGCCCTGGGGTCGACGCGCAGGCGGCCCTCGGCGAGCTGCGTCGCCGTGCCCTGGCTGGCGAGCGCTTCGAAGATTTGGCTCGAGAGTCCGACAGCGAAACCCGGCTAATGGATGGCCGGCTCGGCTGGGTCCAGCGCGGCAAGCTGGCGCCAGCGCTCGAGCGCGTCGTCTTCGCGCTCGATTCCGGCGAGATCAGCCAGCCATTGCCGGTGCCGGGCGGCGGCGTGCTGTTCCAGGTCCGTGAAGTGGAAAACGAGGAGCGTCTTTCGCTGGGCGATGTTCGGCAGACCATCACCCAGCGATTGGCCAGCGACCGATTCGACGCGCTGGTGCGCGAGCACGCCAGCAGCCTTGCGGACGGCGCAACCCTGCTAGATGGCGCAACCCTGCTAGATGGCGCAACCCTGCTAGATGGCGCAACCCTGCTCGAGGGTGACGACCTTGGCGCCCAGCTGGGGCAATCGGCTCCAGATGATGTGCTGCTCGCCGCCGGCGACATGACCTTGACCGCGGCGGGCTTTCGTCGATTCCTCGTCGAGCGTGCGGGGGCCAACGATTCGCAGCAGGACGTCGTCGAGATCTATCGCGGGCTGGCTCGCGCCCTGCTCTTGACGCTGGCCGCCGAGGCGAAGGGTTTTCCAGGCACTGAGGCAGAGCAGCAGCGGCTAGCCGCGGCCCGCAGGGTGAGCCACGACGCCTTCTTCTCCCGCAAGCTGTTGGAGAACGCGTTGGCTCGCCGCATCCGCGACGACGAGCCGGAGCTGCGAGCCCACTTCGAGCGCCATGCCGATCGCTACCGGAGTCCCCTCGCCCTGCATCTCGAGCTCTTGGTGATTGAGGATCTCGCCGCTGGACAGGCGGCGATGCCGCGATTGGAGGAGCTGCGGCGGCAAGCCGAAGCCGGCTCCGCGGTCGACCTCGAGGCGCTGGCGGCCGAGGTAGGAGGCACGGTTTCGGATCTCGAGTGGCTCGAATTCGCAGCCCTACAGGCACTACCGCCGAAGGTCCGCCTCTACCTCTTCGAGGTCTCGGGCACTGGCCTCACGGTACCGTTTCAGTATGATGACAGCCTGCGCATGATCAGGGTCGTCGAGCGTCGGGAGCCTGCGCCGCTTTCCTTTGAGCAGGCCCGTGCGACGGTCGTGCGCGACTATACCGAACGCCATGGCCAGGAAGTCTTCCGTCAGATGCTCACCGAGCGCCTGACGGAGATCGACTTCGTATTCGACGAAGACGAGCTGCGCGCTAGATTGTGGCCGGCATGGGCCAATGGCGAGAGCGGATGAAGCAGAGGTCCCGCGGAAACTCGCTGCATCCCGTCCGGAGATAGCGTTCGTGAGCTGGAGGTCGCGCTGGTGGAGCGAGCACGGAATCTAGCCAGCCGGTGACGCCACTTCCGTACCGACCTCGGTGCCCTCCGCCGCCGCCGAAGCCGCGGCAGCACGTCGCGCCACCATCCCACGGGTCCATTCACGGGTTGTGAGGTAGGTGTACATCGCGGGCACGACGAAGAGCGTCAGCAGGGTGCCGAAGATCAGCCCGCCGATGATCGCTACGCCCATCGGCGTGCGACTCTCGGCGCCGGCACCGAGCGCCAGGGCGATCGGCAGGATGCCGAGCACCGTCGACAGGCTGGTCATCAACACCGGTCGGAAGCGGCGGCTAGCGCCCTCGAGAGCCGCCTCCATCGGCGAACGGCCGCGAGCGCGCCGCTGGTTGGCGAATTCGACGATCAGGATGCCGTTCTTGGTCGTCAAGCCGATCAACATGATCATGCCGATCTGGCTGAAGATGTTGAGCGTCAGGTCGAAGTACCACAGCGCGGTCAAGGCACCGGCCAGCGCTAGCGGCACGGTGAGCATGATGGTGATCGGATCGCGGAAGCTCTCGAA
>JBCCEE010000587.1:0-5002 GCA_039030415.1 Acidobacteriota bacterium
GGGGCGACCGCGGAGAGCAGATCCTGAGTCAGAAAACTGTGCACTTCGCGGGCGATGTCGGTCTGCACCCGCGCTCGCTCCGCTTCTTTCCGTGCCCGCATCAGGCCGAGGGTGGTACCGATGATGCCCGCAATCAGCAGCGCCACGGCCAGGCTGCCGAGCGCCAGCAGGCTTCGGTGGCGACGCACGAAGCGGGCAAGGCGGTAGCGCGTGCTGCGCGGCCCCGCCACCACCGGTCGCCCTTCGAGGTAGTGCTCGATGTCGGCCGCCAGCTCCGAGGCCGATGCATAGCGTCGATTGCGGTCTTTCTCGAGCGCCTTGAGCACGATCCAGTCGAGGTCGTGATGCAGCCGCCTCGCCAGCTGGCGCACGTCGCTGCGGCGAGCCTTGGCACGATCGCGAGCGTGCTCACCACGCGTCACGCGCTGGCTCGGAGATCGCGGCTCCTGCTCCAGGATACCGGCCTGGACCTCGGCCAGGCCGAGCGCCGGGTTGAGGAAGTCGAACGGCCGGCTGCCGGTGAGCAGCTCGTACAGCACCGCGCCCAGCGAGTAGACGTCAGCCCGGGTGTCGACGTCCAGCCCCGTCATCCTGGCCTGTTCCGGGCTGATGTACTCGGGGGTGCCGATCAGGCCGCCGAGCTGCGTGTGGACGGTGAGATCGCTCAGCCGCTGGGCGACCGCCTTGGCGACGCCGAAGTCGATTACCTTGGGCACCGGCTGGCCATCCTCTTCCTTGACCAGCAGGTTGGACGGTTTGAGGTCGCGATGAATGACGCCCTTCTGGTGCGCGTGCTGCACCGCCTCACAGATCTGAACGAAGAGGCGCAAGCGCTGGCCGAGGGGCAGGCGCTGGGCATCGCAGTATTCGAGCAGCGGCATGCCCGGCACGTACTCCATCACGAAGAAGGGCCGGCCGCCTTCGGTGGCGCCGGCCTCGAGAATGCGCGCAATGTTGGGGTGATTCATCAGGGCCAGCGCCTGGCGCTCGCTGTGGAAGCGCGCGATCACTTCGCGCGTGTCCATGCCGGCCTTGATCAGCTTGAGGGCCACCCGGCGACGTACAGGCTCGGTCTGTTCAGCAACGTAGACGACGCCCATGCCGCCTTCGCCAATGCGCTCCAGCAGGTGGTATGGGCCGATGCGCTCGGGATGACCGAGCGCCGCCTCTTTCAGGCCCTTGCCGTGCTCCGATGCCTCGGTCATTGGCCCAAGGCTATCGCGGTCGGCCAAACAGTCGAAGGGGTACTTCCCGAGGCGGTGGGGGGAAACGCCTGGGAAGTACCCCTTCGATCTCTCGCTACTTGCTTGCTAACTGCTTGCTACGGACAGGTCGCGAAGGCCTCGATGTCTTGGATCGGCTGGAATTCGTCGCCCAGGTTGTTGCTGTAGACGTTGACCTGCCCCGTCTGATTGTCCTCGACCGTCAGCACCACGCCGACGTTGGTGAGGCCGGCGGCGAAGACCCAGAAATTGCCGTTGATGCCGCAGCCGTCGAGCACCTTGATCACCACTTCGATATTGGCCTCGTCGAAGAACCAGAAGGTGCCAGAGTCAGAGGTCAAGGCCGACGGGTTGCCGGCATCCGAGTTGCCCTGGAAGTCGTTCCACTCGGCGGTGACGCTAAAGCGGCCGTCGCGCAGCAGGAGCGCCGGCAGCTGAATGGGCTGACCGTTGATGCGTCCCGGCGAGTCGAGCCCGGCCGCGGGGTTGCGGTCCGAAACCACCCAGCGGCCGTTGCCGTCCGTCGCCCGGCGGATGTGGCGCGCGACGCTGACTCCGTCGGGGTCCGTGACCGGCAGGCCGAGCTGAGCGCCGTAGTGACACTCCGTGGCGCCGCGCGGCTCTTCGAAGGCGACGCCGTCGAGGATCTGGCTCCAGGGCCGAACGTCCAGGGTGCAGTCTCCGGTATTGTCGAGGCGCTGGCCGTCGAAGCCGGTGAAGTTGCGCACCAGCAGGTGGGTCAGGTTGTCCGAGTCTTCGAAATTCAGGTTGACCGCCATGTCGAGGCTGCCGCCGAGACTGAAGTTGCTGGCCGCCGCCAGGAAGGCGCGGTCCGCCGGGATCCGCCGCCCGCCGAGCGGCACCACCGCTTCGATGACGCCGGAGTTGTTGGCGGCGTTGTCGCCGATGACGATGTAGGTCAGACCGTTGAGGCTTTCGCCGGGGAAACCGTAGAGCTCGAAGTACTCCGAGCGATCGTCCTGTACCGCCTCGCCGCTCTCGTCGTCGACGCGGATCTCGTTGATGGTCACGGCGCCGGCCGAAGAAGCCAGCAGCAGCATCAGGGCACACACTATGAACGTCTGCAGCATTGGATTGCGGGTCATGGGAGGTCTCCTTGCAGCACTCGCGTACTGAGTATTCGAATTAGGAAAGGGTGAGAAGGATCGGCGTCGCGAACCGTGCCGTCGCTCTCGGGCCCTACATGCGCAAGCGCCCCGAAAACCGGCTCACGGAAACCGCCTTTTTCTTTGCCGGAGCCAAAGGCAACGGTCCAAAGCGCTAAAATCCAGCCACCTTCCCGACGCTCTTGGAGGGACTCCCATGGCGGATCTCACAGTCACACAGCTGCTGCATTCCATTCGGGGTGGCGACTTGGAGGCCCGCGAACAGCTCGCCAGCCGACTCTTCGACGAGCTCCACAAGCTCGCTTCGGCGCGCCTGCGCAGCGAGCGCTACGGGCATACCCTGCAGCCCACCGAGCTGGTCAACGAGGCCTACCTGCGGCTCGACGCCGGCCAGCTAGAATTCGACAATCGCGGCCACTTCTTCGCTTCCGCCGCCACCGCCATGCGCCGGGTGCTGGTCGAGCACGCGCGTCGCCGGGCCTCCGCCAAGCGCGGCGGCGGCGTCTCCCCGGTGACGTTCGAAGACATGGGCGTCGCCGGCAACGACCAGCACCTCGACCTGCTAGCGCTCGATGACGCCCTGAGCGCTCTCGAAGCGCACGACGCCCGCCTGGCGAAAGTCGTCGAGCTGCGCTACTTCGTGGGTCTCAGCATCCCCGAGACCGCCGAAGCCATGGGCTCCTCCCCCGCCACCGTCAAGCGCGACTGGGTGTACGCCCGGGCCTGGCTCTATGAGCGGATGATGGAGTGAGCCAAAGTAAACGCTAAGGCGCGTTCGAACGTCTTACAGAGTGTGTGGCCTTACAGACGGGTTTTGATGGCTCCGAGACACTCGATCTCCGAGAGATCGAGGCGAGCCTCTGAGATCGTGCGATTTGATTCAGGAGGAGATTGCGATGCCCTTTCGCGCTGGTTCCGGATGGCTCGCCTGCCGACTTCTGGCCTGCGGGGTGACTCTGAGCGGGGCGGCTCTTGCTCAAGTCGCCGCGAATCCGCCATTCAAGCTCGTCGTGCATGCCGACAACCCGACGGCGACCCTAACCGCCAGTGAGGTGTCGCGTATGTTCCTGGGCCAGCTCACCCACTGGCCCGATGGAATCGAAGTCCTGCCGGTCGAAGGCCCGCCTCATCTCCGCTCCGGTTTCGCTCGTCAGATCCACCGCCGATCCGAGGCCGCCATCCAGAGCTACTGGCAACGCCGGGTTTTCGGTGGTGACGGAGAGCCGCCGGCCAGGAAGGACAAGGCGAGAGCCGTCCTATCCTTCGTCCGACGACACCGCGGCGCGATCGGCTATGTGTCGGCCGTCACACCGGTTGGACCGGGACTGCGCGTCGCCCGCGTCGATGACCGCCAGCGCCCAAGCCACGTCGATGACCGCCAGCGCTCAAGTCGGAACCCACCGGTCCCGGAGGTTCGAGCCGCCCGTGGCGACGGGGGTAGCGTCGGGGGGGTCGCCCAGCGTCCGGGGCTGTTGACCGTCGACCCGCTGCGACCCGGAACGATCTACGTCGCGCCGATCGATGGCGGGCTGCTGCGCAGCTCGGACGGTGGTGAAACCTGGCATCCTGCCCAACTGGGCTTGGGCCAGCGGCCCTTGATCGACCTGGTCGCCAACGCCGAGCGTGCCATGCTGTTCGCCATCGACGGCCAAACGCTCTACCGCAGCCTCGACGGGGCCGAGAGTTGGCAGTCGATGTGGACCCTGGCGGCCAAGCGCATCGTGCTGGATCCGAGTGCCCCCGATGCGGTTTACCTACCGACGCCGGGCGGCCTGAGTCGCAGCGACGATCGGGGCGTGAGCTTCACCGACCTCCAGGTGCCGGTCGATAGGGGTTTTTCGTCGCTCGTCATCAGCCGTTGGGGGCGACTGTGGGCGGCCGCCGAAGCGACGGTCTGGATCAGCGATGATCGCGGGCAGCAATGGCGGGCCTCCTCGTCGCTCCCGATCCGCACCACGATCGAGGATCTCGCGGTTGACGCGTCCGGGCACGAGGTCGTCTACGCGGCCACCGCTCGTGGCCTCTTCCGAGGCGACCGAGGCCGAGAGTGGCGGACGATCGGCCCCGACGATGCCTACACTCGAATCTTCGTTACGCCCGAGCTGCTGCTAGCGGTGGGCGCAAGATCCCTGTACACCAGCCGTGACCGAGGCACGACCTGGATGGCTCTCGGTTTCGCGGAGGCGGTACCGGCGTTGGACCCGCGAACGCCCAACCGCCTGCTCGCTCTGGGCACTAACGGTCGGCTGGCCGAGAGCATGGATCAGGGGCAGATTTGGCGCCTCCTCTACAACTTTGCTCAGCCCGCGCCGGCTGAAATTGAGCCCCTGAGCCGTCGCCGACGACAGAAACCGACCCGGCGTCACCGACCTTTGCAGCTCGCCTGCGGAGCCGACCGTGAGCACGTCGCCTCGATCCAAGTGGATCCCGTGCAGCCCAACCGCGTGTATGCCGCGGGCTGGCACGGCATCTTTCGAAGCGACGACTTTGGCCACACCTGGGAATCTGCCAGCGCGGGCCTAGAGATTGCCGACGTCCATGCCCTGGCTATCGACCCGGTCCATCGCGAAACGCTCTATGCCGGCACCCACGGCGCCGGGATCTTCAAATCAACCGACGGTGGAAACTCGTGGCAGCCCGCACGCACAGGAC
>JBCCEE010000588.1:0-5001 GCA_039030415.1 Acidobacteriota bacterium
GATTCTTGGCCGACGTCGAGCTGGCCGACGGCAGCACGCTGACCGTGCACTGCCCCAACCCCGGCGCCATGACCAGCTGCAGCGAGCCCGGTCGGCCGGTGTGGATCTCCGATTCCGAAAACCCGAAGCGCAAGCTGCGCTACACCCTGGAGATGATCCGCATGGGGCGCTCGTGGGTGAACGTCAACACCGGCAGCGCCAACCCGGCAGTGGCTGGCTTCATCCGCGCCGGCAAGGTGCCGGAGCTAGGCGGCTACGCCGAGCTGCAGCGCGAGGTCAAAACCGGCGACAGCCGCATCGACCTGCGGCTGCGCGACCCCGCTCGCGCCGACTGCTACGTCGAGATCAAGAGCTGCTCGCTGCGACGGGACGACCACGCCGCGTTTCCCGACGCCGTCACCGAGCGCGGCCGCAAACACCTGCGGGAGCTCGCTGCCCTGGTGGCCGCCGGCCATCGCGGCGTGATCTTCTTCTTTGTCGGCCGCGCCGACTGCCACCGGTTCCGTCCCGCGGACGAGATCGACCCCGCCTACGGCACCACCCTGCGCCAGGTGCTCGCTGACGGCGTCGAAGCGCTCGCCTACCGCATGCGATTGAGCCGGCGAGGCGTCGAGCTGTGTGACCGCCTGCCGATCGACCTGTAACGTCCAGCCATCGATCCAGATGATTCCCGGGGTCAAATAGCCCTAAAGGGCCAACCCTCCCGCGGCGGGCCTCGTAAAACGTTCAAAAGCACGGACCACAAAATTGAGAGGAGAACGAGGATGAAGCGCTCGAAGATCGTCTACGCCACGCTGGGGGTTGTAGCCCTCGCCGCCCTGATCGCACCGGCCCTGCAGGCCACGGAACGCATCGAGCAGGGCAACCTGGTGATCGAGGGAATTCCGGAAATTCCGGCCGAAGTGGCGGAGCGCTTCCGCCAGTATCAGAACACCCGCGGCGCGTTTCTGACCGGCTGGCATCCGTCGGGCGACGGCATCCTGATCTCGACCCGTTTCGGCGAGACCAACCAGATTCACTGGGTCAAGGCCCCGGGCGGCGCACGCCATCAGCTGACCTTCTTCGACGAGCCGGTGTCCGGCATGCAGGTCAGCTCTGATCCCGAGCTCAACAGCTTCGTCTTCGCCCGCGACGTCGGCGGCTCAGAGAACTTCCAGCTCTTTCTCTACGCCATGGACGACAGCTCGCACCGGCTGCTCACCGACGGCACGTCGCGCAACGGCAACCCCAGCATCTCGCACCGCGGCGATCGCGTGGCCTACAACACCACGCGGCGCAACGGCCGAGATTGGGATCTCCACATCGCCAACCTGCGCGGCGAAGCCAAGTCCGAGGCGGTGCTCGAGAAAGGCGGCTTCTGGGTCGCCGGCGGCTGGTCGCCGGACGATGAGCGCATGCTGGTGGCGCGCCTGGTGTCAGCCAACGAGACTCACCCTCACCTGCTCGACCTGAGCTCCGGAGAGCTCAAGCCCCTGCGACCCGCGGATACCCAGATTGCCTACGGCGCCGCCACCTGGTCCCACGACGGCAAGGGCATCTACTTTTCGTCCGACGAAGGCAGCGAAGTGCAGCACCTGCGCTACTACGACGTAGAGACCGGCGACACCAAAGTCCTCACCGCCGACATCCCCTGGAACGTCGGCCAGGTGACGCTATCCAAAGACGGCCAGTGGCTGGCGTTCATCGTCAACGAAGGTGGCATCGGCAAGCTCCACCTGCGGCACGGCGCCTCCCGCACCCCCGTCGCCTTGCCCGATCTGCCGGTCGGCCAGGTCTTTGGGCTCGAGTTCAGCCCGGATTCGAAGCGCCTCGGCCTGGTACTGATGACCCAGAGCACCCCGGCCGACGTCTTCGTGCTCGACCTCGCCTCCAAGCAGCTCGAGCGCTGGACCTACAGCGAAGTCGGCGGGCTCGACACCTCACGCTTCGCGGGTGTCGAGCTCATCCACTACGACACCTTCGACGAGGTCGACGGCAAGCCGCGGCAGATCCCCGCCTTCTACTACCAGGCGCCAGCCAGCGCCGAGAACCCGGCACCGGTGCTGATCGACATCCACGGCGGCCCGGAGGGTCAGCATCGGCCGGGTTTCAACTCGCGCATCCAATACCTCACCCAGGAGCTCGGCATCGCGGTGCTGGCGCCCAACGTCCGCGGCTCCTCGGGCTATGGCAAGAGCTACCTCAAGCTCGACAACGGCTACCTGCGCGAAGATTCGGTCAAGGACATCGGCAAGCTGCTCGACTGGATCGACGCCCGGCCCGAGCTCGACGGCGACCGCGTGGCGGTCTACGGCGGCTCCTACGGCGGCTACATGGTGCTGGCCGCCATGACCCACTACAACGATCGCCTGCGCGGCGGCATCGATGTCGTCGGCATCAGCAACTTCGTCACCTTCCTGAAGAACACCAAGGACTATCGTCGCGACCTGCGCCGGGTGGAGTACGGCGACGAGCGCGACCCCGAGATGCGCGCCTTTCTCGAGCGTATCTCCCCCACCGCCAACGCCCACAAGATCACCAAACCGCTATTCGTCGCCCAGGGTCTGAACGACCCGCGGGTGCCGGCCAGCGAGGCCGAGCAGATCCTGGAGACGGTGCGCAAGAATGGCGCCGAGCCCTGGTATTTCCTGGCCAAAGACGAAGGTCACGGCTTCCGCAAGAAGAGCAACCGCGACCACTTCAACAACGCCATGTCGCTCTTCCTGGAGAAGATCCTGCTCGACGACGAGCCGTCGAAATAGCAGTCAACCCGCAGGCGCCAAGAACCGCCGCAGCTCGGGCAGCACCGGATCGTCGGTGCCTTCGCCGATGTGGACCATGAAGGCCTCGTCGTCGCGATGGTAGTCGTGGCTCGACAGCTTCCAATAGAGGATGCCGTCGAGCAGCGGCTGCTCGAGCGCGCTGTGGGCCTGCCACAGGGCTCGCACCGCCCACGCCCGCTCTTCCAGGCGCACCGGCTCCTCCGCCCACACCACGACATACTCCTGGCGTTCCTCGGAGGCGTTGTCCGGATCATGCACCAGGGTGAAGCCTTCGTGGGCGTAGGGCCTCAGGGTCGATTTGGCGCGGTAGGTGTAGCCCATCTCGGTGAAGATCACCGGCTTGTCGGCCAGCTGCTGCCGCTGGCGGAAGTCCGCGATGTCCTTTAGCACCCCGCGCCAGCCGTCGAGCAGCAGCGGATAGAGCTGCGCCTCGGACTCGTCCGGCAGCACGCGGTCGCGCAGCGAAAAATAGGCGTTGATGCCCATCACGTCGAGCTCCGACCAGAAGCCCACTTCGGGGTACTGGTCGAAATTGGCGGCGTAGCCGATCTTGCCGGAGTAGACGGCCCTCACCCTAGCGATCAGCTCCCGCCAGTGACCGTCGAGCACGGCGCGCTTGCGGTTGATCGCCTCGAGCGACGACGCATCCCCGCCGGTGACGGTCGCGGCCCACTCACGCTCGCGCTCGATGCGGGCGTCGATATACGCGTCCACCGAGGCGTAACCCTCGCGCTCCGACACCTCCAGATGCTGCTCGGCGATGAGCTCTTCCTGCGCCAGCACCTCGGAGCGGCGCCCCTCCTGCTTTTCCGCGTCGAGGAAGTACTCCTCGAGCCCCGGCGGCTGCGTGGCTGGAACGGTGGTGGCGAGGGCGTTGAGCTCGCTGCCGATCATGAAGACGTCGACCCCCTCGCGCTCGGCGATCTCGGCCCATTCCACCACGTACCGTCCATACTTCTCGAACCACGAGGCGAGCTGCTCCTCCGTCTTCGGCATGATCATGCCGTGCCACAGGAACTCGTTGCGCGGTGCCGTCTCAGCGAGATGCACTCGGCTCACGAACGCCACCGCCAAGCCGCGCTCCTGGGCGCCGCGGATCTCGTCCAGCACCCACGAAGGCTTCTCCTCCCAGCTCAGATCGTCCGTGTCCCAGTCGCCCTGCCGAGCATAGTCGGTCACCTGGATCGTGTTCATGCCCTGCGCTTCGAGGGCATCGAACCAGCCGCCCAACGAGGCTTCGTGGACCTGGATTCCGCCGAGGAAGAAGGCGGGAAGCTCACTGTTCGTAGCTCGTGCTCGTGTCATCGTTTCGTTCGATTGCGATGGCTCACAGCCCGCGATAGTGCCGGCCAGCGCCGTCAGCAGCAGCGTGCCGGCCCTGGACCACCGGATCGCGCCACGGGTCGAGGGAGAGGACATCACGCCGCGTCGCCCGATTGTCGCCAGGTCGTGGTGAGCCTAGCGATCAGTCCGCGAATACCGCACCCACCGTCTTGGCGGTGAGCAAGCGCTCCGCCCAGGCCAGCAGCTGCTCGGAAGATGCCTCGGCGATACGCGCTTCGATCGCCCCATCGACCTCGCCAAACTTGAGCTTCAGCTGACGCCGCAGCACCGCGGCCTCACCGTCGAGTCGACCTTTTTCCAGCCCCTTCTCGACGCCCTCACGACGCCCCAGCTCGACGCCCTCGCGACGCCCCCTCTCAACGCCCTCGCGACGACCCAAGCGCAGGCCTTCTTCCAGTCCTTCTGCCTTCCACTGCTCTGGCCAGGTCTGCATATTGTCCTCCACAAACGTCTGAAACTCGTCGAGGCTGTTCAGCTCAGGAATGCTGACTCCCGGCAGTTTGGCTGGGAATACTACCTTCGTCAACCAGGCCTGGACGTCGCGCCTCAGCATGCTCTGCTCAGGCTGATCGAGCCACGTATTGAATTGTTGCACTATCCGCACCAGCTGGTCGAGGCTCTCGCTCTGCTCGACTCGCGCCATGCCGGCCACCACGTTGCCTCGCTGTCGCTCCAGATCGGCCAGCGGCCAGCGCTTCTCATCGATCAGGCAGGTCTGCATCGACGGTACGTAGCGCTCGAAGCTCGGCGGTACCGAGGCGATCAGCTGCGAGACGTCGAGCGGCGCCCACCACTCGGACTCTCCGTTGTAAAACACGATCGGCAGCACCGGCGGCAGCCGCTCCCCAGCCGCCAGCGGCTTCTCCTTCAAGAGACGCTGGTAGAACAGCCCGAC
>JBCCEE010000589.1:0-4990 GCA_039030415.1 Acidobacteriota bacterium
CGCCACTGTCCTTGAAACGCCTGGCAGCGAGCTTCAGCGTCAGGTGGGTGAGGGAGCCGCGTCGGAGCTGCACTAGCAGGAAGCGCGCGATGTTGCTCAGGTTGTCGAGGGTCGCGACCCACCGGGGCTTGGCCTGGGCGACGGCGACCGCCAGCCGATCGCTCATCCGCCTATGGACGCTGGCCTCCAGGGCCGGCCGATAGCGCTGGGCTTGCTCCGCCACCGAGCGCAACGTGCGAAGGCGTTGCCGGATGAGTGGACCGAAGAGGTGGCCGTAGCCGATCGTCATCAGGGCGACCGAGGCGAAGAGCAGAGCGGACACCGACTCGGCGGCCAGGAGCATGGGCAGGAACGTGATCGCGCCGAGGTTGTTGATCAGGTGAACGAAGATAGCCGGCACCACCGATCCCGACGCCCAGCGCACTAGGCCGCAGTGCACGCCGAGGATGAACGTAGCGATGATCTGAGGCGGGTTGAGATGGATCAACGCGAACACCACCGTGGTGATCAAGATCACCATCGACGTCGACAGGGCCGAAGCCAGCGCTTCGAAAAGCACTCCACGAAACAGGATCTCCTCGACCAGCGGAGCGACGATCACAATCAGCAGGGGCAGTATCCAAAGCAGAGACGGCGAGGATTCGATCAGCTGCTGGAACTGCGCTTCGCCTTCTTGGTTGGCGAAGAATTGGGCGAGCAGCGGTAGGAAGGTCAGGGCGGCGAAGCCGAAGGCGCCGATTCCGACCATGACCGAGCTCATCAACTGGCGGGTTGAAGGCTGCGTCAGGCATGCCAGGCGGCTCAACGGAACCCGCTCCGATCGCGCCAGGGAAAGCGCGACGGCCATCAAGACCACCTGCGAGGAGACCACATTGACCCATGCCGGAAGCTCGAACAAGGCTCCCGCCAGAGCAAACAAAACGAAGAAGACGCCCGCGATGCCGAGCGCTTGGAAGCAGTGGGTTACCGACAGCGGAGAGTGCGCCGAGGTGCCTGCGAACGCTTCATGGCTGCGGAGGGAATGCTCCTGGTTGTGCCAACAGATAGCCCGGAACCGCTTCTGTTGGCGATCGTTGAGCCAGACTACGAGGGCCAAGGTCAGCAGGACCGACGTCAGCTGGAGGGCGCTGAAGACGAGCGTGATGGTGAAGTGCTGGCTGAGGGCTTCGGTAACGGCTAGCGTGGCACCTTGCTTCAGGCTCCTCGCTATCTCCAGGAAGTTGTAGACCCAGGCAGCGAAGCCGGTGCCGGCCGCCATCAGCGAGATCCACCACCAGATCAGCAGATTCGAGGCCGGCAGCTCGCGCCAGGAGCGCGTGTCTTCGAAATCGACTTTGGGCGAGCTCGCCTTCCACAGCTCGGTGATGATCGCCAGCGACAGGAAACCGTTGATCACCGGCAGCAGCGAGGTGATGATGACGAAGCGCGGCACGTGCCGCTGACCGGCGATTCGCAGCCGCGAGAGCTGAGCCGCGCGATGCCCCAGCCACCACACGAAGATCAGGTAGGTGGCGATGGTGGCCGCGAAGGCGGCGCGCGACAGCCAATCGAACTGTTGCGCTGTCTCGACGAAGGCTTGGTCCCGTTGACTCAGCATGGGCTCGAGCCCCAGCGCCAAGCCGAAGAGCGAGACGTCCAGCAATCCGGTGACCACCAGCAGCGTCAGCAGCCCGCTCGACAAGATCGGCGCGCGGATGCGGTCGGCGGTACGCAGCTCGGCGGGACTGAGGGCGACGGGGTTCACGATCTCGGCAGATTGTTGGCGGATCGAGCGCAATGGCAGAACACGAGCCGACGCTCGACTCGCCCGACCTGCTCGAAGCGTTTCACCGGCTGAGTGATCAAGGCTTGAGGCCGTATTTCGAAAGCGTCTTGGCGGCGATGCCGAGGGCTCGCTCGGCCTTGTTGAGCTCGTTGCGGACGGCCGCGTCTTGCCCTGAGCGACAGGCGATG
This sequence comes from Acidobacteriota bacterium, assembly GCA_039030415.1. Taxonomy (GTDB): domain Bacteria; phylum Acidobacteriota; class Thermoanaerobaculia; order Multivoradales; family J023; genus JAAELT01. The sequence continues at coordinate 1,954 of JBCCEE010000589.1, forward strand.
GCCATGCGGTGGAAGCCGTTGTAAGCCTCCTCGAGGTACTTGGCCACGTTCGGATCCGGCGCGGCCATGGCCTGGCCGTCTTGCAGCATCTGGGTGAGGCTGGTCTGCAGGCGGCTGCAGGTCGCTACGATGTCGCCCGGTGGCTGGACGGATTGGCGGAAGGCCTTCATGGCCTGGCCGAGCTCGACCTTGACCGGCCGCGAGCGTGCCGCGTACTTGGGGTGCCAAGCCACCATGGCCTCGCGCAGATTGGCGCGCTGGGTGCGTCGCGACGTCGGCCGCACCAGGGGTTGCTTCTTGGCGGCCTGCGGCTGGCGGCGCTCGAGGTAGGGGTTGAAGTCGCGGTCGTAGCGGTACAGCTCCGTTGGCCAGGCGGCGGGCGCTTCGTTGAGGCACCAGGCCCAGGCCTTCTTCTCGAAGCTCTTCATCGACAGCTTGAAAGCGCGACGGATCGCCTGTTCGGTGTCGAGGCCGCGGGCGAAGGCGTCCATGAGCCGACGCAAGCCGGCCTTGCCATAGCGCGCTTCGATGAAATGAACGATCCAGCTCGCCTCGCTGTAGGCCAGCTCCACCAGCTGGGGCTCGGCGAGGCCCGAGAGCACCATCTCGATCACCGGGAAAGCCAGAATCCTGGAGGCGCGGTGGAGATCGGGGATCGGATTGACGAAGTCCTGCACCATCTGGACGTGCTGGGCCAGCCCCTCGTGCAGCCATTTGGGCGCCCGATCCTGGGTGTAGTCGGCGATCATGGCGTGGGCCAGCTCGTGCGACAGGATCGAGATGATCGCTGGATCGAGACTCTCGAGGTCGGCGAACGGCACCCGCACGCGGCCATCGTAGAGGCCGAGGACGGTGACGTTGGTCGAGAACGCCTGCATGAACTCGTTGAGCGGAAAGAGATGCACCTCGACGCGATCCCGCGAGCGTGCCGGGATCCAGGCGGAGATACGTTTGCGCTCCGCCTCGAGCACTTCGCCGAGCTGCTGCGGGTACTTCTCGTTGGTGGACACCGGGTAGCGGATGTCGAAGTGCTTGGTCTTGTACTCCTTGTAGGAGTTGGCCAGGTCGCGCTCCATCTCGAGCTGGCGGGCGCGCAGGGAGCCCCGCTTGCCGTTGTTGAGCGACGCTGCTTTCTGGTGCGCTCGGATCGCCCGATCGAAGTCACCGATCTTGGCTAGCAGCTCACCCAGCTGGTAGAAGGTGAGAGGGTCGCGACGCCGGTTGTTGATGTCGCTCTGCGCCATCTTGACCAGCAGGCTGCGGGCTTCGTCGACCCGGTTGTTCTCGATCAGGGCCTGCGCCTTGAGCTTGGTCAGCTCGGGCGGCAGCTGATCGATCAGGTCTCCTGCCCCGGCGGTCAGCTCGAGCAGCTCGTCCCAGCGCCTCTGCTTGGCGAGTGCGGTCGCGGCCAGCATCGTGTCGCGGCGCAGCTTGGGCTGGGCCAGGGCGCCGATGGAGAGTCCCCGCAGGTTCTCGACGCTGGCCAGGGCTTCGTTCTCGTGGCGTTTGGCGCGGGTCGCGGCGTCTTCCACCGGGGTCGACTCGGGAGCCAGCACGGCGCCGCCCGGAATCTCCAGCTTGGCACCGCCGAGGGTGATGGTGAGGTTGTCGCCCAGCAGCAATGGCTCCGCTGTCTCGGGGGTGTCGAGCGGCCGCCGCTCGCCGCTCGGCGTCACCACCGGCTCGTCGGTAGAGCCCAGCTCGAGGCTTTCGTAGAGGCTGGGTCGAGCGGCCAAGATGGCCAATACGGAGTCGTCGAACAGCTCCTCGCGATGCAATGGCTCGAGCTGCCAGGCAGTACGAAAGTGCTTCTCGGCCTCTTCCATCCGGTCGTCCGCGACGGCGAACTGGGCCAGGAAGTAGTAGTTCGAAGCATGGCGGGTGCCGAGGTTCGCGATCCGCATCAAGTCGGACTCGACATCCTTGAAGTCCGCCTGCGGAGCGGTCGCCCCGGCGGCTTCCTGACGCAAGCCGTCGAAGTCGATCTGGCGATGCAGCATGTGATCGTAGAGCTCGGCCGCGCGGGCGTGCTCGGAGCGCAAAAAGGCGAGCCGAGCCCGCAGCCAGCCGACCAGCGGCAGCTTGGAGTCTTCCGGGAAAGTTTCGAGGATCTTCTGCACCGGGTTGAGCTGTGATTGCGGCAGCAGGTACTGGGCCTCCCACAGGCGCCCGACCTCGGCTACCGGACCGGTCTTGGGTAGGGCGCGGAACAGCTCCTTGTGATCCTCGTCAGTGACTCCGGCGAGGGCTTCACGCAGCGGCAGCAGCGGCCCCAGCTGCTCGATCGGCAGGACTTCGAAGACGGCCTCCTCGGTAGTTTCTTGCTCGCCCTGCTCTTGACAGGCCGCCACCACCGTCAGGGCCAGCAGGCAGACCGCAACCCGACCGAACAGGAGCTGGTGTGTGGGCACTAAGCGCGAGGGACATAGGGCGAGAAGCAGAGCCGTGACCGCCAGCAGCCCGGTGAGCCACAGCACGACCGCAGACGGCGGAGCGCCGCCGCTTGGCGTCTGGCCCGGCGGCGGCGGTGCGCCAGAGTCCCAGAAGAAGGTGGGCAGAGCGCTGCGCAGCGAGGTCGGGTCCGCGAGGCAGCGCAGATCCTTGATTTTCCAGCCGCCCTCGTCAACCAGCTCGAGAAAGAGCACCTCCTCCAGGCCTGAAGGAAAGAGGATCCCGAGAGCGACGGTGTTCTCGCCATATCTAGGAGCCAGAGCGAGCAGCGCCCAGTGCGAGCCTTCTGCCGGACCGGCACGTACGCCAATCTCCTGCAGCGCGGCCTCTCGCCCCAGGGCCCGCAGCGGCGCCTCGGTAGCCAGGCGATCCCACCAGCCGGTGGGGCCCTGCTCGAGGTAGACCATCGCCAGGGCCACCCCCTGGCGCTCTATCTCCGAGATCGCACGGGGGGCCGCCTGCGCGAGCACGGCAGGCGCCAGAATCCAGCGGGTTAGGACGAGCGTCAAGGCGACGGCCCGCCAAATGCCGGCGCTTCCCGAGTGCAGATCAAATCGCATGATGGCTCCTCATCCAGCTGCCGCAG
>JBCCEE010000590.1:0-4983 GCA_039030415.1 Acidobacteriota bacterium
AGTCCCAGGGACGCCGCGAGCGCTCCCAGCCCGCGGCGTAGAGCACGTCGGGGTTGGCGGGATCGAGCACCAGATCGACGAAGCCGGCGAAGGTCTCTTCATCGGCGGTGTTGTCCGCAGTCAACACGCGCTGCCAGGTGGCGCCGCCGTCGAGCGTGCGGTAGACGCCGCGCTCGCCGCCCGGCGTGTACAGCTTGCCGAGCACCGCCACGTAGACCCGCTGCGAATCCCGCGGGTCGACCCGGATGCGGCCGATGCGATCGCTCTCGCCGAGCCCGACGTGACGCCAGGTGGCGCCGCGATCGTCGGAGCGGAAGACGCCATAGCCGCCGTAGGAGGAGCGCGACGAGTTGTCCTCACCGGTGCCGACCCACAGCGTGTCGGGATTGGAGGGATCGAGCTCGACATCGCCCATGATGATCGACGGCTGGTCGTCGAACAGCGGCTCGAAGGTGACGCCGTTGTTCTCGGTGCGCCACAACCCGCCCGAGGCATAGGCCACATAGAACGTGTAGGGCTCACCGGGCACCGACTCGATGTCTATCACGCGCCCACCCTGCACCACGGGCCCGATATTGCGCCACGACAGGCCACGGAACAGCGACTCGCGGTCGAGCTGCTGATGCTTCTCCCACGCCGCCTGGCGCTCGGTGAAGGTCGCCGGTGGCGCCGGCTCGGGGCGCTCGGCGAAGGCGGTAGCGGGAATGATGAGTGGCAACGACAGCAGCAGGGCAGACAGGCATAGGGTGCGACGGCGAGCATCGGCGGGCATCGAGATCTCCTGGGATTGAAAACGGCCCCGACAAGCACGCATCTACGTGCCATGTCGCGAGTCGAGCAGCAGGTTGAGATGGCCCTGAGTTTAGCAACCCTAGTGGACTGGCCGACAGATCCCGCGGCAGCTCGCTACGTTCGGCAGCAGGTCTTTCCCATCGGCAGCTGACAAATTATTTGCATGTCTGTATGATTGTCAGTGTCATGGGCAATCCCAATCGAAGACTCGGACGCAGGCTCAACGTCCGGTTCCGGCAAGTCGGCGAGGAGAAGAGCCACGTTGGCTACACCATCAACATCTCCGCGACCGGGATGTTCGTCGCCACGATTCGGCCCCTCAAGCCCGGGACTCAGGTCGACGTCGAGGTCAGCGACAAAGAGCACACCATGCGGATCGATGCCGTGGTCGTCCACGCCCGCAAGGTACCGCCGGTGTGGCAGCGGATTCGACCCTCGGGCATGGGAGTTCGCTTCCTCGATCCGCGGGACCGGGCGATGGCCCTACGCCAAATGGTAGGGCCGGCAGCCTCGTTGTGGTGAGGCTGCCGACCCTTCGCTCTCAACCGTGTGCAAACAAGAGCGCCGGCGGCGTTTCGAGAAAGCCATCGTAGAGCGCTCGCTCCTCCGCCAATAGCGAGCGCACTTCGCGAAGCATGCTCTGATCGTCACCGCAGGCACGCTCGAGGAACCTCAATCTAGCTTCCCAGTCGAGGCTGAGCGCTGTGCTGACAACATGGCACAGCTGCTCGAATGGATCGTCAGTCTGCATAGTCCGAGGTCCCTCCCGAGGACGAGGAGCCGGCTTCTTTGCCGCCCCTCACCCATAAGAGCGCAAAAGGGCCCGATTTAGCATCATTTTTTGATGAAAAATCTTGCCCGCCTTCTCCGCACTGACTGCTATCTCAGCCCGATGCGATCTCCGCGGTAGAATCTCCGCGACGCTTTTATGGAATCGGTTCAATCGGCAGGCCCGTATCGAGCCACGGGCTCGAGGTGGATTCATGCCGCACTCAACAGGAGATAGAGGAATGCATGAATCGCCAAGGGCCACGGCTGCCCACGGTCGCTCGCTCAGGGTCCTGCTGTGCCTGAGCCTCAGCCTGCTGATCGTAACCGCAGCATCCGCAGCGGGTTATCGGGTCGAAGTCGAGCAGGGCGGCGTCGCACGATGGGATGGCGAGGGCATCACCCGCTGCGGCATGGACGGTCGAGCCTTCGCGCCGGTCGACGATAGCTGCTGGTATCCGATCGACTTTCGGCGTGATCCGGGGCGCATCGAGATCGCTCGCTGGACGAGTGGCGGCATCGAAACCGGCTGGCTCGATATCGTGGAGCGCGAGTTCGAAAAGCAGGACATCGAGTTTCCCGACGACACCTACGTCCACCTGAGCCAGGAGAACCTCGACCGTCACTACCGCGAGCAGAGCGTCATTCGCCCACTGCTGCGCAAGGATTGGAAGAAGCCGGCCCAGTTCTCGATCCCGCTCGGTAAACCGGCTGAGACCCTACCCGGAGGTGGCGGCTTTGCCGCCCACCGCACCTTCAATGGCGAGCCCAGAGCTCGCCACCGCGGTACCGACTATGCGATCGCCTTGGGCACGCCGGTGCTCGCCGTCGCGGATGGTGACGTCGTCCTCGCCGAGGAGCATTTCTTCGCCGGCCTCGGCGTCTACATCAACCATGGCAACGGTCTGTTCAGCCTGTCGTTCCATATGCAAAACGCCATGGACGCCGGCTCAGCGGTCGAGAAAGGCGCCAAGATCGGTGAAGTCGGCTCCACCGGCCGCTCCACGGGGCCACACCTTCACCTCGGCATCCACTGGCGCGGCGCCTGGATCGACCCCGAGTGGTTGTACCTGAAGGCCGAACAGATCCCCCGCGTGCAGGCGGCGGAGTAATCTGCGCCAGCCCGTCTGATGCCGCCCCGGGACGCCCTGGGGCGGTGATGCAGCACCTGGCCCGGCGCTCAGCCAGGCCCGTCATGCTCTGGGTGCTCGTGGCGACGCTGCTCGCCTGCGACGTCTCCTGGCGCCAGGCCGAGCCGTCTCGTCTCGAAACCCTCGAAGCGACACCGCGTCCTTTTCGTCTTCGCCTCAGCGGCGATTTCCCCTACGCCACCTGTGAGGAGCCCTCGCGGGATCCCGATCGTCTCATCCCACAGCGTTGCGGTCCCACACCTACTGCACCGCTGCCGGACCGCTCGGCCCAAGAGGCTCCTCCAACGCGAGGCGCGACCCCAGACCTCGAGCCGACGCGCCAGCGGGCGGTGGCCCGGCTCGTGCTGCGCGAGACGGAACGTTGGCGTGCTGTCGAGATGTTGGAGCAGGCCGCCGCAGCATCGCCCGCGGATGCCGCGGTTCTGGTCGACCTGGCGGTTGCGATCGCGCTGCATGCCGAAGAGACTGAGGATCCGAGCCAGCTGGTGCGCGCGCTAGACGTGGCGGAGCAGGCCGCGACGATGCAGCCGCCCCTACCGGCAGCTCTTTTCAATCGAGCGCTGCTGCGCACCTGGCTAGCTCTGCAGAGCGAAGCCGTAAAAGCCTGGAACGCCTACCTGGAGGTCGACGCGACCTCTCCGTGGGCCGATGAGGCGCGGCAACACCTGAAGCACCTGCAGCGGCCGCAGCTCGAACAGCGCTGGCAGGACATCGAATCCAAGCTGCTCGACGGTGAGCTGGACCTTCTCGATATGCTCGACGTCGAGCTCTTTCGTCAGCCCCTGCGAGAGCTGGCTGAGGACCGACTGCTGCCTCGATGGGGGCGGTACCATCAAGCTGGGGACGAGGCCATCGCCGCTTCTCACCTTGGGCTCATCAGCCGGATCGGCGAACTGCTAGCGCCCCTCGGCGGCCAGCTGCTGCGTGCTGCACTCGTCCGCATCGAGACCTGCGGTGCGGACGCGACCTGCGCCGAGCTGGCGGCGGGCCATGCCCGCTATGGCGACGGAGTCGAGCTGCTGGCGAGCCGACGTGAGGAATCTCGCACGGCATTCGAGGCGGCCGACGAGTACCTGAGTCGCGCCGGCTCACCGTTCGCTCTGAGGGCCCGGGTGCATCTGATGGGGCTGGCCTACTGGAATTCAGCCTGGGGCGAAGTGAGCCGGCTCGGCGAGGGAATTCTCGAGCGCATTCCGAAGGGAGAGTTTCCCAGCTTGCGAGGCCGCGTCGAGTGGATTCAGGGGACGGCTTTTCACGCCCAAGCCCAACATAGCGCGGCCCTGCATCGCTACCGGAGCGCCTTGGAAGCGCTCGAGCATACTCAGGAGGTCACAAGCCAGATCGCTCTCCGCTCTCTCCTCGGTAATCTGTCGGAAGAGCTTGGCGACTTCGAGAGCGCGTGGCAGTCTCGCTATCGAGCGCTGACCGCCCTCCAGTCTCACGGCAACGATCGGCGACTGCGACTGCTGCTCAATAGTGTCGTGGCTTCAGCGCTGGATCATCGCTGGAAGCGGGCTGCCGAAGTCCTGCAATCCGAAGCTCTGGCGGCGGCCCGTCGGACCGGTGCCGACCTCTCTTTGGCAACGATCTACCGGCAGCGAGCCGCTCTCCGCCACCGGCTCGGTTGGACCGGCCAAGCGCTCGAGGACATCGCTACCGCTGAGCGCTATGCTTCGAAGATTCGCGACCCGGCAGACCGCGCTGGCGTCGACGCCGGTCTTCTCATGGAGAAGGGTCGCATCCTCCGCGACTCGGCACCTCGACAGGCGCAAGCGTTGCTCGACGGGGCCCTCGTAACGTTCCGCGAGCACGGGTTCTCACACCAGGTTCCTCCCCTCCTCACCGAACGAGCCCTGTGCTCGGTCGCGCTCGAGAATTTCGAAGCGGCGCAAAACGACCTCGAGCAAGCGGTCGAGCTCATCGAGCAGCAGCGAGAGCGGCTCGAGGAGGGTAGCCACCGCATCGCTTTCCTCGATGGCTACCAGGATCCTTACCACCGGTTGACCCAGGTGCAGATTCGTCAGGGCAAGCTGCTGGAGGCCTTGGAAACCAGCGAGCGGGCTCGAGCTCGGCAGCTCCTTGATCGTCTTAGCTCATCCTCGACCGCTGGCGCCCCTGATGACCTGGCAGGGCTGTTGTCGACTGAAGACGTGCTGTCTCGGATACCGGCCTCCACCGTCATCGTGAGCTACAAGATACTGGCTGGCGAGATTGTCATCTGGGCGCTCGATCAAAGTGGACTGGCCAAGACTTCGGTGGTGAAGAAGCCGGC
>JBCCEE010000591.1:0-4975 GCA_039030415.1 Acidobacteriota bacterium
ATAAGCTCGAGCAGTGTGTCTACCCGGGTTCGGACTATCCCGAGGGCCGGGCGACCGTCCCGATCCCGTACACTTCGAGCAAAAAGTACAAGTTGACCATCCCGGCTCAATGGCTCGACCCATCCACGTTGCCCTACGTCACTCCTGGTTTCTGGTCGATTACCGTCTACAAGCATAAAGACGGTACCTTGCCCGATACCTACAACAACGCTTACCCGACCATCTATCAGCCGTTTAAGCCGCTCAGGCCGGATAGCAACGGCGACGTGCAGGTCCTAATCCAATCGAAGCCTCTATCCGTCGATTCACCCTACAACTGGCTGCCGGGGCCCGAGGATTCAGGAGTCGACTTCTACTTGATCCTGCGAGTCTACGGTCCCAACGGCAAGATGTACGGCAAGGATCAACCGGACGGTGAGCCGGTGCCACCCTGGACCGCACCGATCGTGACCGAGTACCTGGAAGGGGAGGAATAGTCGGCCGGCCGCTGGTCCTGCTGCTGGAAGGTAGAGCTCGGACGCATGGCAATGACAGGCGCTAGGACTCGTCCGCTAGGATGAGGGCCTGTTTTGGGCAGGATGGCGCAGAGCAATCCGGCCCTGTGCGCTCCTGTCTGTCAGGAGGCTCTCATGCGCGTAGAGACCGATGTCCGAGCTGGTGCGGGACCCGTTGCAGATCCCAACGGCTAGGGTTCGACTGCGAGGGAGTGCCACTGCGAGCACTCCTTCGCAGTCTCGATTTGGCGGCGTGCCGTCTCGACTGCCTCGAGAGTGAGTTTGTCTCGCATCAGTTCGACGATGGCCGCTGCAACCTCATGATTTCCTCCCAAGGGGATCACCAAGCCAATAATACTGCGCAAGGTATCGCCTGCCGCTTTGGTCTTTCCCTGAAGCATCTGGAGTTGCACCAACTCGACTGCCGCTAGAGCCGCCTCGCCATAATGCAAGGCGCTGAGCATGTCAGCGGCGCGAGTTAGCCGCTGCTCGGCAAGGTAGTGCTTTTCAAGGCCTCGGTAGATATGAGCCTGTAACCAGTAAAGCTTCGCCTCAAACCACGGGCTGGGTACTAGAGCTTCGGCCCGCAGCGCATGCTTCAGCGCCTTTTGGTACTGCCCTTGCCGCTGGAAGCAAAGGCCTAGGCCTTGATGCACTGAGAATAGGTTCGATTGCTCGCTCGTCGGCAAGAGCCTAAGGGCGGCGTAGTAGGCCTCAATAGCCTCCGCCGTACGGTTCAGATAAAAGAGAAACCGACCCTGCTCAAACAACGCCCGGCCGCGCCCAACGCGATCTTGACAGCGCTCGAACAAGGCATTGGCTTGCTCAGCGAGTACCAGCGCCTGGCGATAGTCGCCGCGGTCAGACAACACGTAGCTGCTGCGTAGGAGCAGGTCGGCAAAGGCTGAGTCGTCGCCTCGTCTCTCGGCGATCCACCGCCCAAACCTGAGGAGCTCCTCAGCTCGCTCGAGGCAAGGCTCGGACTGCTGACTTCGACCCGCCAACATGCGGTGGGTTGAGCCGTAGACCCCGAAATAACGCGGCTGGTGGCTGGCCGGTACGCGAGAGCGAGCGGCTTCGAGCTCTGAGAGCACGCGCTCGGGGTCTTCATAGCGCGCCTGATCGAGCTCGCGCAGCCAGGCCACCCAATCACGCATCGTCCGCCTCTTCGAGGTGCTTGCCTTCCTGGTAGTAGCTGGCGATGTCTTCGCAGCCCTCCGGCACCGCCGGCATCAACTCGTCTCCCCCCTGCGCGAGAGCGCTGAAGAAGGCGGCGGGTGAGATGTCGAGCTGCTCGAGCACCTGCAGCACCACGGCCACTTCGATGCGATCCGGTGACTCGCTGAAGAACGTCGAACGCAGCTCGAGCTCGCGCTGAATGCGCGCCATGGTGCCACGGCCGGCCTGTTTCATCTGCAGCCGCAAGAGCTCCACCACGCGCTGAGTCATGCGCGCCCTTATCACCTTTTGCTCCATTTCGCGCACTTTAACTTCAAACTTTGGATATATCAAGGTTTTACCCAAAGCGACCCGATTCCACTGGACACAGATTATGGTGGGTTTGACTGAACGATGACAACGCGAAGCCGCAATTTCACCCCAGCAACCAGAGGAATGAAGGCCCTCTTTCAAATTTCACGCAGAGACGTGCTCTACGCGATAGGAGGCGGCGCCTCCCTTGCCGGGTCTCGGCAGCGAGACCCGGCGGCTTTTTCACTCGTCTCCCCAGAAATGACCCGCCCTTTCATGACCGCAACAATCCCTAACTCACAACCTTTTGGGAGGAGGCTACGATGCAGGAAACTGCAACCCGCAAACCCATCATCCTGACCCTGGAAGACGTCGCCCTATTGGCCGACGGCGCCGAAGGGTTGCCGAACGCCACCAAACAGCGCCTGCGCGCCATGGTGCTGGCGGACCCCAGGTTTCAGGGCCACCTGGATCAGCTCGAAGACATGGCCGAGGAAGCCGGCATCACCGAGGGCCACGACCGCTATGGAGCGGCCCTCATGATTCACGACCAGTACCAACAGCTCGAGCTCAACCGCGGCTGGCTACACCCCGCCGAAGTGCTGGATCCCGAGGGCTACCTGGGCCTGCACTACGAGGAGCTCATTCACCTCGCCCGCGAACGGGCCGAGGACGCCGGCGGCAACGGCCGCGCCGACCTCATCTTGCGGCAGCTCGAAGCCGCCTGGGTAGACGAGCAGGCGCGCCGCGAGTTCGCCGATCGCGTGGCGACCCGGCTGCTGGAGTTCGAGCCGGACGAGGCGGCCCTGCTGCTCCGGCGCGTGAGCCACGAGGTGCGCTGGCGCTACAAGCAGCTGAGGCGAACGGCGGGACGGCACGCGACGGAGACGGCATCATGAGGCGGCGACCGGGAAAGCTCTCGCGCAAGCGGCTGAGGCAGCTGCTGGCCGTTTTGCGGTACTACGGCCTGCGGCCCGAGGACGGCTTCCCGCAGTGGATGACGGAGGGTCAGCTGGAGTGGCCGGAAGACTCGCCACTTTCCGAGGCCGAGCTGCGTGCCGAGATCGGCACTCAGATCGCCGGCATCAAGAGTTTGCGCGAGCGCGCGGAACGCCTGAGGCGCATGCTGCCCGCCGAACCGCAGCAGGACCTCAACTCCAAGCCGCTCTCGGTATACAGCGAGCTCTCCCACGTGGCGACCTCGTGCAACCAGGTAGCTGAAGACCAGCTCGCCATGGCGGAGGCCGCGGTGGCGGCGACGGCCGACAGCCTGCGACGCGTCTGGATCCGGAGCATGCTGCAGTTCAAAGCTCGCCGGGATCCCTGGTGTCTCTTGGGCACCGTGACGGATGAGGAGATCGACGAGCTGATGGACTGGCTGAACGACCGCACGGAGAAGGCTCAACGGTCGAAGCGAGGGGCGATTCCGGCTGGGGATGCGGGGGGCGGGGCTGCTCGTCCCCAGGGGTCGACCGGGTGAGCTGGTGGGGTGGGGTCGGCATTCCAAGCAATCGAGGGAATGAATTCCCTCGCTCAGTCATGAGGTCCCTGGCGGGACCTGCGACGCGCGATGACTCGCGGCGCAACGGGACCTCGAGACAGGCGAAAGCCCTGGGAGTCGTCGCGGAAGCCGGGCTCGCGGCCGTAGCGATACGCCGCGCGCACACGGCGGGCGTGGTCGTCCCATGAGCCCCCGCGGACGACCCGGTCGGTGCCCTTCATTGGACCCAAGGGATCAGTCACGGGATCTTCACTGTAGGACCTCAGACCGTCCAAACACCACTCCCTTACATTGCCCAACATGTCGTAGAGGCCCCATGGGTTGACATGCTGTTGAGCCACCGCCTGCGTCCCTTCGCTGCTATTGGCCCAGTACCAGGCGATCGGACCCAAGACCAACGATTCCCGTTTGTCATCCAGGTCGCCAGCCCACGTCGCGGTCGAAGTCCCTGCGCGGCAGGCATATTCCCACTCGGCTTCGGTGGGCAGCCTCAAATCTAGGCCCGGCGCCAGCGAGCTCACCTTCCCGAGGAACTGCTGGCAATCCTGCCAGCTCACTTGTTCGACGGGGAGTTGCAGCGACTTGAAATCGCTTGGGTCGCCTTTCATTACCGCTTGCCAAAGCGCCTGAGGGCATGGCGTTTCCGCCAGCCAGAAACCCTGGGTGAGGGTCACGAGATGGGCCGGGCCTTCGCGGTCATACCGCCCGAGCTCCGTTTCCGGCGAACCCATGGTGAACGTCCCCGGCGGGATCCAACGCATGCGCTGGGTGACACCGTTGATCTCGAAGCTCGCCCAGGTGCCGTATTCGTCTTCACCACTGCGGCTCGCCCAGGTGCCAATATTCTGACGACGGGGCACGAGGTCACTGCTGCCCGGTCGGACAGGTGCAAGGATTGATCGGGCGGTAGCCTCCCCTCCGACGTCCCATAGCAGACTCGTTCCGGCGCCTGCCGCTTCACTGGGCTTGGAAGCGGCGGCATCCTGAAGCTCCTGCCAGAGCTCAACCGCTGTCTCCGGGCGTTCCTTCACCTCCCAGGCCGTTGCTCGACGCAGCACCCGCTTGATCTCTTCCGGCGCATCCAGATCATCGAAGAACGCCTCGGGCCTACGCATGAAGGTCGCTGGAATCTCCGTGCCGTGCAGCACGAACGCCGCGCATATGGCCAGCGAGTAGACGTCAGCCGCTGCGGTCGCGTTCTCCGCCGCCATCATGGCCTCCGGCGCCATATAGAGGAAGGTGCCGAGCATGGAGCCGGTGCGGGTGCCGGCGGTGGAGTCTAGAGCGCGGACGAGATCGAAGTCGGTTAGCTTGGCTTTGCCTTCCTTCGTGAGCAGGATGTTGGCGGGCTTGACGTCGCGATGAATCACGCCTTGGCGATGGGCTAGATCCAGGGCCTCGGCGACTTCGGCGAGGACGCTCAAGCCCTCGACGCCGCCGATTTTGCCCTGCGCTACCGCCTGGCCCAGATCGCCACCTTCGACGTACTCCATCACGAAGTAGTAATAGC
>JBCCEE010000592.1:0-4965 GCA_039030415.1 Acidobacteriota bacterium
CCAGCACCATCTGCCAGCCGAGCGCCTTCTGACTTTCGATCAGAAGGGTCGCGTTGACACAGGTGCCGAGCCCCATGCGCCGGTGCGCCGGATCGACCGAGACGCCGCCGGCGAAGAACCATCCCGCGAAGCGGCTGCCGAGTGGGGCGTGCCCGGGGTCTTGGCGATGGTCTGGTTCGCGGGCGTCGTCGGCTACCGGCTCAGGCGTCTGGCGGCGACCGAAGACGCCACCGATCTGGCGACGATGATCGCCGGCCTGGTGGCGCTGACGCTGCTCGCCGCCACCAACTTTCCGCTGCGTATCGCTCTCGTCGGCTACCCGGCGCTATTCTTCATGAGCTGGGTTTTCGCGGTGCAGCGAGAGCGAATTCCGGCAGACGGTGTGCCGGCAGACGGTGTGCCGACAGGTCGTATTTCGCCTGAAGGTGAAGAGTGAATGGAAGGCGCATGGCCTGGCTGTTGACGCCGCTGTTGCTGGCGATGATCGCGCTCAATGCAGCGCGCGGTATCCGCCAATGGGAGGCCAGTCGTGCGGTCAACAGCGTGCGCGAGCTGACAATCGAGGCCAATCAGCAGGGCAGCGTCAACCGCGCTCTGCTGCAGCGCAACATCAAGCTGCTGCTGGAGGCGGAGAAGCTCAGTCCGGTCGATGTCGACCTGCCGATCGCGCGCGGCGGTCAGAATCTGCTGCTCAAGCGGCCGCGGGCTGCCCTGGTCGCCTTCGAGCGCGCTCTCTCGCTCGAGCCTCGTGGCGAGGTCTACGCCTATATCGGCCGGGCGCAATACGCGTCCGGCAACTATGCCGAGGCCTACGAGGCCTTCCAAACCGCGGTGCTGCTGGATCGCGCGCTGGAAGCGTCGGTGAGCGGATATTTGAAGCGGCTGCCGCTGCTCATCGGCCTGCAGGATGCTGCGACCGAGGCTTCTGAAGAGGCGCCGACCGACCCGCAGCCGTGAGCCGAGTTTCACCGCAACCCGATTCGTGCGATCATCCGCGTCGCACTCCGGGAATTCCTCGCGACCCTCGCCGACGAAGGCATGAGCATCAGCGGTTGGGACCACTCCTAGCGAAGCGCGCGACGGGATTCCTCCATTCATTCGATACCAGGGCCCGCCCTCGGGGCCCGGCAAAGGGCAGGCTATGAGTCAGCAGGACAGTCGTCGTTCCACGTCCCCAGCGTCCGAATCCGAGGTCTTCCGTGATCTGCTGCGCCGCATCGGCGAGCGCGACTGCCAGGTCGGGGTCATCGGCTTGGGTTATGTCGGGCTACCCCTCGGCCTGGTGTTCGCCGACGCCGGCTTTCGGGTGCTGGGATTCGATATCGACGAGCGCAAAGTGGAGGCGCTCAACGCCGGCCGTTCTTACATCGATCACCTGAGCGCCGACCGCATTCAGGCGGAGGTGGCGGCCGGCCGCCTGGAGGCGACGAGCTCGTTCGACCGGCTGGCCGAGCCCGACGCGCTGCTGATCTGTGTGCCGACCCCGCTCGACCGCCACCGCGAGCCCGATCTCAGCTATGTCGAGACCACGGTTGGGCAGGTCAGCGGCTGCCTGCGCCCCGGCCAGCTGGTGATCCTGGAGTCGACGACCTATCCCGGCAATACGGACGAGATGGTGCTGCCGCTGCTGGCGGCCAGCGGGCTGAAGCACGGTGAGGAGTTCTTTCTGGCGTTCTCACCGGAGCGTGAGGATCCCGGCAATCAGCAGCATACGACGGTGCAGATTCCCAAGGTCGTCGGAGGCGTCGACGCGGCGGCCGGCGAGCTGGCGGTGGCGCTCTATGGCAAGGCGTTCGAGCGCGTCGTGCCGGTGTCGTCGACGCGCGTCGCCGAAGCCACCAAGCTGACCGAGAACATCTATCGCGCCGTCAATATCGCTCTGGTCAACGAGCTCAAGACGGTTTACGACGCCATGGGAATCGATATCTGGGAGGTGCTCGACGCGGCGCAGACCAAGCCGTTTGGCTTCAAGCGCTTCAACCCCGGGCCGGGGTGGGGCGGGCACTGTATCCCGGTGGATCCTTTTTACCTGTCTTGGAAGGCGCGCGAGTATGGCCTGCGGGCGAGGTTCATCGAGCTGTCGGGCGAGGTCAACGTCGAGATGCCGCGCTATGTGATCGCCAAGCTGCAGGAGGCGCTGAACGACGCCGGCAAGCCGGTGAAGGGCAGCGCCGTCCTGGTGGTGGGGCTGGCCTACAAGCCGAACGTGGCGGATCCGCGGGAGAGCCCGTCGTTCGAGATCATCGACCGGCTGTTCGAGCTCGGTGCCGAGGTCACCTACCACGACCCGCTGATTCCCGAGGCGCCCGCGATGCGCACCTGGCCCGACCTGCCGCCGATGCGGTCGGTCGCGCTCGAGGGCGACACGGTGGCGGAGCAGGATGCGATCCTCATCGTCACCGACCATGACGGAATCGACTACGCGCAGCTCGCCAGCGAGGCCCAACTGGTGGTGGACACGCGCGGCGTCTGTCCGCAGGGGCCGAGCGTCATTCGAGCCTGAGCTGGCTCGAGGCTAGGTTGATCGTCGAGGCAGATTTGCTGCGTCGGTAGATTCTTACGTGTGATATAGTTAGGTCTCTCTTCGAATACTGTTCGCCTGTGCGGCTTGCTTCAACCAGGGATGACTACGTCATGGCGAACCGAATTCAACGCTTACTCGAGCTTTCCACGCGGCAGAGATTTCTGCTGGTGGCGATCATCGACGCGGTCATCACCGCCGTCGCCTTGAGTACGGCTCTGATCCTGCGCTTCGAGCCGAGTGAGGCGCTGCGGCCCCTCGGCGGTTACGCCGTGCAGGTGTTCGCGCTGCTGGTCGGCTGCCGGCTGGTGTCGGTGGTGCTGTTCAAGCTGCATCGCTGGTCGTTCCGGCTCTCCGGGCTGACCGACGGCGCCCGCATCGTAATGGCCGGCATCGCCGGCACGGCGCTGTTCGTCTGGCTGCTCTACCTGATGAATCCGGCCATGCCGGCGAGGCTCGGGCGCGCCGTGCTGGTGCTGGAGCTGCTGCTGTCGACTTCGCTGATGGCGCTGCTGCGCTTCGGCCCGCGACTCGGCTTGACCTACCGCGCCGACCTCATCCGGGGGCGCAACTCCGACTCGGTGGTCACCGCCATCGTCGGCGCCGGCTCGGCGGGGGAGATGCTGCTGCGCGGCCTGCAGCGTACCGATCACGACTATCGCATCGTCGGCTTCATCGACGACAATCCCACCAAGTATGGGCATATCGTAGGCGGCAAGTCGGTGCTCGGCGCGGTCGCCGACCTGCCGCGGCTGGTCGAGCGCTACGGCATCAGTCAGATTCTGATCGCCATCCCGAAGCTGCCGGCGCGGCGGGTGCGTGAGATCCTGGATCTCAGCACCAACCTCAAGCTGCGCTTCAAGATCCTGCCGGTGTCCTACAATCTGAACGAGCACTCGGCCTCCTCGCAGCTGCAGGATCTAACGCCGGAAGATCTGCTCGATCGCGAAGAGCTGCACTTCACCCAGGGGCGCGAGGCGAGCTTCTTCTCGGGCGGTCAGCAGATGGTGGTGGGTGCCGCCGGCTCGATCGGCAGCGAGGTCTGCGTCCAGCTGCTGCAGGCGGGCGTCCAGCGGCTGGTGATGGTCGACATCGACGAGAACGGCCTCTACCTGCTCAAGCGGCGCCTCGAGCGCCTCCATCCGGGACCGATGATAGTCGCCGAGGTCGCCGACATCCGCGACACCTCCCGGCTCGAGGTGGTGTTCAACCGTCACCGCCCGGTGGACGTGTTCCACGCCGCGGCGCGCAAGCAGGTGCCGCTGATGGAAGCGGCGCCCGGCGAAGCGGTGAAGACCAACGTCTTCGGCACCCTCAACCTGGCGCGGGCCGCTTCGGACTACGGCGCCGAGCGCTTCGTCTACATGTCGACGGATAAAGCGGTGCGCGCTTCGAGCGTCATGGGAGCCACCAAGCGCCTCGGCGAGATCCTGACCCTGCGCATGAACGCCGAGGAGTCGCGGTCGACGCGCTTCTCAGCGGTGCGCTTCGGCAACGTGCTCGGCTCGGCGGGCTCGGTGGTGCCGCTGTTCCGCGAGCAGATCGAGGCCGGTGGGCCGGTGACCGTCACCCATCAGGACGTGCGGCGCTACTTCATGACGATCTCCGAAGCGGTCGGGCTGGTGCTGCGCGCCGCCTACGGCGACTACGGCCCGCTGTGCGTACTGGAGATGGGGGAGCCGATCTCGATCGTTCGGCTGGCGCGCATGATGATCACCATGTCGGGCCAGATTCCCGATATCGACGTCAAGATCGCCTACGTCGGGCTGCGTCCCGGCGAGAAGCTGAGCGAGGATCTGATCGGCGCCGACGAGACCGTGGTGCGCGAGATCGATTCCAAGATCCGCGTGGTCGGCAAGCGCGCCTCCGCCGCCGAGGAGACGGCCGAGGACCTGCACGCTCGGATCAACGACCTGCGGGTCGCCGCCGCCACCGAAGATCACGAGGCGGTGATCTACTGGCTTCGTCAGCTGGTGCCCGAGTACCGTCCTCTGATGGCGGCCGCCGGTGAAGAGGAGCAGGTCCCCGAAGACGCGCAGGTGATGTAGCCTTCGCCGAGTGAAGATTCTGTGGATCGCGACCAAGGCGCCGTGGCCGCCGGTCGACGGGGGGCGTCGTGTCCTGCTCGACACCCTGCACGCTCTAGGCGCCGCAGGCCATCGGCTGACCCTGGTGGCGCCGGTGGCGATGGCCGAAAGCGAGCGCCGGAGCTGCGAGCAGGAGCTGGCGGCGGTGTGCGAGCCCCGGCTGGTCGCCGCCCGTCCGCGTCCGCGCTGGCTCGATGGGCTGCGGGCCCAGCTGCGCGGCATGCCCTGGACGGTGGTGCGCCATGCACTGCCGGCGGTGCGTCGCGAGGTCGAGACTCAGCTGGGGCAGCAGCGTTTCGACGCGGTGATCGCCGAGCAGCTGCAGGCGCTGGCCGCGGCCGAGCCGGCGGCGGAGCG
>JBCCEE010000593.1:0-4934 GCA_039030415.1 Acidobacteriota bacterium
GCGTCGACGGCGGTCTGAATAGTGTCGCCACTGGGTAAACCGCCCAGCAACGTATCTATTGCTGTCTTCAGATCAGGATCTACCGGAGCATTGCGCAGCGTCTCGAGGATCTGGCCGGCATGATCTGTAGGATCGTCGATCTCCGCGTCTGGCCAGACCGAGGCGGGATCGAACGGTCCTGCGCCATCGGCGGCAACAAAGTCGCCGACCAGCACCCGTACCAGCTCATCGAGACGGTCGTTGAAGGTCTGTAAGTTTGGGTCGAGCCCGTTCTTGAGCTCTAGTCCTGTTGCCATCGCATCCTCCTTGTTCAAGACGGCGGATCACGTCCGCCACAGCGTCATCGAATCATCATCAGACTGCCGCCTCGGCGACGCCAGCCATCGCCGCCAGCAGACGTTCCAAACCGTCCAGCCCAGCCACCGTCTCGGCGATGTCCTCAACTACCGCCACCGCATCCGCAATGGCCCCCGCAGCCTCTTTGCCAGCGTCAGCCAGGCTGTCGACGAAGCTCCCCAGCTCGGCGGCGGCCGCCGCGTCGTCCAACCCCGCTAGCTCATCCAGGAAGCCGGCGTCGAAGCCGGCCACCGAGACCACAGGCGGCGGCACGTGCTGCACGAGCTCGAGGCCGTAGTGCAGCGTCTCGCCTTCACCGCCGACCTGGCGCACCGCCAAGCGCTCGACTAGCACCTGCTCGATCTCCGCCGCCACCGCCGCGCTCGCGACAAAGTCGACCGGCTCACCTGCGGCGGCGAGCTGGCGCAGATCCGCCAGCCGCAGGCTGGCGCCTTCGCCGCTATCGACCCCGGTGAGCCGAATCTTCGCGGCTGATGACCCGAGATCCTGAACCAGATCGCCGTCCCAACCGGGAATCGGATGCCGCGCCAGCTTGCGCTGCTGGTCGATGGCGAGAGCCGTGATGCGCTCGAGCTCGAGGCTGCCCAGAATGACGGCTTCAGCCATCTCAGCGCTCCCGAATGTCGATGCCGTGAGCGCGAGCGTCCCGCACCAGAATACGCGACAGCATGCGGCGAAGCGTCGCTTCCGCAGCCAATGACTGAGGCGGAATCGAACCGTCGATCCCAATGGGCTCGATCGATCGCCTGGGGTCGATGGCCGAGCGATCCACTGACGGCGGCTCCGGCCGCCCCAACGCGTCGAACGCTGCTGGCGATGGGCGGGACGGGAAAAGATCCAGAACGTTCTCAGCGGGCTCTGCAAGTGAGGGTCGCCCGAGCGCTTCGCGCGCCGTCTCGACAACCGCCTCGGCAAAGCGAGGATCGGCTACCGTCTCGCGGACTGTCCTTTCACGAGCTGAAGATCCGGCCGAGCTCGGGTACGGCGCGATCCCGGCAGAGTCCGACGACCTCCCGGCCTTCAGCTCTTGTGGCCCAACGGTGGCCCGAAGTGGCCCACTAGGTTCATTGGCCAGTCGAGCACGCAGCCCCTGGCGTCTCCGCAAGGTACGAGTAACTAGAGGAATGACCGTAGCGCTCTGGGGGTCTGAGGCACCATGGTCCGCGCTTGGAATCTCGGTCTCGATCGAGCCGGCCCATGAACCGCTGCTCGTGCGCCGATACGCCATGGCGGAAGACGCGTCCGTGGCATCGGCCAATGCCGGGGCAGCTTCGGGCGCCGCTGGGACGCCGAACGTAGAGGGTACGCGGTTCATTGAGGTTCGGGGAGCGGCTTCCGGCTCTAGCGTCGAGGCGGCTCGCGCAGCAGTGCTGAACTCGGAAGCCTTCATTCCCGATCGATCAGACGCCAGACCGGTTGGCAGCGAACCTGCTGTTGTGTCGCAGATAGCCGTAGCGGCCGGCTCGCCGTATGAGCCTTGCGACCGGGATGCGTTTCGGGCTTTGGCCGACCCGAAGTGCCGCATCACAGAGCTATGAAGGTCCGTCGACCCCTGCAGCCCCAGCCCTTGGCGTCTATCGTCCTGCTCATTGACCGCCATGCCCAGCCGGCGGCGAAGCCTTCGACTCCGCAGAGCCACCGGCATCACGATCGCGTCTAGCGTCCGCGACAGTGCGGTTCCGAGTCGTCGCCGCGAAGGCGACAGCGGCATTCGGCGAGTTTCAGTCATCCCGCACCAGAATAGTGGTCAAGCCGTCTTGTACCGCTTCCAAAGCCGTGGACTGCGCCGGGTCAGCTGCTCGCGGCGCAGCTCCACGCAACACCCGGAGCGCCGCCAAGGCGCGCTGGGCGTCGCACGCCGGTAACGCGGCGACGTCACTCGACGTCCAGCCATACCCAAGACAGAGCTCGGCGACGGCAAGATCCGGATGCTCTTGACCCGCGCGGGCACAGGCCGCCAGCACGTCGCCCTCTTCGGCTGCTGGATCGTTGAGAGCCTCGAGCCGCGCCGAAGCCTCTTCGCCGAGGGGAACCGGCCACTGGCTCACCTCAGTTTGGGTCACCGGCCCGAGACTGCCGTCCGCCAAACGCCAGTTGGCGCAGCGGCACATCGCGGCGCGCTCGAACGCGCCGAGGTCGAGCGTCAGCTCACCTCCGGAGTCGAGTGCCAGACAGCGTCGCAGCTCGGCATTACGAGTGCCCAGCGTCCAGGGGACGAGCTCGAGCTCGTCATCTCCCACGCTCATTCGCCAGCCCGAATCGAAGGCTTCAGCGTCGAGGCCGAGTATCTGGCGCTGACGCTCCATCAGCTCGACGCCGGTCTGGGCCAGCTCATCGCTCAACGCAACGGGTAGAGCGTCGAGCTCGCGACGTGCCAGCGAGCGTTCGCGACCGGCGGCGTCGCTCAGCCGCACCGTTGATCTCAGCCAACCCCTCAGGATTCGGTCGACCTCCAGCCCCTGGCGGTCGCCGTCCGGCGACTCAGCCAGATCCATCAGGGTCAGCCACGCGCCCCACACCGGTGGGTAGACGAGATAGCGCTCCGCCGGCCCCTGACTCTGTTTCGACGCGCAAACCTCGACAGGCGGCAGCTCGGCGGCCTGGTTGACGGCTTGGCTCAGCACCACGACCCTGCCTACAGCTCACTGCTGGTGGCGGAGAACTCGTAGATGGAGTCGGCGACACCGCCGGCTCCCATGGCAAAGGATTTACCGGTCAGATAGCACTCGTCGAGGGTAATCTCGTGGCCGGTGTCGTCACCGACTTCGCCCTGCAGGGCGACGAAGATCTGAAAGCTCGACTTATCCTTGAGCGCCGTCTCGAGCTGATCGACGATGGACCGCACCCGCAGGGTGCCGGCGACCCTGGTGGTGCCGTAGACCACTCCGATCCGCTCGTCGCTGCCGATCGCCGCCACGTCAGTCACTGGCTTGACGGTGCGGTAGGTGATCTCCTGCAGGCCCTCGACGGCGTTGCCGTCGATCAACACACTGCTGCGGTTGGCGGACAAGATCTTGGGCATCGTTCATTCCCTCCGTTCTGCTCAGGCCTGAACCAGGATCGTGGCGTAGATGAAATCGATCGCTCGCACCGGTCGCACCGCGGTGTGTATCCGAACGATGCCCTGCGCAAAGTCGGCCTGCGAAGACTCGACATCGACCTCGAACGCCGGCGACGTGCCGTCGGTGCTGGGAACCAGCGCACCCTCCTGCTCCATGCGGGTGAAGGCCGCGATGATCAGCTGCTTGATCGCCAGCCGCTGAGCGCGAGTGTTGAGCCGGCCGATAAAGTCTTGGGCGATGTTCTGTACGTGGCGCACGGCGCGGTCAGCGATCCGCGTCACGTTGATCTGACCGCCATCGGTAGTGATGCCACGAACCATGGCGAATCCCTTCCGCGGCACCCGATCGACCGGCAGCAGTCCGTTGGTGAGCAGGTCTCGGAGATCAGAGTCGGAGAAGTCGAAGCTCAGCGACGTGACGCCACGCAGCGTCTTGAAGGTCGGCGATTGGAAGTAGTCCAGGCCCCCGACCCGGCCGATCACCGCCCCCAGGTAACCATGCGGAGCGGTTAGCACGAAGCGATCTGAAGTCAGAGTCTGCGCCATGTCGCCCGCCGCGTCGACGTTGGGCCGCCCCTGGTGCGTAGGGATCTGCCCGAAGCCGATCCGCGGTTTGGCCCGCTGGCTCATCAGATCGCAATGGCTGATGAGCGCCGAATAGACCTGCTTCGCGTCGCCCATGTCCGAGAACGCCGCACTGACCGTTACCAGATCGATCTCCGGCCGGCTCTCGAGCTCAGTAATGGCTTCTACGTAGGCTCGGGGCGAAGCTTCGTGGCCACCTCGCAGCGCCCGCTTCTGGGAGTCGAGCGGCACCATGAGCCCGTCTTCGGGAGGCTCCGGGGAGCTCGGCAAAAACTGCGGGAAGTCGATGAACGTCGAGTCACGGTTGATGACCCCAGCGAAGAAGTCCGCCTTGTCGCTGTCGGTTCCGAGGTTGCGGAAGGCTTCTACCGGCTGGGCCGCGTCGCCGAAGAAGACTTCGATGTCGGTGAGGAATCCCCCGGCAATCTCCTTGGCAATCGCCCGCACCGCTATCTGGCTGCCAAAGACACCGGCAGCTCGCGCCCTCACGGTCAATCTGCCGGGAGCCTCGCGAATCGGAAACTCACCACTCGCGGGGCCGCCGTCATTGGAAGACAGGCTGACCACGACAACTTCATTGATGCCGTTGGCAAAGGCGTGGCGTACCTCAGGCAAACTCTCCGCACTGGCTCCGCCATAGAGGCTCAGAAACTCCTGCATCGAAGCCACCGCGCGCAGCGGTGGCCCGGGGTCGATCTCGGTTTGACCAACGATTCCCAGGATTCCCGTGGCGCCCAAACCACGCGGCACCAGCTCTTTGACGACACGAACCTCGACGCCGGGTATGACGAGCGTCATAGCTCATCCTCCTCTAATTTAGGCAAATAGATTCCAAGCGGTAGCACCCCTGACCAGAAACTCAGCGTCATCTCCGTTATGGCTGATGAGCGCGAGCCAGAAACAACGTTCAGACTATGAATTCAACTTAGCA
>JBCCEE010000594.1:0-4909 GCA_039030415.1 Acidobacteriota bacterium
CTCCGTCTCCCCCCGCAGCTCCAACTGCGCCCGCCGCAGCGCCTCCCCCGCACTCCGCCCCTCCAACAACAAATGCCGATAAAACCGCACCATCAACTCCGCCGTCGGACGATCCTCGACATCCCACAGGCTCACCACCAGCTGATTCGCCCCCGCCGCGAAGAACGCATCCGCCAGCCCGACGAGACCCTCACCCCGGATCTCCTGCCCTAGCGCCGTGCGGCAAGCCGACAGCACCACGAGCTCCGCCCCAAGCCGCAAGGGATAGAGATCACGCGTGCGCAGCAGCCCATCGCGACGCAGCCCGTCTTCACCATAGAGCGACAGCACGAGACCCGCGAGGGCGGGGTCTTCGGCGTCGACGATGCCGTGGGTGGCGAAGTGGAGGATGCGGAAGGCGTCCAGCTCGCCGCGGGTCACGAGCTCGCGGCGGGCGTCGAAACCGAGGTGGATCGGCGGAGCAACGCCGGTGGCCTCTTCGGCCAGATCAGCGATGCGTCGGGCCTCGTCTGCTGACGCGACGAGGCGGCCGAATTGACCGGCAAAGGCGCGGCGGGTTTGGGCGACGGCGGGGTCGTCATCATCGACGACGTCCCGCCCGGTGAAGCGTTCGTCATCAGCTTCGAACACCGGGTCGGCGACCAGGGCGAGCAAATACTCAGCCGGAGCACGGTCAACACGCTGACGCAGGGCAACCAGCGTGGAGGCGGACGGCAGGTGGACGATCTCGTGATCAGCGATCAGCGGCGTCGCGTTGTCGCCGGGACGTGGCAGGACCCCGAAGGGCACGAGGTGGAGAGCACCATCCGGAACGACAAGGAGCCGGACACCGGCCTCGCGGTCCGCTTCGAGCTGTTCGGCGAGAGGCGCCAGCAGCAGATGCGCTAGCCGCTCCAAAGCGCTAGCCGTCGCCTTGCCGAAGCCTCGCTGGTGCTCCATCGGCAGCAGCTCGTGCGCCTTGCGCGCCGACGTTTCCAGCGTCTCGCCAGCCGACAGCTCAAACACCCGCATATCGCGCTGTTCCACCCGCCACAGCCAGCTGCTCTCGAGGCCCAGGGCATAGACCAGCAGCACATCATCGTCATCCAGCTCTTCTCGCAAGTCATCGACCGCAGCTGGGGTGGCAGCCGGCGTCGGCGGCAAGTCGCGCTGGGCAATCTCCTGGGCGCGTTCCAGAGCGAAGCGCAGCTGACGCAGCGCATCGCGACGAGTCTCGGCATCTTCGTCCAAGGTGCCAGCCAGACCCCGACTCCCGTCGTCAACGGGTTCGAGCACGGTCTGGGCTTCCAACGTCTCGACCCGATCGACCAACCCTTCGGCCACTGCCCCCTGCGTACGACCGGCCGCCAACCGATCCAGCAGAGCTCGCGCCCGTCCCCGCTCCGCAGCTTCGAGCGCCCGCTCCGCAAGCGCCGAATCACCCGAAGCCACCGCCGCGCTCGCCAGCAGATCCACCAGCTCCTGCGTCACGCTTTGCCAGCCGCCGAGAAATGTGGCGCGGAACGACGGCAGCCGCAGATCCGACCGCGCCGCCTCAATAGCGCCCAGCGCTTCAACGAGCACCGCCTCAGTTTCCTCTAAATTGATCGGCGGGTCGTCGCCGCCCCTCGAGCGCAGCGCCCGCGCCAGCTCGAGGCGCGACATGATCCGTCCATCCTGGGCGTCCAGCCCATCGAAGGTGGCGACGGATCGACGCAAACGCGCGATGGCATCCGCCAGATCACTGGGGTGGTCCGGCGTACTGGCTGCCCGCTGACGCTCGATAGCGGCGTGCCCCAAGTCGAGGTAGGCGGCGAGCAGCGGCGGCAGCTCGCCGCCAGCGGCCTGTAGCTCGCGTGCGCGGTCGAGATCGGCCAAAGCGTCATCAAAGCGGCCGAGGCGGCGGAGGAGCTGAGCGCGCTGCTCGAGAGCGATGGCCAAGTCCTGCACAGCGCCACTGTCACTGAGCCGCTGTTCGGCTTCGGCATAGGCTTCGAGCGCAGCCTCAGGCCGGTCGCTCAGCGCCTCACCCCAGGCCAGCGACGCCAGGCTGGTGCCAATGCCGATCGACTCGCCGAGCTGTCTCCGCGTGGCCACGGCCCGCCGGAGCTCGGCGACGCCTTCCTCCACCCGGCCGAGCAGCAGCAGCTGGACGCCCAGGTTGTGGCGAGTGGCGGCGCCGCGCGACGGATTGTCGAGGTCGCGGTTGAGCTCCAGGCTGCGCTGGTAGCCTTCGAGCGCCCCGGAGGGCTGGCCGCGGGCGGCGAAGCTCACCCCGAGGTTGTTCCAAGCGCTGGCGGCGGCGTCAGCAGCCGCTCTGGCATCGCCAATGCCGGCCGCGACGTCCAGCGCCTGCCAGGCCACCTCACCCTGGCGCTCGAACTCGCCGCGCCGCATCATCACGTCAGTCAGGATGTTGAGGGTGAGCGCTAGCTCTACGGGGTCGCCTTCGAACAGCTTCTCGGCGATTTCCAGATGCTCGACGGCCTGCTGCAGGCGGCCGGTGAAGCTGTGTTCTTGGCCCAAGCGACGGTGGGCGCGGCCGCGCTCGCTGGATGACGCGGCGGGGTCGGCGACCACAGCCTCGGCCTCGGCCAGCGTCATGTCGAACCCGAGCTCGTTGTCGACACCCTGGGACGGCGGCGGCGCCTTGCAGGCTCCGACCGCTAGGGTGGCGACCAGAAGGACGACCGCACCAATTGCCAGACGCCAGGCGGTCACGGCGTCCGCTCGACCTCCAGGCGGAAGCGGGCGACTACCTTGCCCTCAGCGTTGACGTCTTCAGCGACGACGAGGCGCAGCTCGTGCAGACCGTCCCGCCACGCATCGCGCGGCACGGTGGCGCTGAGCAGGCCACCGCGGCCCGGCACCAGGCCGTCGACGGTCGCGACCGATTCGTTATCGTGGAGGACGATTAGGCGATAGACGCCCTCGGGCAACCCTTCCGGCACGTCCAGAGTCAGCACCACGCCGCCGGTGGCGTCGTCCAGGGTGGCGCGCTCGTCGGCACCGCGACGAATAGCCGTGGCGTCGGTGATCGCCTGCAGCTCGACGATCCACGGGTTGGCCTGCGGTGTCGGGACGTTGGGGGCGCGCAGGCTGTAGCCGAAGAAGGCGGCACCCACCGCGAGGGCGAGAGCGGCGGCCGCCTGGACCCGTCCGAATCGAGCCGGCTCCATGTCCTCGTTGGCGGGGATGGGATCGTCTGCGACCCGGTCTTCCGCTGGCAGATCCCCCTCGGCGATCATGCGTTCGCGCATCGCCTGCCAGCGCTCGCCGACGCCTTCGCGATCATCCTTGTCGTCTGTATCGTCGACGGCCTGCGGAAAACGCAGCACGCCGAGCAGCTCCCGCGCCACTCCGGGATCCGCCGCGGCGAGCTCGAGCAGACGCTGGCGCTCGTCGTCGGTCACGTCACCGGTGCGCAGGGCGACCAGCTCGTCGGTCGACGGTGCGTCACCGAGCTGCTGGCGGCGCTCGGCGAGGATCTCGTCCAGGGTGGCTTTCCAGTCCATAGAAGATTCTATCTCGCTCATGGCTCGCGCTCACCGTCCAGGGTCAGGCCCATGGCCCCAGCCACTGCAGGCCCAAGACCAGCCAGATCCCAAAGTGTTCCACGAAGTCACCGACCAGCGGTCGCAGCCGGCGTCGACCCTCGATCAGCTGCTTCTTGACGGTGGTGACGCTCACCCCCTGGGCGTCGGCGATCTCTCGGTAGCGGAAGCCTCGGTAGCTCAACAGCAGGCATTGCCGCATGCGATCGGGCAGGCGATCGATCGCCCTCGCCAGCCGCGCCTTGAGCTCGGCGATGCGGGTGGCGTCGTAGGGGTTGGCGGCGAGGGACTCGGGCTCGTTCGGCGCTAGGGCCTGATCACCCCCGTGCTCCACGAGGCTTTCGAGGGAGGTGCGGGCGGCGCGCGCTTTGAGGGTTTTGCGGTTGCGGACGGCGTTTTTGTGGGCGTTGCTCATGATCCTCAGAATCCAGGTGTCGAAGGATGCGTCGAGACGAAAGGTCTCTATCCCTCTGTAGACCCGGAGCATCACATCTTGGACCAGATCATTTAGATCCTCGCCGTGCCAGCCGTGTCGCCGCAGCAGGTGGCGGACCTGGGGTTCGTAGGCGCGGAACAGCAGCTCGAAGTGTGCTTCAGGCGTCTGCCCCCGCTGAATCCGGTGCACGACCACGGCGGTCCAGCCGAAGTCCCGGTGGTTGCCGTCGCCACCCGCCATTCCGTCAACCACTTCGCCAGCTCAACGTGTCACACCTCCCAGGGTCGTCCGCAGTGGCGGCAGTTTATCGCCTGTTCTGTGGGGCTGTGCTGTGGGACGTGCTGTGGCCTCCGCGCGTCGGGTCAGGCTTTGGCAAAATTGCGATGGTCCCCTTTTGTGTTTGCCGGGTCTACCGGTATTCAAAGGGCTTCGAAGGTCGAAGCTCCCATCACATCGAGCTCCTCAGGAGGACGTTATGAGCCACAAGAAGAAAGACTTCAACCCCGCCTTCCCCGTCGACTACAACCCCGTCGTCATCAAGCCTGCGGCGATCGACC
Organism: Acidobacteriota bacterium; assembly: GCA_039030415.1. Classification (GTDB taxonomy): domain Bacteria; phylum Acidobacteriota; class Thermoanaerobaculia; order Multivoradales; family J023; genus JAAELT01. The sequence continues at coordinate 4,527 of JBCCEE010000594.1, forward strand.
AGCCCGTGAAGCTCGATCCCGAGCTGTTGGAGACGCCGCAAGCCTCCAGCGATTCGCCGCCTGAAGGCTTGGCAACCGAGAGCTTGGCGCCAGAGAGCCTGGCCCTAGAGAGCCTGGACTTCAACCCAGCGTTTCCCGTCCGGGGTCAGTCGACCTCGACCAAGCAGGCCAGCATCCATCAAGACGTCGAGCCGATGATCGATCTAGCGGATGACGGCCCGGGTCACTCGGAAGACGACTAGACCCGGGGTCGCGCGTTGGGGGCGCCCGCGGGGCAACGGCGCGCCCCACCCGACACGGCCCCCCCCAGTGACCGCCGCCCCCCCCCCCCGGCGAGAAAAGTGCCCACCCCCACGAACGCGCCCACCCCCCACCCCCCCCCC
>JBCCEE010000595.1:0-4879 GCA_039030415.1 Acidobacteriota bacterium
AGATACTAACTTCTATACTAACTGGCATCTCATCGATCGGGTTCTGAGGTCTCGACCGCAACCCGTGGCTCGCGGCCGGCGGCACGATCAGCGTGGCCTGTGGCGAGCCGACACCTCGACTCATTCATGGCCCAGGAAACGCACTTCAAGATCTACGTCGTCGACGGTGATGAGGCGGTGCGCGACAGCATGCGGTCGCTGATCGCCTCGCTCGGGGTCGAGGCCCATGCGCTGGCTAGCGGCGAGGCGCTGCTCGAGCACCCCCAGGTGGCGACGGCATCCTGCGTCGTCACCGACGTCCACCTACCGGGGATGAGCGGTATCGAGCTGCAGGAACGTTTGCGGGCGCGGGCCGTGCAGGCACCGGTGATCGTACTGGCCAGCCGCAGCGACGTACCGACGGCGGTGCGGGCGCTGCGCAACGGCGCCATGGATTTCATCGAGAAGCCGTTCATCGACCAGATGCTGGTGCGCAGCATCCGGCAAGCTTTGGAGAGCCATCAGCTCGAGCTCTTTGCGGCGTCCCGCGGCGGCAGCCGCCGGGAGATCCCGTTCTCTCGCCGGGCGCGTACGATCTACCAGCTCGCGGACGAGGCCTTCTCGCCTTACGGCACCCTGCTGCTCGGCGCGCCGGAGATCGCCCGGCGGCGGGTTCACGAGCTCAACCGTCGACCCGACTTCGCCGCCACCTCCCAGGCGGCGTTGCGCCCCGGCCTGGTGCACGCCCTCGGCTTGCAGCACGAGTTCTATCACCGGCTGCTCGACGGTTTTCGCTCAGAGCGCGATCCCGAGATCTTGCACAAGGCCCATCGCTGGCTGTGCGAACGCTTCGGCGACGACGTCGTCCACGGCACGCTGCGACGCTTCGACGAGCTCTTCGGATCGGATCGGCTCGCCCTGTCGGCGGCTGGCGAGTCGCGCATCGGCCTCGGCAATGGTCGCCGACCGCCGCGGGTACCCGAGCTCCTGCTCGAGCAGCTCCTGCTGCTGTGGCTGGCCAATCAGAACCCTGCCGCCGGGCCGCTGCGCGAGCTGTTCGACGATACCGAGCTGGCAGCGAACACCCCCTATCGCCAGATGATCAGCAGCCTGGAAGAGTTCTTCGACCACCAGCCGAGCTACGGAGCCGGCGACGATAGCCTGTTCGCCCTGATGTGCGCTCCGATGCGGGACGCGCCGCAATCCCTCGGCGGTCAGCTCGAAGCCGTGGCGGAAATCCAGCAGAATCTGTCCGATCGCTTCGTCGATCAGCTGCTGGTCGGTCTCAACGTCATCAAAGAGGAAGAGAAGCCCGTCTTCACCGACTTCGGCGGTCCGCCACCGAGCCCGGAGCCGGCTGCGATGGCGCCCGCGGCTGCGGCAGAACCTGCCAGCTTCACCGCTGACCGCGCCTGGATGCCGGAGCTGGTGCTGATCGCCAAACACACCAAGGTCTGGCTGCACCAGCTCTCCGTGGCCACCGGCAGCGAGGTCCGTAGGTTAGACCAGATTCCCGACACCGCCCTGGCGGAGATCGCCGGCTGCGGCTTCAACAGCCTGTGGCTGTTCGGGCTGTGGGAGCGCAGCCCGGCATCCCGGCAGATCAAGCGTCAGAACGGCAACCCGGAGGCCGACGCCTCCGCCTACTCCCTGAGCGACTACCGGGTGGCCGAGGATCTCGGCGGCGAGCCGGCGCTGAAGGTCCTCGAGCAGCGGGCGCAACAGCACGGACTGCGGCTGGCCTGCGACGTGGTGCCGAACCACATGGGCCTCGACTCGCCGTGGGTGGCCGAACACCCCGAGTGGTTCTTATCGCTCGAGCACAGCCCGTTCCCGAGCTACTCCTTCACCGGTGAGGATCTTTCCAGCGACCCGCGGGTCGGCGTCTACCTGGAGGATCATTATGCCGACCGCTCCGACGCCGCGGTGGTGTTCCGGCACGTCGACCACGCCACCGGCGAAGAGCGCTTCATTTACCACGGCAACGACGGCACCAGCTTGCCCTGGAACGATACCGCCCAGCTCGATTACCTGAATCCGGACGTGCGCGAGATGATGATCGAGACCCTGATCTCCCTCGCGCGCCGCTTTTCGGTGATCCGCATCGACGCCGCCATGACACTGGTCAAGCAGCACATCCAGCGGCTGTGGTTCCCGCCGCCGGGAGAGGGCGGCGACATCCCGTCGCGGGCCGAGCACGGCCTGTCGCGCCGCGAGTTCGAGCGTCGCATGCCGGAGGAGTTCTGGCGTCAGGTCGTCGACCGCGTCGCTGCCGAGGTGCCGGACACCCTCCTGCTCGCCGAAGGCTTCTGGATGATGGAGTCGTACTTCGTGCGCAGCCTCGGCATGCATCGGGTCTACAACAGCGCCTTCATGCACCAGCTGCGCGACGAGGACAACGCCAAATTCCGCGCCACGATCGCCAGCACGCTGGCGTTCGAACCCGGTATTCTCGAGCGCCACGTCAACTTCTTGACCAACCCGGACGAGCTGCCGGCGGTCGAGCAGCTCGGCGGCGGCGACAAATACTTCGCGCTCTGCACCCTGCTCGCCACCCTGCCCGGGCTGCCGCTCTTCGGCCATGGACAGATCGAGGGGCTGCGCGAGAAGTACGGCATGGAGTATGCCCGCGCCTACGTTGACGAGACGGCCGATGCGCAGATCGTCGACCGGCATCGGCGTGAGATCATGCCGATCCTGAAGCGGCGGCGGCTGTTCGCCAGCGCCCAGGGGTTCTGTCTCTACGACGTCGAGAACGTCGCGGCGGCGGACCACGCGGACGAGGCGGCACGGAACGGTAGGGTTCTCGACGACGTCCTCGCCTTCTCCAACCGAGCGGACGGCCAGCGGGTGCTGGTGCTCGCCCACAACCGCGACGCTACCGTCCGCGGCCGCGTCCGGCGGGCTGCCAGCAGCGAGACGATCTCTAATGAGACGATCTCCGGTGAGACGATATCCAGCAAGACGATCTCCGGTGAAACCCTGGCCGACGCGCTGGCGACAGCGCCCGGTGGCGTCGTCCGCCTGGATGACCTGGTGACCGGCGAAGCCATTGAATGCGGCGGCCGAGAGCTTGTCGATCGTGGCCTCGAGGTCGAGCTCGGTCCCTACCAGACGAAGGTGTTGCTGGTCGCCGAATGACCGGCGCTTGCCATGCCGTCGAGCCCTTCGTTCGAGCGGTCGGGGTAGAAACCCCAGTGTTCCGGACTACCTCCTTTGAGAACGCCGCGATCCCCGCGGCACTCAACTCTCATTGGAGGTCATTGCATGAAGAAGCACATCCTTACCTTGGGACTCGGTCTGGTCTGCGCTACCGTCATGGTCCCGGAAGCCGAGGCCAATCACTGCGGGCCAAACCAGATCGAAGGAGTCACGGTTTACACGCGCAACGTCTACAAGCCTTTCCCGGGCAGCTGCGGTGGCTGGAAGCGTACCGGCACCCCAACAGTCCTCAACGGCGGTCTCGGAGTCTGGCAGCGCGCCTGTACCTACACCTGCCACGGTCGGGTTACGACGGTGAGAGTTTGCTATGGGTCTCGCTGGGACTATCTCTGGGCACGAAACGGCAAGCGGTACAAGAAGTCCCGAGTCAACCTCCCGCTGGGGGATTTGATCGAGAAGACCCAGACCAAGTTCTGCTTGACCGGCACGCCCCCCTCGGACGCGCTGCCGCCGCAGTTCACCGAGATCAAGGTCAGCTCAGCGGCTCAGGTCAAGCTCGCGCAGGCTCTGGCGAGCATCGTATTTCCACCCTACGAGCCCGAGCGGCCGTTCGGCGAGGTGCTGCAGGGGGCTGCTGCAGGCTTCATCGAGGCGGCGGACGCGATGAAGGCGCTTGCGATCGAGGCGAGCCTGCCGGAGAACAACGACGCCAACCACTCCGATCCTGCATTGGCTCTTGCCCTGCTCGATATCAGTGAAGGATTGGCTCAGATTGGCTATGGGCTCGCCGACTGGACCTTCGGCCAACCCGAGACCTACCGCATGATCGCCGAGAATCTGCGCTTCATCGCTCTGCATCCCGTGCTCATGGAGTCGGAGCTGCATTCGGCGACCTCCGACGGTCTCCTCGCGGCGGCCACCGTCTGGGATTCGATCGCCGAATCCATCGTTCCTGCCGCGGCGGTGTTCGAAATCGATCCCGAGAATCCGCCCCAGACCATCGCCGGTGCGGTCAGTGAGCTGGATGTCTCGGTCGGTTCCGTGCGGGTCTTGAAGCTCCTCCATCAGGCGGGGGAAGCGGGGCGCCAATACGGCCTGCGGTTCAGTGAAGTGCATGAGGCGGTCGCCGTCGAGGTCGACGAAGAGGCCTGTTACGAAAAGCCCAATCCCAACCACTTCGAAGGCAAAGCGAAGTAATCCTCGCGCTGCCTTGGTGGGGAGCGGCCTGACCTAGGTAGCGGCCTCTAGTTTTGGCCCTGCCGGCGTTTGCCAGTGGGGCCGAGGTCCCATCTTGGATCGCCGCCGCATGCGATCTCGGTTGAGAAAGCTCGAGGCTGGGCGCTAGACGAGGCGGAGCCCCTATAGCCGCAGCAGTCGATACGAGCTCGACGTTGGCTGCCCCGGCAGGCATCGAAACTTTGTTCCAAAGCACCGAGGACGGTCCGAGACGTTTTGAAACCTCTTTAGGCTCGTCGAGGGGCATCGGTGACGTCCAAAATAAACTCTGCTGGTCTTGCAGGCCAGGCAGAGAGCTTTTGGCATTTGCCATGAGTCGGCCAGAGCCGCCCGGCCGGCTGTGAAGACTTTTTTGAAGCTATCCGGGCGGTCAGATTACCCCATGTACAGGACTCGTTCTGCCACCACAAAACCAACTGGAAAGAAGAGATTGCTGGCAGGTAGGTATGGCAACACGAGCATCGCCAAGGCAAAGATGACTGCACTCTTGTAGCTGTTTTCA
>JBCCEE010000596.1:0-4873 GCA_039030415.1 Acidobacteriota bacterium
CCACGAATCGACCTGCATCCCGACGGCCGTCTGCATGCCGTCTACTCTGGCAAGAGCTTCGATCCTCGCGAGATCATGGCTGCCGACCGAGCGCTCGACGCCCAGCTCGAAGAACGCGCCAACGAGCTGTTGCGCAACGAGAGCGCTTTGGGTCGCGAAGCACTGGTTCGCGAGCTCGACCTCTTCGAAGCTTCTCTGCGCTTCAACTGCGAACATGTCGTGCCGCAATCCTGGTTCAACAAGCGCCTGCCGATGAAAGCCGACCTGCACCATCTGTACGCTAGCGAGCCTGGATGCAACAGTTTCCGAAGCAATATCCCCTACTTTGATTTCGACGACTTCGAAGAGACAGTACGCACCGCCTGTGGCAAGCGAGAGAGCCAGGGCTTCGAGCCGCTGACCAACAAAGGCGCGGCCGCCCGCTCGACCCTCTACTTTCTCTTGCGCTACCCGGGGGCGATCTCCAAGTCGTCCTTTCGCGTCGACGCCCGGCGCCTCAAGACGCTACTGGCATGGCACAAGGCCTTTCCGCCGCATGCGTCGACTTGGGAGCTGCACCGCAACTGGACCATCGCAGAGGCCCAGGGCAATCGCAATCCGCTGATCGACTTCCCGGAGATTGGCGACAAAATCGACTTCAAGCTCGGTCTCGGCTGACCCTGGCGCCTTGGATCGACAGAAGGTCGAGCCGGATGAGCCGCCGAGGGCTGCTCAGGAGGCATCTTCTCGCGGGCCCAAAACCCCGCGGGAAGCTTGGCGTATACTGTATGAGTGGCACCAAACAGTTGGCCAGCCCATACAGTCTCCATGAATACCCCAAGCCTAACTCTCACCCTTCGCCTCCAGCGCGGCACGGGTCGTGCCGTCCCCGAGCAGGTCGCGGCCGAGATTCGCGGCTGGATTCGCGATGGGCGGCTGGCCACCGGCCAGGCCCTGCCCGTGCTGCGATCTCTGGCGCGCAGCGCGGGGGCTCATCCTTCGCTGATCGCTCGAGGTCTGGAACGTCTGGAGCGCGAAGGCTGGCTCGAGCGTGGCGAATTTGGCTATCGGGTCGCTGACCGACTGCCCCTCGATAGCAGCCCCGAGGCGCTCGACCGCCAGATCGAAAGCGCGCGTGAGGTGCAGCAACGTCTGCTGCCCGACGACCTGACCAGTGACGAGCTACGCATCGTCTCCTACTTCGACTCTCTCCACGAAGTCTCAGGAGATCTCTTCGACTGGTTCAGCGATACCTCAGGCCGGCGCTGGGCGATCGCGGTAGGTGACGTCGCCGGCAAAGGTCTAGCCGCGGGCATGGTGATGGCGTCAGTACAGACGGCACTGCGCATGAGCGCTGGACGCAGCGATCCAGCCAGCGTTCTGAATGACCTTAACCTGGAGCTGGTAGAGCGCACGCGTGCCCGCGACTTCGTCGCGCTGACGCTGCTCCATATCGATCTCGACCGTGGGCGGCTACGGGCCGCCGCCGCCGGCGCTCCCGACATCTTCCTCCGCAACGCTTCCGGTCTCAGCACCGTCAACATACCTGGGCCTCACCTGCCGCTCGGTTTGCGTCCGGCGGTGGCCTACGAATCCCGCGAGATTACGCTGGCTCCAGGAGACCAGCTGGTGGTGACCACCGATGGCTTGCCGGAGACCCCGACCGGTGATGGCGATCTGCTCGGCTATACCCGCTTCGAGGAGCGAATCGACGCCTTGACGGCACAACACCCCTGTCAGCGGACCAAGCTGCACGATTTCGTCTCCGAGCTCGACCGAGAGCTCGGCGGCCGGCCGAGCGACGACCGCACGCTGCTATGGATCCAGATCGCGCCTCCGATCGCGGGCTGAACCTCCTCATGAGCTGGAACGTCCATCTGCGTATCGACCCCGGTAGCGGCGTACCGGTCTATCGCCAGCTGATGAATCAGATCCGTTACTACGTAAGTTCAGGAGCTATCGCGACCGGCGACCGCCTGCCTTCGATACGCGATCTGGCGCGCGGCATTGGCGTCAACCCGACCACCGTCGTCAAAGCCTATACCGAACTCGAGAACGACGGTTTCCTCGACCGCCAGCAGGGCCGCGGCGTATTCGTCGCCGATCAGGCCCGTGGCCTGTCATCCGCCGAGCTCGATCGGGCGTTGCGCGACAGCGCACGCCAGCTAGTGGTAGAGGCGACACAGCTCGGCGTCGACATCGAACGCGTGGTTCATCTAGTGCGACTCGAATACCAGCGAGTCGAACGCGAATCAGAAACCGATAGAGGGCAGCGGCATGCGTGAAACGGTCATCGAGACGCACAGCCTGACCAAAGACTTCGGCGATGGCGCCATACTCGATCGCTTGGATCTCAGGGTCGAGCACGGCTCCTTCTACGGCTTGCTGGGCCGCAACGGCGCCGGCAAGACTACCCTGCTACGCCTGCTGATGGGACTCCAGCGACCAACCTCCGGTGCCACCTCGATCCTCGGTCGAGAAATGGCAGATGCGCCCGAAGCCCATCGTGCCCGGGTAGCCTATGTCTCTCAGAACCAACAGCTCCACCCCCAACTGTGCGCCGAAGAGCTGGCCGATTACGTGGCACACTTCTATCCGAAGTGGGATGCAGCCTACGCCCGCCGCCTCGCAGAGCGCCTCGAAGTTCCGTGGACGCAGCGCTGGTCAGAGCTCTCCGGGGGCCAGCAGCGTAAAGTCGGCCTGCTGCTGGCGCTTGCGGCCCGGCCTGAGGTGCTGCTGCTCGACGAGCCTGCTGCCGGCCTCGATCCAGTGGCCCGCCGCGAGCTGCTCGAAGAGCTCATCGACCTGCTGCTCGAGGGCGAGGGCTGCACGGTCCTGATGTCGACCCATATCCTGTCGGATCTCGAGCGACCTGCCGACAGCATCGGCATCCTGGCGCAGGGCCGCATGCTGCTCTCGCAGCCGATCGAGCATCTGCAGAGCAGCGCTCGCCGGGTGCAGGCAGTCTTTCCTGGGGAGGTTCCGCAGGATCTGGACGTTGCAGGCGCCTGGCGCAGCCAAGTTGAAGGCCGGATACTGCAAGCGATCGTCGGTCTCGAGTCCGACGAGCAATTGGCTCCGCTGCGCGAAGCTGGCGCGACCGTCGACGTCTTCCCGATGGATCTCGAAGAGCTTTTCATCGAGCTGGTCGGCAAGCGGGGCGCAGCGTCCTGATGAGCGCCTTCGCCTCCGCCTTGGAGCGCTGGATTCCAGATCGTGTGCGTGGGCTACTGTGGATGGAAGCCCGCCTCCACCGCCATGCCGAAGGATCGGTCGGCGGCGCTGTCCTCGGCGTCTGGGTGCTCGCTCTGGGCATCGGCCTGCTGCTGGCGTGGCCCCGCGTCACGCCACCCGGGCTGTTGTTCTGGGCTTTGCCGACGTTCCTCGGCGGCCTGCTGCTCGGCGCCAGCTTCGGTGGCACCGAACGTCGCCTAGGGGTCGAGGAGTTCACCTTGGCTCTACCGGTATACCGCAGCACTCGATATTGGAGCCGCTTCGCGATTGCTGTCGCTACCTGGGCCGCCCTGAGTGCAGGCGCCTGGATCTTCCTCTACACGCCGGTACTGGTGCGAGGCGAGGCCCGTGAGCCCAGCCTCATGCTCGACCTCAGCCAGAGCTGCTGGCTCCTCGGACTCAGCTGGACCGCCTTGGCAATATCGTTCATGGTGTTCTCCGACTGGCGCCCGGCAGCGCGATTCGAACGAAGTCTCCGGCAGTGGCCCTGGCTCTTCTTGGTAATGACGCAGCTTAGCTTCACCGAGGTTGGCGCGGCGCGCGGCTGGCCGATCTGGCCAGTTGGCTTGCTGCTGATACTAGGTGCGGTCTTCGCGGCGCTGGGGGCCCGTCGCTACTCCCGGAGGCCGGTGGCGAGCGATCGTGACCGAGGAGTGCGAGCTCCCTGGCTCGCACGTCAGGTCGCCAAGCTCACCCTGGGCTCGAAGTCTCAGCGCGGTCTGATTTGGGGCGAGCTACGCACGCTGGATGGCTCGTGGGGTTTCATCCTGGCGAGCATCGTACTGTTCGCCTGCGGGTTGGGCTTGCTCCACGAGGGCGTCCCAAGTGCCTACATGCCCTGGATCGTCCTGGCATTGTGCCTGCTGGTCTTCGCCAGCACCGCAATTGTGATGGCTGGCTACCGCACGGACTTAGGGATCGACGAGTTCGTCGCCGGCCTTCCGGTCTCACGCCATGCGCGTTTTCGCGTGCGCTTTGTCATCGGACTCGTCATCGCCAGCGGTACTACCCTACTGCTGTTGGCGATCCTGCGATCCAACGTCCTGGTCCGCTTGGTCGAACGCTTGCCCGACGCGATCCGTCGGACGACCCTGGGCACCGAGCCATTGCCCACGATGTTCAATGCGGAGACCACCGCATTGATCCTGCCGCTCCTGCTGGTCGGCTATAGTGCCGCGTTCATGGCGGCTGCCCGCCATCGCCGCACCTGCGAGTCGGCGGCCGACAACGAGGCATCGAATCTCGGTTTCATCGCGCCAGCCATGAGCCTGATGGTGGCACGCTTGGTCGCGGCCAGCAGCGGCCAGCTATGGCTCGGCTATGCGGTTTTTGGCGCGATCTGCTGCGCTGTGGCCTGGCTCTGCTATCGCAAAGCAGCAGCGCGCAATCGCGTCGTCGACCTGCCAGAGCCGCGCGGCCAGCAGGCGAATACCGGCTGGCAGGTGCTGATCATGATCTTGGCCATGATGGTGTGCATCTCTGGCTTCCTCTTTCTCTTCGGCGTCGGCGAAGCCGATCGGCTCGGACGCTACTACGCGGCGAGCGATATGCCCATCGACGAGTATCTGGAACGCGTGCGCCCCGGGGCGATCGTTCCTCAGTGGGCCGACTGCATTGCACTCGCCGAGCAGGCCAGTGATTGCTCAGATCGCGAGGCTCG
>JBCCEE010000597.1:0-4869 GCA_039030415.1 Acidobacteriota bacterium
AGCTGCGATCTGAGACGCCACAGACCCATCAGCGCGAGCACCGCCACCGCCAGGTAGAACGGCCAGCGCAGCCACTGACCGAGCTCGGCCAGCGAGCTGATCAAGCCTCCGGACAGGGAAGGCGCTGGCGTACTGTCGCCCGCCTCGCTGGGTTGGGCGTCCGAGGATTGCGTCTGCTGCGAGCCGCTCTCCGGCTCGCCACTGTGCCGGCCCTGCTCGCTCTCTCTGGAGCCCTGGCCGTCACCGCTCGAAGTAGCGTCGTCAGAGTGGCGGGAATCCCCCGAAGAGGCATCCTCTTGATCATTGCCGTGCCCTCTGCCCTGATCGCCGCTGCCGTCGGCGCTGCTGGTTCCCTGTTGGCGCGTCGCGCTGGTGCCCTGGTACTCGAGACCAGGCATGGCCAGCGCGACGGCCAACACCATCACCATGACCAGCGCCGCCGCCAGCGTCCGTCCCGGCAGCTTGGCCAGGCTCACCTCGCCGCGCAGCTTCCGGACGCGCTGCAGGGTGTCGATCGCGGCGCCGCACGCCAGCACCAGCCCGGTGGCGAACAGGAAGACGATCATCGCCGCCAGCGCGCGCTCGCCGATTGCCGGCGGGCCGTTCAGCAGGAACGGCTCGCCGACGGCGAAGATCACCAGCCCGAGCGCCGCCAGGCGGATGATCGCCGAGTTGGGGCGCGCATAGGGGTTGCGCCGGGTCATGAGTTCGATCGGCTCACTGCGGTCCTCGGAAGGGGCCGAGTGACCTTGGGCTTTGCGCCAGGCCTCGAGCTGCTGGCGCTCCGTGCCGTAGAGGCGCGGCTTGGAAGCGACGGACTGGCCTTCCAGGCTCAAGGCAGCCACCAGCCGGCTGGCGAACCGCCAGATGCCGAGCACGATGACGACGTTGACCAGCGGTCCCGCGAGGCCGTCCGGCGGCGATTCCCAGGGCGCCACCGTCATCACCGCGATGGTGGCGGCGGTGAGCGCGACGGTGTAGCAGCCCTGGCGCTCCTTGTCCTGCGTCATGTGGCTGTAGCGCGCGATGAGCACGGTCGCGGTGACGAACCAGAACCCCACCCATTTGAGGGTCTGTGAGCCGCCGAAGCTGATCGAGCGCAGGTCGAGCAGGAAGAACAGCAGGGCGCTCACCATGGCGATGGTCGCCACCGGCATCACGACGTGGTTGATCAGCCACAGGCCCGGCACGTCGAGCGGGCGTTCCGGCCTGGCTTCAGACGCCCGCTGAGTGCGGCGTTCGAACGGCGTGCGCGGGCGCACTGCCTGTTCGATGGGCTCGAGCTCCACGGCACGCTCGCCGCACACGCGGCAGACGATCAGATGGCTGCCGACGTTGACGCAGCGCTGGCACAGCGTCCGTCCGCACTCGCAGCACTGGTAGCCCGCGGCCGTCTCCGGGTGCTCGGCACACTGCCGCGCCGCCTCGAGAGCGGGGGCTGCAGGCTGCGGTTCCGGGCTCACAGGCGATGGCCTCCGAGGGCTTCGAGGTCTGTTTCGTCGCGCACCGCGTAGACCGGCGTCTCGTCGAGCGCCACGGCTTGCGACTCATCGCCGGCACCGACCCACACCACCCCGACCTCGATGCCGGAGCGCTCGAGCACCTGGACGGCATGGACGAGGGCCTCATCGAGCCGCGGCGTGACGATCATCAGCACCAGCTGGCGCGACAGCCGCGGCAGCTCGGCGAGCAGCAGCTCGGGCAGCGACGGCCCCGGCGCCGGCACCAGCCGGGCCAGCATCTGCCGCAGCTGGGCGAGCTGCCAGGCACCCTTGGCCGGCGTTGCCTCGAGCGGTCGGAAGCCGGTGACCTTACGCCGTGTCGAGCTGGCTTCGAGGGCATCCTCGAAGCGTCGGAACGTCTCGCCGGACCAATCCTCGGGGTAGCGCTCCGCCGCGTCGGCACCGTTCGACAGCAGCCCTGCCGCCTGGCCGCCGGCGATGACGAATTCGGCGATCGACGCCGCTGCCGTCGCCGCTAGCTCTTCGAGGGCATTGGGCTCATCGTCGCGCGAGCTTTCGCGGATGGACCGGCTGCCGCGCAGGACCTTCTGTGCCATCTCGACCGCCAGGGTCACGCCTTCGAGCACTGCCGGCTCGAACAGCTTGACCTGCAGTTTGCCGGAGCGCGCCGTCGCCCGCCAGTGGACGCGACGCAGAGAGTCGCCGCGCTGGTACTCGCGAATGCCCTGAAAGCGCGAGGGATCTTCGAACAGGCTGCGTCGCCTCGGCACCTCGTGGATCGGGCGGTGGCCGAGCGGCCAGCCGCGGCCGATCTCCACCGAGCGCGGCAGCACGGTGACGAACTTCGCCTCCGAGTGCAGCAGGAAGCGCCGGACCAGCCCGAACGGGCCGCTGGCTTCGACCATCGCCGGGCCGATGCGGTACAGCCCGCGGCGCGTGCTGTGCAGGCGGTAGGCCAGGCCACGCTTCTCGTCCGCCGACAGCGAGGTGGCGCAGCAGGTCGGGCCCTCGACGTCGAGGCCGGGCTCGATCTGATCGCGCCAGAACAGCCCGGAAGCCGGCAGCTCCTTGGCGTTGTGCACCGTCAGCCAAACGTCGACGCGGTCGCCGCAGACGATCTCGGCGTCGGACAGGCGGCGCGAGATCTCGAGCCCGCGGATGCTGAGGGTGGTGAGCAGGGTCGAGCCGGCGAGCAGCAGGCCGACGACCGCCACGGCATAGAGGAAGAGGCCGCCTGAGAACACTGACAGCAGAGCGAGCAGGGCGGCAGCGGTCAGCCCCCAGGTGAAGAGCTGGCCGCGACGGGCGGCGCCAATCTCGGCGCGGACATCCGAACCGTGGGCCGGGCCGCCGCTCGGCGCGCTCGCGTCGGCGCTCATCCCCGCTGGCTCAGAGCGCCCGGCGACAGGATCGGAGCTGGCACCCCGCCGACCGCCTGGTCGACCACCTGCGGCACCGTGCGGCGGCTCAGGCGTCCCTCGGCGCCGAGGATCACGCGATGGTAGAGCATTGAGGGATAGAGGCGTTTGGCGTCGTCGGGCAGTACGAAGTCGCGACCCTCCATCGCCGCCATCGCCTGGCAGGCCCGGTACAGCCCCTTGGTGGCGCGCGGTCCGCCACCCAGCACCAGCTCCTTCGAGCTGCGCGTCGCGGCCACAAGCTGGACGATGTACTTGCTCACCTCCGGGTGCACGTGCACCTGGCGCACCCGCTGCTGGAGCTGCAGCAGCACTTCCAGGCTCACCACCTGCTGCACCTTCTGGATCGGATCGCCGGCGCTCGCCGCCAGCATCTTGAGCTCGGCGGCCTCGCCGGGGTAGCCGATCTGCAGCCGCATCAAGAAGCGGTCGAGCTGGGCTTCCGGCAGCGCGAACGTGCCCTCGTGCTCCACCGGGTTCTGCGTCGCGATGACGAAGAACGGCCGCTTCAGCCGGTAGGTCTTGCCCTCGATGCTGACCTGACCTTCCGCCATGCACTCCAGCAGGGCGGCTTGCGCCCGCGGCGTGGCGCGGTTGACCTCGTCGGCGAGCAGGATCTGGGTGAACACCGGCCCGGGGTGGAACTCGAACTCGGTGGTCTTCTGGTTGAACACGCTGGTGCCGGTGACGTCACCCGGCAGCAGATCCGGCGTGCACTGCAGGCGCCGGAAGCTGCCGCCCAGCGCCCGCGCCAGCGTCTTGGCCAGCAGCGTCTTGGCGGTGCCCGGCACGTCTTCGATCAGCAGGTGGCCTTCGGCCAGCAAGCAGATCATCACCATCTCGAGCTTGGCCCGCTTGCCGTAGATCACCGTCTCGAGCTGTTCGATTACCGCGCCCGCGGCGCGCTGGACCTCTTTCATGCTGCCTCCCGGGGGTTTTGCCTATTGTCTACGGGCGGCAAGGGAATCCGTCTGCCCTACGGCGTAGCTGGGGAGTGCTAAGCGTTGGATTGAGTGAGATTCGTAACGTCTCAAAGCATTTAGAGCATTATGGAGACCCAGAAAGTAACGGGCTAGATCAATTAGATCGTTATCTACATTCTGCCAGAATGCTTTTGTCAAGTCAGAAAAACTAATAACGTTTTGCCCGTAACGTTTCAGGCAACTTAGGGTGTTACTGGCATTTTGCCGAAGGCGATTCTGTCGAGGGTGAGGCAATAGTGCATTCATTAAGTAACGTTTCAAGCGGTTTAGAACGTTACTTCCGTTGTACCAGTAACGGTATAGATGAGTTAGACTGTTACTTTGCTCATGCCAAAGGTGGCTCGAAGGCGTCTGAACGCTTTGGATCGTTCGAAAGTAACGTTCTAAATGCGTTAGAGCGTTATGTTTGTTAGTCCTCGATCTCACGGAGCGGTTTGACCGCTTTTCCTAGGCTGCCCATAACGAGCAAAACTCATTAGGTCGTGACGTTCGACCGTTGAACGGGCTCCTCGGTTCCCCGAGAGCTCATGAAAAGAGGAGCGAGCTCATGTCGCCCAGTCCCCGTCGAAGCAAGCGCGAGTCCCAAGGACGTCCTGCGGGGCGAGGGCGGGTCGTCAGCCCAACGCTGGCGCCTGGTGCCTTGGAGTTGGTCCAGGCGCTCGTCAACACCTATGACTTCGCCTCGCGGGTCGACGAGCTGACCACCACCGGCAACCTATCCGCCTGGCTCTCGCGCAACGGCCTGCTGCCCGCGGGCGCCGAGCTATCCGACACCGACCTGTCAAGAATCCGTGCCGTACGTGCCGGTCTGCGTGCCCTGGTGGCCGCCCACAGCGGCAGCAGAGTCAACGAAGCCGACGTCGCCGCCCTCGACCAGGCCACCATCGGCGCCCGCGCCCAAGTGCGCTTCGAGCGCGACGGCACCAGCCGCCTCGAGCTCGGCTCGAGCCACTTCGAAGACGCCCTCGGCACGTTGCTCGGCATCGTCCTCGAAGCCGAACGGTC
>JBCCEE010000598.1:0-4867 GCA_039030415.1 Acidobacteriota bacterium
CTGGTAGCAGGCGACCACTTCGCGCATGACCTCTTCGCGGCTGCCGGAAGGCAAGCGCTTGACCACGAAGCCGCCCTTCGAGCCGACCGGCACGATGACGGCATTCTTCACCATCTGGGCCTTCATCAACCCGAGGATCTCGGTGCGGAAGTCTTCCCGGCGGTCGGACCAGCGGATGCCACCGCGCGCCACGCGCCCGCCGCGCAGGTGCACCGCCTCGAGGCGCGGGCTGTAGACGAAGATCTCGCACATCGGACGGGGGCGCGGCAGGTTGGTAATCTGCCGCGAGTCGATCTTGAACGACAGATAGGGTCTACGATTACCCGCGTCGTCCGGCTGAAAAAAGTTGGTGCGCAGGATCGCCCGGATGAGGTTCTCATAGCGCCGGATGATGCGATCCTCGTCGAGGTGAGCGACGTTTTCGAGCCGCGCCTCGATGCGGGCGATCAGGCCTTCTTCCGAGTCGGGATCCGGGGTCGCATTCTCATCCGCTTCCGCCGGTGCCAAGGTCGGATCGAAGCGGCGACGGAAGAGTGCCACCAACAGCCGCGACAGCCGCGGATTGCGGGTCAGGGTCTGCTCCATATAGGCCTGGCTGAACGGAATTCGCGCCTGCAGCAGGTACTTGCACAGCGCCCTCAGGATGGTGACGTCCTGGGCGGTGACGCCGGCCGCCAGCACCAGGCGGTTGAAGCCGTCGTTCTCCATCTCGTCGCGCCACACCAGGCGGAAGGCTTCGTGGAAGTTGTTGCGGATCGCCGCCAGGTCGACGCGCCGTCCGTCGTCGATCCGCCGGCCGTCTTCGATCTGCATCACGAAGTCCCGAATCCATACGGGCTGTTCGAGGTCCGCCGGCACCACCCGGTAGGGGATCTCGTCGATCACCTTGAGGCCCATATTCTCGAGCATCGGCAACACTTCAGAGAGCGGCACGCGCTCGGCGACGACGAAGATCTTCAGCCGCAGCTCGCAGTCGTCGGCCTCGATTGCGCGGTAGAGATTGAGCGCCAAGCCGGACTCCAGGGCATGCTCGACGCCAGCGATGTCCGAGACCGCGGTCTGGGCGTTGAAGTGATCCTGATAGCTGGTGGAGAACGCCTCGCTGAACCGATTCATGGTGGCGACGCCGCGCTCCTCGCCGCGAGCGTCGACCAGGGCGTCCCGCAGACGGTCGCCCCACGAGCGCCCGGCTTCGACCAGCTTCTGCTCCAGCGCCTCGGCGTCGACTTCCGGGATCTGGCCCGGGGTGGTCTTGATGATGACGTGCAGGCGCGCCAGCTTCGAGTCCGACAGGTGGGTGTAGTAGTCGCTGATCTCGCCTTCGTAAGCGGCGCTCAGGATATCCATAAACATCAGGCGTAGCCTGGTGTCGAAGCGGTCTCGCGGCACGTAGATCAGGCAGGAGATGTAGCGCTCGAAGGCGTCGGGGCGCGGGAAGAAGGCGATGCGCTGGCGCTCCTGCAGGTGGAGGATGCCGATGGCGATATCGCACAGCTTCTCTTCGGTGATCTGGAACAGCTCGTCGCGCGGATAGCTGTCGAGGATATGCACCAGAGCTTTGCCGTCGTGGCTGTTGCGAGGCAGCCCGGAGCGATCTAGCACGGCTTGCGCCTTGCTGCGCAGCAGTGGGATCTGGCTGGGCCGAGCGCCATAGGCGACCGAAGTGAAGAGGCCGACGAAGACGCGCTGCCCCACCACTTCGCCGTTCGCGTCGAGGGTTTTGAGCGAGATCGAGTCGAGATGAACCGGGCGGTGGACGGTGGAGCGTCGCCCGGCCTTAGAGATCACCAGCAGCTCGCGGCGCTTGAGGAAGCTGCGCACGTGGTCGGGCATCGGCCCGAGGCTGCGGGTCTTGGCGTAGAGGGTGAGCTCGTCGTTGCGCAGCAGGCCGAGGCCCACCTCGGGGACGACGCGCGCCACCGCGTCGCGACCCTCGCCTTCGAACAGGTATTCGCGGTAGCCGAGGAAGGTGAAATGATCGTCGACCAGCCATTCCAGGAAGGCGGTGCCTTCTTCGATCTCCTGCTGCGGCAGCGGCGGCGGTGACTGGCGAGTCTCCGCAATCAGCTCGCGGCAGCGGTCCCGCATCGCCGACCAGTCGTCGACCGCCGAGCGCACGTCGTCGAGCACGCTGGCCACCGCCTCCTGCACCTGGCCATGGCTTTCAGGCGGTCGCTCGCTGATCTGCAGGTGCATCACCGATTCGGTGAGCACGGTTCCGCGAGCGTCATCGACGGAGGTTGCGGCTTCCCCATCGGTCCCCGGCGTGTGCTCCACCAGCTCGGTCAAGCGTCCTTCGCCGTCGCGCCGCACCGTCAGCACCGGGTGGATGAGCAGGTAGATTTCGCCGCCGAGGGCGCGCACCGCGGCCAGCAGCGAGTCGACCAGGAACGGCATGTCGTCATTGACCAGCTCGACGATGGTGTGAGCCGACTTCCAGCCGTGGCTGTCCGGTCGCGGGTTGTAGACCCGAATTTTGGTCTCACGCGGCTGGCGCTGCTGAGTGAAACCCCACAGGGTGAGGGCGGCCCCGTAGAGGTTGTCCGGCTCTTCTCCGACGATCTCGGACGCCGGCACGTGCGCAAAGTACCGGCGCAAGAACGCTTCGGCGTTCGCCACACGCTGTGCCGGCAGGCGTGACCGCACCCGCTCCAGCACCTGGTCGATCAGTTCCGACTTGAGCTGCTCTTTGCTAAATGCCACGGCATCTCCTCGCGGCCGGCAGCCCGGAGCGGGCGGCAAGGGCCCGGTAGGTCGACGATGATCAGAATGGTTCGCCTACTTTACCGGACCCGCGCGGCGCTGGCACCAAGATTCAGCGCGGGTGCCGTGTCGATTTGCCGCCGGCAAGCCGGCTACCCGTCAGGCGTTGGCTCGAGCAGCACGCGGTCGACCCCGAGCTCGCGAGCCAGCTCGTTGTACGCCGGCAGATCGGTCTCCCAGATCGCCTCGAGCTTGGCGAGCTGATCGTCGATCGCGGCCGTGAGCTCAGCGCGCACCGCCAGCATCGACTCGGTCGGCCGACGGTCGCCATAGCCGGCGACGCCGAGCAGTCCGGCCAGCTTGTCGTTGAGGCGAATCGGGAAGTTGAGCGGATCCTGGGGGCTGCGGTTCTGGGTTTGGTACAGCGCCTTCTCGATCTCGCTCAGGCGTTCGGCCAGCTCCTCGCCGGCTGCGACCAGCCGGGCGGGACCGGTCGGCTCGTCAGAGCTTTCGTCGTCATCGGCCGTGGATCCCTCCGCGGCGGACGTATCTTCGGCCGAGTCCTTCAACCGCTTGCCGAGGGCTTTGATCTGATCGCGGGCGTCGCGCAAACGGCCGATCTGGCGATGGGTCTCACTCAGCGTGTCGCGCACTGAGATCAGGAAGTCGAACTGCGCTTGATAGTCGTCCGCCGTGGCAGAGGAGCGCGGGTCCGGATGGATCTCGAACGGCACCTCGCCCGTCCAATCGTCGACGGTGAGGCGCGCACGGTAAGTGCCCGGCACCGCGGTGGGGCCGGCGAGGTTGCGATTCCACAGCACCAGCCCGGGAAAACGGTCGGCGCCCGGATAGCGCATATCCCACACGAAACGGTTGGCGCCAGCCGTCAGCTCGAGCTGGCGCGGGTCGTCTTCGCCCTCTCTGGGCTTGGCGTCATCCTCTTTCCCCGGCGGCGGCTTGGGGGTAAAGGTACGGATCACCCCGCCGCCCTGCTCGAGAATCTCGAGCTGGATCTGGGGCGCTTCGGCAACTTCTTCGGCAGCGTCTTCGGCAACTTCTTCGGCAACTTCTTCGGAATCGCCTTCTGCCGCGACCCGATAGGGATCATCGCTCAGGAAGAAGTGGAAGACGACGCCCGACGGCGGATTGGTGCCCTCGTGCACCGGGTTGGCGCGGCTCGGGCGGCCGGCCCAGCGTGGAGCCGGCGTCGGCTCATAGAGGTGCGCCGGCGCCTCGGCCTGTGCCGGGTCATGCTGGTGCAGCACGGTGAGGTCGTCGAGAATCCAATAGCCCCGTCCTTGGGTAGCGGCCACCAGATCCTGCTCTTTGACCGCCAGGTCGGTGATCGGCACGACCGGCAGCTCGAGCTGCAGCGACTGCCACTGACCGCCGTCGTCGAACGAGACGTAGACGCCATTCTCGGTGCCGGCGTAGAGCAGACCGCGCCGATCTGGGTCGGCGCGGATGGCACGCGTAGTGTGCAGGCGGTCGATGCCGGTGTCGATGCGCTGCCAGCTCGCGCCGTAGTCGGTGGTCTTGAACAGGTAGGGCGTGAAGTCGTCCAGCTTGTAGCGCGTGCCGGCGACGTACAGCCCACCGGGCTCGAAGGGGTGGGCGTCGATGCCGTTGATCTGGGTCCACTCCGGCAGCTCCTTGGGCGTCACGTCGCTCCAGGAGGCACCACCATCCCGCGACAGCTGGATCAGGCCGTCGTCGGTACCGGCCCACAGCACGCCGGGCTCGTGCGGCGACTCGAGCGCCGCGAAGATCGTGCCGTAGTACTCGACGCTGGTGTTGTCCTTGGTGATCGGCCCGCCGGACGGTCCCATCTTGGAGGCGTCGTTGCGGGTCAGATCGCCGCTGAGCGGCTGCCAGCTAGCGCCCTCGTCGCGGCTGGCGAACAGCACGTTGCCGGCCGCGTAGAGGGTGTCGGCGTCATGGGGCGAGAAGAACAGCGGGAAGTTCCACTGGAAGCGGTAGGTGAGATCCGCCGCGCCCCAGCCCATCGGGTTGTCCGGCCACACGTTGATCAGCCGGCGCTCGCCGGTGCGGTGATCCAAACGCATCAGGAAACCGCCGTAGGAGCCACCGTAGACGATGTCCGGATCGTCGGGCTTGGCGACGATGTGGCCGCTCCCACCGCCGGCGGTAGGCTCCCAATCGC
>JBCCEE010000599.1:0-4839 GCA_039030415.1 Acidobacteriota bacterium
TCTCGAGCATCACCTATCCTCAGTTCCTGCACGCCGAGTGTCCACCGGGCTCAATGCCGCCGCGCACCGTGAGCTACGACTACACGCGCGGTTACTTGAGCGCGGTGCCAAGCTACGCCTCGGCGGTGAGCTACCAGTTGGGCGGCATGGTGAAGAGCGTCACCCACGCCAACGGCGTCACCGAGAACATCACTCCTGCGCCAGCCAACCTCTCGCGTCCCGGCTCCATCGCCACCAGCGGAGTGGCGGACGGCAACAGTTGGTCGACCGGCACTTACGTCTACGACGGTGCCGGCAACATCAAGAGCATCGGCGAGCAGACCTTTCGCTACGACGGCCTGAACCGTCTCGTGCATGGTGAGGTCAACCTCGGCGGCGACGATCCCCTGGTCCAGTCGGCGAGCTACGACAACTACGGCAACCTCACCGCCCTTTCGACCGCAGGTATGAACCTGGCGACTGCCGTCGGCACCAACCGCCTCGTCGCCGGCACCTACGATGCCGCCGGCAACCTGACCGACATCGTCCAAAACGGGGTGGACTTCGACTACCGCTACGACGCGCTGAACATGATGACGTCGCTGCAGTCGACGAATGACCAGGCGCGGATCTTCATCTACGACGCCGACGACGAGCGCCTCGTCACCTTCGATTGCGTCGGTACCACCCAGTGCAGCCAAGACAGTCGCACCACGTTCACCGTCCGCGATCTGGATGGCAGAGTGCTGCGGGTGTTCGAAGACCTACCGGGCGAGCCCTGGACCTGGGAGCGTGACTACGTCTACCGAGGAAGCCAGCTCCTGGCCTCTGTCGAGCCAGATACATCGGGTGGCGAGCGCACCCTACACCTCCACCTCGACCACCTGGGTACTCCCAGGCAGGTGACCGGACCCGGCGCCATTGAAGTCTCACGCCACCACTACTTTCCCTTCGGAGATGAGGCGACGGATCCGTTGCAGGACGAGGTGGCGCTGAAATTCACCGGCCATGAGCGGGACGAGAATGGCGGCGCGGGCGTGCTGGACTACATGCATGCCCGGTATTGCAGTCCAGTGCTGGGACGGTTTGCGTCGATAGATCCGATCCTCTCTGCTGATCCGGCGAAGCCTCAAAGCTGGAATAAATACTCTTACGCTGCCAGCAACCCTCTTCGTTTCATTGACCCCACCGGGCTTTATATTTGTGAAGGGGCGGAGACAGATTGCCTTTTTGTAGCAGATGCAGTCAATGCAATTGAAGATGCGATCATTGGCCTATCTGATGCGAGTGAAGCTGAGATGCTAGCGCTGCAGCAAGCTCTCGAATTCTTCGGGAATCCGGGCGAGGAAAATGGGGTAGTGATTGTAATCAGTGAGGTTGAGGGAGGCTCAATGAGTGCGAGGTACAATAGACGAAAGAGATTGAATCGGATAAATGTCACTTTAGACTTATATGACGTGCAGGTCGAAGGTTCAGCAGCGCATCGAGCTGAGTTAGCGGCAGGGCTTGTCCATGAAGCAGATCATGGATTGCAACAGAGGCAGCTTGGTAGGATGTGGGGAGACCTGGAAACCGTGATTGGTGCTGAGATTACCGCTACTAGTCGTCAGGCAATCGTCTATAGAGGATTGAAGCACCCTTCCTCAACGGGTATGTGGTCTCCCAAGAACGGTTATGATTTCAACGCAATTCTCAAGTGGTCAGAGAGCTCAGTTGCTTCATTCTGCCGCACGAGTAAGGCATGCTCAAGGTAGTTGCCCTAGTTCTGGCAGTCCTAGTGGCTGCAGGATGCGCTCAAAATACAATCTTGAGCGCATCTTCTCTAGAAAATCCACGTAGCGTGTGCAGCATTCCGGAACGCAGCTGGTTTAGACCATCGAACCGATTTGTTGAAATTCGAGGCACTGCAAAGAGCGGCGGTATCCACGGTGGTATTTTAATAGTTGACGATTCTTGTGAGAGGACACTAATTTTACTGACTCCTTCGCGGCTGCTCGAGGACACTGGGTTCCTCGAGCTCAGGCATCTGGTCAGGCCTGAATATGATTCAAAAAGGGGAGACCTGATTATGCCCGAGATTCCAGTTGTCTTAGCCGGACGACTGGTCAAACAACAGACTTATCCGAAGATCTGGGGTCTTTCCCTGGAAGCCTCTCCGATCCTATTTCCGCCCAAAAACTCGCGGTGATTAGAAATCAAGATTGGACGGCTTTCTATCGATCTACCTTGGATAGGAGTCGAGACTACAGCCCGCCAGCCACTTCCGGATGATCCGCTCCCAGGGAGCGCTCCAGGATTGGCCGGGCGCGGGCCCAGTATTGCTGCGCTCGCGCCGTATCTCCTAGTCGATCGTAGACTCTGGCTAGCTCTTTGAGGCGATAGCCGACGTCGACGTGCTCGGATCCGACGGCTATCTCGAGGATCTTCAAGGCGCGCTGAAGCGGCGCTTCCGCCTCGGCATACCGGCCTTCCTTGAACAGCACCGTCCCTTGGCCAGCGAGCGCATAGGCAGCAAAGGGATGCTCTGGCCCGACGGAGCGCTCGAAGAGACTCAGGCAGCGAGCATAGAGCTCTCGAGCCTCATTGCGCAGGCCTAGCTCGTTGTGGATCGTCGCTAGATTGACCAGGCCGACACCGACCGCCGGATGATCCGGGCCCATCGTGCGCTCCCAGATCGCGACCGCACGTTCGTATAGCGGCTTGGCCTCTTCGAAACGCTTCTGATCCATGTAGAGCACGCCGAGATTGTTGAGGCTCGAAGCCACCTGCGGATGATCGGCGCCGAGCTTCTGCTCACGGATCTGCAGCGACCGCCGGTACAGCGGCTCGGCATCGCCCGGGCGCTGCTGGTCCTTGAACAGGATGGCCAGGTTGTCGAGGCTGGCGGCGACCTTGGGGTGCTCCTTGCCCAGAGCATTCTCGCGAATCGCCAGGGCGCGCTGATAGATCGGTTCCGCCGCGGCGTACTTGCCTAGATTCCACAGCGCAATGCCAAGCCCGTTGAGGCTGTCGGCCAGCGCGGCATGGGTTGGACCGAGCAACCGCTCGCGGGTCGCGATCGACTGCTCGTAGAGCGGCACCGCCTGCTCGAACTTGCCCTGCTGCCAAAAGAGATAAGCCAGGTGAGCCTGGCTCTCCGCGGTCTCAACATGGTCGACTCCGAGCAGATCTCGACGGGTGGCGAGCGACTGTTCGAGCAGCGGCGCGGCCCGATCGAACAGACCGAGCTTGCTGTAGACCGTACCGATCGTGTCCATCAAGCGCGCCTGAATCGCCGGTTGATCGACCAGCTCGATCGCCACTCGATCGGCACCGTCGTCGAGGATCTCGCGGGCGGTCACCGTATCGCCGCGCGTGCGCTGCGGGTCCGAGAGCTCGAACAGGTCGACGAGAAATTCCGAGACCTGGCGTGCCGCCTCGGCTTCCTGGCTGGCGCGCGCCGCCTCGCGATTGGCCCGCGCCGCCTCGCGACCGATGCGCTCGGCCTGCAGCCCAAGCGCCAGCGCCACCACCACCAGGAACGTCATCGCCAGCGCGCGCACCGTCTTGCGCCGGCGCCGGCGCGGCTTCTCGGCAATCCACCGCAGGCGCTCGCTGACGTCGATGGCCGACGGTCTCGCCGCCGGCTCCATAGCCTTCATGCGCTCGATCAACGCCGCCAGGTCGCCGTCGATGCCCTCGGCCGGCAGCGTCTCCGCCTTGGCGACCTTGCTCAGCATCATCGCCAGGCTCTGGTCCGGCTCGTAGGGCGACTCGCCGGTGAACAGCTCGTGCAGAATCAGCCCGAGAGAATAGATATCGCTGGCTGCGATCGCGGCCTCGCCCTGCGCCTGCTCGGGACTCATGTAGGCCACGGTTCCCATGATGCTGCCGAGCTGCGTGCGCAGGCGTCGGTAGCGCTCTTCGCGTCGCCAGCTGGTGGCGTCATCGGGATCCGTCAGATCCCGCGGGCCGCCGAGGGTCACCGTGGTTTCTTCCTTCAGATGCCGCGACAGCCCGAAGTCGAGAATCTTGACCTCACCAGCGGGCGTCAGCATCACGTTGTCGGGCTTGAGGTCGCGGTGGATCACGCCCTGGCCGTGGGCCGCCGCCAGAGCGCTGCAGACTTGGGTCGCGATGCTCGTCTTCTGCTGTTCATTCAGCAGCTTCGTACCGTTGCGCTTGCTGTCGCCCAGCTTCTGCTTCTCGAGCGCTCGCTTGAGGCTTTCACCGGCGATCAGCTCCAAAACCAGGACGTCGCTGTCTTCCTCCTCGAGCAGATCGTAGATGCGGCAGATGTTGGGATGGTCGAGCTGCGAGAGAATTCGCGCTTCCCGCAGCAGACGGGCCTTGACCTCGGCGTTGGGGCGGAACTCCTCGCGCAGCGCCTTGAGCGCCACCTTGCGCTGCAGACGCTCGTCATAGGCCGCGTACACGTCCCCCATGCCGCCCTTGGCCAACTGGTGGACGAGGCGGAAGTGACGAATCTTTTGGCCGATCTTGCTCATGGCAGAGACGCGAGGCCCTGAAGCCGCCACCCCACAGCGCGACGCTCCTGCCGAGCCAGCGCTAGCTGGCAGCCCTCAGCATGGCGAACGTTCTCTCGAAAACCGCTCCCGGGGCAAGCCCAGTACGCCGATCCGGTCACTCCGAGAGCCTCCGCAACCTCGTGTGATGAATTCGACCCGCGCCAGCCGAAAAAGTTTAGCAGCTCGAACATCCGGGCGATCATCGAAAGCACCCTCTGCAAGCGCAACATACCCAGTGCGAGGCTCGCACCCGGTATCCCCAAGCCAAACATACCCGGTGCGAAGCTCACACCCGGTATCCCGAGCCCAAACATACCCGGTGCGAGGCTCGCACCCGGTATCCCCAAGCCAA
>JBCCEE010000600.1:0-4829 GCA_039030415.1 Acidobacteriota bacterium
CGTCTGGCTCGACACCGCTTCCCAGAAGATGATCACCAGGAGCGCTAGGAAGAACCCCAGCGCGATCGAGAACCCCTTGGATCCCCGGAAGCTTCGACTCGGCAGCTGCATGATCAGTCTCCTCGGTCATTCGCCATGATGGATACCCTCTCTACCCATGACGCAACCGAGCTCTCAAAGGTTCACTGGGCTTCCGGGGATCCAAGGGGTTCTCGATCGCGCTGGGGTTCTTCCTAGCGCTCCTGGTGATCATCTTCTGGGAAGCGGTGTCGAGCCAGACGAGCTACACCTGGGCGGCTGGAGCCGATGCTTTCTCCGGAGATGTGCAGCGTATCCAGATTCGCGAGGGGCGGTGGCGCTTGTTCGTCAAGCTCAAGGGAGAGGTCGAGATGGCGGCGGACGAGCAGAGCGTCGCCCTAGTGGGACCTGACTCTTTCCTCGAGATCGAAGAGCGCAACGGTCATGAGCAGACGCGCTTCAAGGCGACACCGGGACCCGACGGTGAGCCGTTGATCGAGCTCTTCATCAACCGAGAGCCCGCCGAATTCGATGACGCGGCGCGCGATTGGCTCGAGGAGATGCTGCCGCGGGTGTACCGCACTACCGGGCTCGACGCCGAAGCCCGGGTTGGCCGCATCCTGGCTGCCGCGGGCACCCCAGGCGTGCTGGACGAGATTCGGCGTGTGGAGGGCGACTCGGTTCAGCGCCGCTACTATGAGCATCTGCTAGTGCAGACGGATCCAGAAGCCCTGGACTACGAGATTTTGGTGCGACATATGGGGCAGGAGCTGGGCTCGGATTACGAGCTGCGGCAGGTACTGCCGCGTTTGCCAAGCATCGTGCTGAACGAAGAGCCAATCGCCAATGCCTTCGTCAGCACGGCGGACTCGATCGGCTCAGACTATGAGCTGCGGCGTACCCTGAGCAGCTTTCTAGAGCGCCCAGACCTCACCCCGGAAGCCTATGAGACGGTGGCCGACGCGGCTCAGAGCATCGGTGGCGACTACGATCAAGCCGAGCTGTTGATCGAATTGCTCGAGATCATCCCGGCCGATCAAGAGCTGCCTAGGGGATTTGCCCGTCGCCTCAGGGATATCGGCACCGACTACGAGCTGCGCAAAGTGCTGGCGGTTGCGATGCGTCGCCCGCAGATCGCGACCGAAGAGCTGTCGGATCTTCTAGTCGCGTCGCAAACGATCGGTTCGGATTTCGATCTGGCCGAGCTGCTGATCGAGCTCGTGGGCAGCTACAACGGCACCTTGCCCGACAGCTACTTCCGCGCCGTAGGAACCCTAGGCGAGGACTTTCATCATCGGCGGGTGTTGAGCGCTACCGTTGCGCGACCCGGTCTGACCGTCGAAGAGATCGAGGCAGCCTTGAGCTCGTCACTGGCCATCGGTTCGGATCACGAAATGCAGCAGTTCCTGGTCGATTTGGCTCAAGTGACTCCAATCGATGCACGGTTGAGGCCATCCTTCGAGCGCGCGGTGGCCTCGATCAGCTCCGATTATCATCGCGAGCAGGTTTGGGCGGCGGCACAAGGTTAGGGGCCAAGCGCGATGCGCGTCTTGATCGCCGGCTGCGGAGATGTTGGGACCCGTTTGGGGCTGCTGCTGATCGAGCGCGGACATCAGGTTTGGGGGCTGCGGCGTCATCCCGATCGTCTACCGCCGCAGCTCCCCGGTATCGCGGCTGATCTGACTGATTCAGCAGGACTGACACGGCTGCCGGGCGACTTGGACTGGGTAGTCACGATCGTGGCCGCCGACCAGTCGACGGAAGCGGCCTATCGCAGCGCCTATGTCGATGGGCTGCGCAATGTCTTGGCGGCGACGGCCAGCCATGGGGTGGTGTTCGTTTCCAGCACCTCGGTTTATGGTCAAGACGACGGCGGCTGGGTCGACGAAGGTTCGGTCACCGAGCCTGGGGGCTTTCGCGGCCGACTCATGCTGCAGGCGGAGGAGCTGGCGCTGACTGCCGAGCGGCGCTCGGTGGTGGTCCGTTTTGGCGGTATCTATGGTCCGGGCCGGACGCGGTTGATCGACTCGGTGCGGAGCGGCGAGGCGGTGTGCTTCGATGACCCCAAGGTCTACACCAATCGCATCCACGTCGACGATTGTGCCGGCTCGCTCGAACATATCCTGCACCTGCCCGAGCCACGTAACCTCTATCTCGGAGTCGACCATGAGCCAGCGGCTGACGGTACCGTCAAGCGTTGGCTGGCTCGGCAGCTTGGGGTCCCCGAGCCACCGTCAGCAGCGGATCGTCCCGGTGTCCGCCGACGCGCTGCCGGCAACAAGCGGTGCTCGAACCAGCGCCTGGCAGCGTCCGGTTACGCATTCCGCTACGCGAGCTTTCGAGAGGGTTATCGGAAGCTGCTCGAAGCCGATCAGGCTGCCGGCAGCAGGTAACAGGCGGCTTCGTTGGCGTTGCGGACAAGCAGGTGGCGGCCCGAGAGTGCCGGGGTGTTCCAGCTCTTGCCTTCGATGGCTTGAAAGCGACCGAGCTCGCGATGCTGGTCCGGGTCTGCCACCAGCATTACGACCTCGCCTTTCTCGGTTTGCACGAGCAGAAGATCGCCGACCAGTAGCACGTGGCCGTGGCCGTAGCGGCCGCGTTTCCAGCGCCGTTCGCCGCTTTCGACATCGAGCGCCACGAAGGTGCCGTCGTCGAGGCCGTACAGGGTGTCGTCGCGGTGCACTACCTGCGTGAACTTGGCCTTGAGACGGCGCGACTCCCAGATCAGCTCCGCAGCCATGGCGCCGCCGGCATCTTGGGCGATGCGGTAGAGCTTGCCGCCGATTCCATAGCCGGTCGAAGCGAACAGCCGATCGTTCGGCAGGACGACCGGTTGTGAGACGCGTTCGGTACTGCCGTCCCATGGCGTTTGCCAGAGGACGCTGCCGTCGGCCGCATCATGACCCACCAGGTTGACATTGTTGAGCACCACGATCTGCTCTCGCCCAGCCAGTGTCGCAACCAGCGGCGAGCTGTAAGCGGCTCGGTCGCCGCCGCCCATCCAGCGCGGCTCGCCGGTCACTTGATCGTAGGCCACCAGCGAATGGCCCGCAGCACCGCCGGCGAGCACAATGACGAGGCCTTCGTGGAGCAAGGGCGAGGCGCTGACGCCGTAGACCGGCAGTGGTGCCTGGTGCTCGGTCACGATATTGCGCGTCCACAGCAGCTCGCCGGTCGCGAGATCCAGAGCATCGAGCTGCCCGCTGGCGTCGAGGGCGAACACCCGGCCGTCGGCGATCGCCGGGGTCGCGCGTGGCCCTGGACCGTCCATGACGCCGCCCTCGAAGCGCACCGGATTTTTGTGAGCCCAGCGCAGCGTTCCGGTCGCCAGCTCGTAGCACGAAGTCCATTCCTCTTCGCCGCGCCGTTCGCCGGTGACCGCCAGACCGTTGGCGATCACGAAGCCTGACCAGCCGTCGCCGATTGGCTGTCGCCAGAGCTGAGCCGGTGGAGTGGTGGACCAGTCGCGGGCCAGGTTGGCTGGGGGCAGGGTGGCATTGCGATCAGGACCGAGAAACTGCGGGAAGCTCGGAGAATCGGCCAGGGCGGCCGGGGCGCCGCCTGCAGCCGCGCCGCCGGCCGAGCTGTCGGCGTCTGAGCTGGCCCAGCGCCATTCCAGTACCGGAATCAGATCGCCGGTCACTTCGCGCAGCCTGAGGGTCGAGACGCCGATCAACGCGATCGCCACCATCACCGCCAAGGACAATGCCCGTATCCGACCCGGCAGGCGTGAGAACAGCAGCCACCACAGCAGCAGGGCTATGAGACTCAGGCCGACGGTGACGTAGGTAGCGATCACCTGATCCTGACGATCTGGCGCCTCTCCCGACCAAACGCGTAGCAGGTTGGCGATGGCGAGCACCAGAATCGCGACAGCAGGCAACCAGCGGAGATTCTTCATGGTTCGATCCTCGGAAGAGCTTATCGGCCCGCCGTTAGGGATGCGGCCGGCTGGCGATTGAGAAAGTCGATCAGGACGCGGGACATGACCCGCATGCCGACGGTGACCGAGCTGTCGTCGGCCAGGAATTGGGGGGTGTGATGACCGCCGGAGCGCGTTCCGGGCTTTACCACGCCGAGACGAAAGTAAAATCCCGGCACCCGGTTGGCAAACTCGGCGAAGTCTTCGCCGCCCATCGTCGGCGGCACTTCGAGTACGTTGTCTCGGCCGACGACGGCTGCCAGCGACGGCAGGGCCAGACGCGTCAGCTTGCGGTGGTTGACGGTCGCTGGAGTCACCCGCTGATAATCGAGCTCGTAGGCACCGCCCCCGGCGGCGGTGATGCCGGCGAGAATCTCGTTCATGCGGCGCTCGATGGTGTTGCGAATCGTCGGGCTGTAGGTCCTCACGGTACCTTCGAGATGGACCTCGGCAGGGATGATATTGAAGCGCTCGCCGCCGCGAATGAGGCCGACGGTCACCACGCTGGGCTCGAGCGGCGGTAGGTTGCGTGACCGGATAGTTTGCAGGGCCTCGACCGCCTGCGACGCCATGACGACGGGATCGACCGAGAAATGTGGAGCGGCACCGTGGGCCTGCTTGCCGCGGATCTTGACGATGAAATGATCGACGGCAGCGAAGGCGGGGCCGACGGTGAAGCCGACTTTGCCCACTTGCATCT
This sequence comes from Acidobacteriota bacterium, assembly GCA_039030415.1. Taxonomy (GTDB): domain Bacteria; phylum Acidobacteriota; class Thermoanaerobaculia; order Multivoradales; family J023; genus JAAELT01. Next base: position 4,641 of record JBCCEE010000600.1, read on the forward strand.
CGGCGAAGGTGTGTAGCCCAAAGATAGCCTGCGGTTTGGGATCCTCGAGGACGCCCTCCTCGATCATCAGCGAAGCACCGCCTTCTTCGCCGGGAGGCGGGCCTTCTTCAGCCGGCTGAAAGATGAACTTGACGGTTCCGGGCAGCTCGTCGCGCAGGGAGGTCAGCACCGAGGCGACTCCGAGCTGGA
>JBCCEE010000601.1:0-4827 GCA_039030415.1 Acidobacteriota bacterium
ACTGGCCGAGACCGAGCTGGAGCGCGCTCGCCAGGGTGTGGCTGGTGGATTCCTCGCCAGTGCGGAGCTCAAGCAGCGCGAGATAGACGCCGAGCTGGCTGCCGAGCGACTGGCGAGTGCGCGCACTCAGTTTTCACGCCTACGATTTCAAGCACCGGCCAGCGGTTTGCTGAGCGTCGATCGCGTGCTGGCGCCGGGAAGTGAAGTCACAGCGGGCGAAACGCTAGTCGCCGAGCTGGCGGGGGATGGGCTGCCGCGGGTCGAGGGCTGGGCGGCAGCTGCGGATCGCCAGCGTCTGCGTGCCGGGCTCGACGTCGAATGCGTGCTGCCGGGTTCGGAGACCGTGGTGGGCCGTGGAACGATCTCTGAGATCGCCGGCCAGGTCGACCGTGCCGGCACTCTGCATATGGTGGTGGCGGTGCATGAAGACGCCGGCCTGCCGCTGCCGGGCGAGGGGCTCGAGCTACGTTTGCTGCTCGATCCTCGAGATCAGGTACTCACGGTGCCGCGCAAGGCGCTGATCTTCGATGGCGGTATCGCTTCGGTCTTCGTGCTGGAGCCCACCGGGGCGAGCTATCGCGCGCGCCGCCGTCTGGTGCAGTCCGGTGCCTGGAGTGATGGACGCGTCGAGATTCTCGATGGCCTGCACGTTGGCGAGCGCGTCGCCGTGGACGGTGCCGAGCTGCTCGCTGATGGCCTACCCGCTACCGAAGCCGAGCCCGAGCCGGTGCCCACGAGCCAGCCGGTGCCTGCGAGCCAGCCGGTGCCCGCGAACGAGCCAGTATCCGAGGGCGAGTCAATATCGGAGCCCAAGACGTCGTCCGAGCCCAAGACGGCGTCCGAGAGCGAGACAGCGTCCGAGCCCAAGACGGCGTCCGAGAGCGAGACAGCGTCCGACCCCAGTGCCGCATCCGAGAGCACACCCTCATCGACGGAGGGAGTCTGAGTGCTGCGGACGATCCTCGAACGCCCGGTTTCGGTCGCGATCGCCACTTTGACCCTGGTGATCCTGGGGCTGTTCTCGCTGCTGCGGCTACCGGTCTCCCTGCTGCCGACCCTCGAGCGGCCGCGGCTGGTGGTGACGGTGCTGGACGCCGACCAGTCGCGCGACGAGCTGGTGCGTCACGTGGCGCAGCCCTTGGAGCGCCGCCTGATGACGTTGCCGGGCGTGCTGCAGGTTCACACCACGGTCGACGATGGCGAGTGCACTCTGCGTCTGGCGACCGAGTGGCAGACCGACGTCGATCGCCTGCGTATCGACGCTGAGCGCCGGCTGTCCGAGATCGCCGAATTCGGCGTCGACGAGCTGTTGGTGCGGGTCGAAACCGGCGACAGCGCGCCGATTCTGGGGATCGCCGTGGCAGTTGGCGAGACGGCCTCCGCCCGTACCGTCTTCGCCGACAAGGTGTTGATTCCGGAGCTCGGGCGCCTGGCCGGTGCCGGGCAGCTCAAGCGTCTCGGCGGGGCCAGCTTGAGGCCAGTCGTGCGTCCCCACGCGGCGGCCTTGGCGGCCCGCGGGCTGACTGCCGATGACCTGGTGCAGCGGCTGTTCGACGTCGGCCGCACGCGTCCGGCCGGTCGCCTGCGTGACGGCGGCAGGGTGCGTCCCCTGGTGGTCCGCGAGCCCGCGACCTCCGTGGCCGAGCTGGCCTCCCGACGCTTGGATGGCGACACGGCCGACACGCCGGGAGCCACCCTCGGTGAGCTGGCCAGCATCGCGATGGAAGAGGTACCCGACGCCAGCCTGTTCCGGCTCGACGGCAAGCCGGCGGTGCTGGTCGAGGTCTACCGCGCCCCGGGCGCCAACGCCGTCTTGCTGGCTCGCGCCGCGCGCCAGCTGGTCACCGAGCTCAGCGAGCGCTCGGACGTCGGCTCTGGGCCGGGTCAGCTGCAGCTCGAGACCCTGCACGACGCCAGCCTGGAAGTCATCGACGCATTGCTCCAGCTCGCTGGCGCGGCTTTCCTCGGCCTGCTTCTGGGCACCCTGGTACTGCGCTTCATGCTGGGTAGCTGGCGTCCTACCCTGGCGCTGGCGGTGGTCGTTCCGGCATCCATCGTGTCGGCATTCGGCGGCTTCCTGCTGTGGGGGGTGTCACTCGACGTGGTGTCGCTGGCCGGCCTCGCCCTGGCGGCCGGCATGCTGGTCGACAACTCTATCGTCGTGCTCGAGGCGATCGCCCTGGCGCGTCAGCGAGCTTCCGACGAGGCGCCCGAGGTCGAGGGCACGCGCCAAATCGGCCTGGCGCTGGTGGCCAGTTTCCTGACCACCGCCGTGGTGTTCCTGCCGCTGCTCTATCTCCAGGGGCTGGCGCGGGCGTTCTTCGGCGTTCAGGCCTTCGCCATCGTCACCTCGCTCGCCGTCTCTCTCGCTCTGTCCCTCACGCTGACCCCGGTTTTGGCACGCCGTATGGCAGGGGGGCTGGATGCCGCCTACGCCGGCCGTGAAGGTCCGGGGCGACGGACCTACCTGGTGATCCTCGAGCGCGGGCTCGCTCACCCTGCTCTGGTAATACTGATCACTCTAGCGGTCTTGGTGACAGGTGCCCTGGTGGCGCCTACGCTGCCTCGCGAGCTGATGCCGGCGGGCTCATCCAGCGCTCTCACCGTCGACTTCCAGCTGCCGCCAGGGCTCGATCAGGACGAGACCGCACGCCGCGTCGCAGCGCTCGATCGCGCACTGGTCGCCGACCTCGAGCTGCCGCCGGCGCGCCACGCCACGCTGCTGCGCCGGCAGGATCCGCTGCGCCGCGAGACGGTCGGTGAAATCGACCGCGGTGAGGTCGAGCTCACCTTCGCCGAGGCTTCGGGGCCGGGGCCACAGCTGGAGCCACTGCGTCGCGAGCTCGTGCGGCGCGTTGCCCTGCAGCCCGGCCTGCAGGGTGAGGTGACGGCGCGCCGCAGCGCCGTCACCTCGGCGCTCGAGACCACGTCGCGACGGCTCGAGATCGAGCTCACCGCCACTACGGTGGCGCGGGTCGAGCGCCTCGCCGAACGCGTGACGGCGGCCCTGACCGACGCCAGCTCGCCCGCGGCCAGGGTGCAGCGTGCCGGCCAAGGTCCGAGCGGCTCGGGACGACCGCGACCGTCACTCGTGCTGGGCTGGGACTCCTGGCGCCTGGCTCAGCTCGGTGCCGACGCCAGCCACCTCGAGAACCAGGTGCAGGCCGCTCTCGGAGGCTTCTATGCCGGCCGGACCGACATCCCCGGTGCCGAGCCCGAGATCCTGGTCGCCGCCACCCGCCCGAGCGATCCGCGACTCATTCCCGTGCGTCCGACTGCCGCACCGGGATCCGAGGCACGCGTCGTACCCCTTGCTGCTCTGGCCGAGCTCGAGCCTCGCCTCGAGCCGGCAGCGGCCGAGCGCCTCGACGGTCGACCCGCGGTGCGCCTCAGCGTCGATCTCGGATCGGCCGGCGTGCGGTCGATCGCTGGGCTCGAGCGCCGGCTCGCCGAGATCCCGCTGGCGATCGACGAGCGCATCCGCCTGGGCGGCCAGGCGCACGAGCTACAGCGCTCCTTCTCTCAGCTGCGCTTGGCTCTCGGCCTGGCGCTGGTGCTGGTGTTCCTCACCATCGCCGCGCTCTACGAGTCTCTGGCGATGCCGCTGGTGGTGATGACCACCGTGCCGGTCGCCGCCGCCGGCGGGCTCGGCGCGCTGTGGCTCACCGGCAACAGCCTCAACGTGATGTCGTTTCTGGGATTGATCCTGCTCGCCGGCATTGTGGTCAACAACGCGATCGTGCTCGTCCACCGCATCGAGCAGCGCATCGCATCGGGCCACGGGTCGGGTGACGCCATCCGCCAGGCGGCACGCGAACGCTACCGCCCGATCCTGATGACCACCCTCACCACCCTGCTCGGCATGCTGCCGCTGGCGCTGCTCGGGGGGCAGGGGGCCGAGATGCGGGCCTCTCTGGCGATCGCGGTGTGCGGCGGGCTGGTGACGTCGTTCTACGCCGCGCTGGTGGTCGTCCCCGTGCTGCATCGGGCGCTGGTGCATCGCTCGCCTGCACAGCCGCCTGTGAGCCGGGTTACCGCGTGAGCAAGAGAGCTCAGCGACCGATCGCCCGACTGGTGGCGGTCCTCGGTCTGCTCATCTTGGGCGTTGTGGCAGGCTCGCGCCTGTCGCTCTCCTTCCTACCGGAATGGAGCCTGCCCGAGCTGCGCGTCGATCTACGGCTCGCCAACGGCTCCGAGCTGAGTGACCTCACGCGACGTTGGGTCGTGCCGCTCGAATCTTCGATCCGGGCGGTCGGCGGAGTGCGCGGCATGGCCGGTCACGTTCATGCCACGGGGTGCTCGCTGCGAGTGCGCTTCGAGGCTGGCGCCGACGCCGAGCGCAAGGCCGCACGGCTCGAGTCCGAGCTCGCCGGCTTGAGGCGTCAGCTGCCGCGCGGTGCCCGGCTCGACGTGTGGCCGGTGGGCCAGGGAGAAGGCGACGAATCGGCGATCGTCTGGCTCGGCCAGGAGGCCGGCGAGACGCTAGATCAGAGCCTCATCGCGGCGTTGCGGGAGCTGCCCGAGGTGCGCGCCGTGGAGGTGGCGGGCACCTCTCGGCCCGAAGTCTGGATCAGCGCTCGTCACCGCTCCCAGGTCAGCGCCAGCACACTCAACGCGGCGATCGACCGCGGCCTGCGCTTCCAGAAGCTGGGCGAGCTGCAGGTCGCCGGCAGCACCCTGCCGGTGGTGGCTGGCGACCGGCGCGATCGCCCGCCAAAGTTGTGGCATTTGCAAAGCATCCTGTCTACCAGAATATTCCTAGGTCTAGAGCTGATATGATCTGCTGACTTGCAATGCAACGTGCTCTGTTCTGGGGCTGTTTTCAAT
>JBCCEE010000602.1:0-4801 GCA_039030415.1 Acidobacteriota bacterium
CAGACGTCGGTTTCGGTCCAGATCGTGCCGGTTCCCATGGTGCCCGGCTCGGCATCGATGCCGGTGACGCGATCGGCGAGGAGAAAGGGCGGCTCCGGCATGCGGGTTTGCCGTTCGTACCCGTCCTGTCGCTCAAACATTGGGCCGAAGATCTCGGAGACCTTGCCAGCGGCCAGAACCTCGAGCCCGCGACGCGAGATTTTTAGGCCTGGCAGCTCGGTGGTGGCTGAAGCGTCCCTGGCGGTCGTCGGCGCTTCGAGCTGCGAAGAGACTGGCTGCGCTTCGGTGCTACGAGGTGCGGACTCGAGGGCGCTTGGAGGTTCGGGCAGACTCTCGGGCTTCGCTTTGACCGTAGGTTTCGGCTCGACCTGGGATCCTGGGGTCTCGATCGTCACAGGCAGCGGTGCCGTTTTACCGTTGCTAGAGGAGACTTTAGAGGCGACTGGGGCGGGCGCCACTTTGGACGGCACGAGCGGTTGCTGCACAGGCGAGCCTACGGCCGGTGTTTCTGAGGGGCTTGAAGGGAGGCTAGCGATGGCGGCAGCACTGGAGAAGCCGCTCCGTATCTGCATCAGGTCGGTCAGTGTCCTCTGGCGTAGTGCGAGGAACTGTTGGTGTAGGGCTACCTGTGAGTCGAGGAAGCTCTTCTGGCTGGCAGTGATCTGTTGCTGCAGGTCGGTGAAGCCTCTTAGAACCTCGGTATCGAGGATGAGCGGCATCGCGGCAGGGGTGGCACCGGGGGGAGCTGCCGGCGGTTCGAGAGCCATCGAAGCGGAACTGAGCGGAGCAGTAGGCTGCGTAGCTCCGGGCTGCGTGATGCTTGGGATCGCCTGGGGTTGCGATACTGCTGACTCGATGATGTGGGTAGGCACATCTGGCGCTGGCAGGTCCTTGGCGGCTGGCTCAACAACGGTCGAGGCCGGAGCGGCTTCACCGAGGACGGGTGGAAGGCTCGGCGCGGGAGTCATGAACTGAGGCTGTTCAGGTTTGCTCATTTCGGATTCACTCGTTGTGCTGGCATGCGATGCTTGGACGGCGGTTGCCAAGGTTTGGAGCTCGTTCGGGCGCGCCTCCGGTGCAGGAGCTGCTGGCGACTCGATACCAGGGGGTGTGATCTCGATGCGAGGCCAATGGGCCGGAAATGCCAAGAGCTTGCGGCTGCCCGGTCGATTCTCCCGACGTGCATGGAACGGGTCCCACGCCACTTCGACGCCAGCGGTGAGCAGTTGGGCGATCGCATCGACGGATTGGCGCAGTGAAGCGCCAGCGCGATCGAGCGGCACCACCAGGGCGTCGCCGTCCGGGATGCCGTCGTAGGCGAGCGTCTTGCGGATCCAGCCGCTGCACAAGCCGCGTGGGCCATGTTCGAGGAAGATCCGCACACCGTCGTCCCAAGCTTGGCGAACAAGACCGGGAAAATCGAGGGTGCGAACGGCTTGGCCGAGAATCGCTCGAGCGGCGCTCTCGCGATCCGGTCGGTAGTGATTGAGGGTCGCGTGAGAGTAGAAGCGGATGTCGGGCACTTCCGTAGTCGGTCGGCGGTGCAGCTCGAGCCACGCTTCGGCCACTTCACCAACCTCCGGGCAGTGTACGGCCAGATCGTAGTCGAGCGGGTAGGCCTTGACGCCGAGGCGGTCGACCACCCGCTGGCAGGCTTCGGCGTCTCCGCCGATCACTAGATCTTCGGGGCTGTTCAAGAGCGTCAGGTGCGCCCGCGGCTCTTTGGCCAGGAGAGCTCGCACCTGCTCGACGGGTGCACTGAGCACGAGGTTGTTCCAGCGCCCGCCTGGCTCACCTTCGGCCTGCCACCGGCGTGCGATGGCCTCGAAGTCGCCGCCGAGCTCACGGGTGAATAGGCCACACTCATAAGTGTCATGGTGCAGCGCGTCGAGATCGTTCCACGCACCCATCGCCATCAGCGAGTTGGACTCGCCTGAAGAGTAGCCCAGTACCGCTGCGGGCTGGAGCCCAAGTACACCACGAGTCAGCTCGCTATGGGCTTGGCTCAAGAATGAGCTGCCCCACAGCTTCTGCAGTGGGGCAAGCGAAGCGTCAGCAGCCTCTGGCGCATAGACCCAGTCGGCCGCAGCTGGCATGTCCTTCATGCGCCGAGCCAAGCGATCGAGCAGCTCCGGCAGAGCAACCAGCAGGTCACGGCCCATGCCGTGGTAAGCCGCTCCGGCGCCGGCGAAGACGAAGCTCAGCTCGCCGGCCAGCGGAGCCTCTCGGAAGTAGACGCCTCGCGGTGGCAGGCGTTGGCTCGCGGAGCCCTGACTCTGCGCGCTCAATAGGCGCTGAGCCTCATGGCGCCGAATGGCGAGCTCGGCGTCGTCAGCGGCGACCAGAGCCAGCCGTGCCGGGCGCTCGCGGCGCATAGCGGGATCGTCGGCGCGGTCTTCCCTCAGCCGAGCGAGAACCTCGGCTCGGTCGGCGCCGCTGAACAAGTGGATTCTTGGTTCACCCGGAGAGAGCTGCGAGATCTCACGACGGTCACTGCGCGGCGTATCCCGCAGGTAAACTGCGGCGCAACGGCTCTCCAGCCCGCGGGTGGTAACGCGAGCTCGTCGCGGTCCATGGCTCAACCATGGGCTGGGCTGCGCGTTGGCGTCCGACCGTTGGGCTTCGGGGCGACCCGGCAGGGTCCTGCGATACAGCGCGAGCGCCACCGCGGCGACCTGGAGCAAGCTGGTTGCAGCATGAGCGCGGCCAAACAGCGCCTCGAGATCCAAGCGCCGACGATCCGCAGTGCTGAGAATCACGCCCTCGGACTCCTCGCCAGCGACTGGATCGACGGTATCTTCGATGACGGCGAGCACCCGGTCACCGTCGCGTTCGGCCTGGTCGAGCCGTTTGAGCACCAGTACCGTCGCGGCGTCACCAGGAATGCGATCTTTGAGCACCGCCTTGATCGCGGCCTCGTGAACCGGTTCGCAGGAAAGGTCGGCGGCACCGACGAGAGCGGCGTCCACCTCGCCAGAACGTAGCGCGCGCACTGCAAGGTCGAGCGCCACTAGGCCAGAAAGCTCCTCTGAGGAGATCGACGAGCTGGCTCCGCCTAGATTGAGCTGGCTGTTGAGGCGGTTGGCTGTCATGTTGGGCATAGTGCCAACGACACCAGCCGACTGCAGGCCGGCTACCACGGAGTCGCGGGCGGCATCGAGCCAGTCGGGATCGAGCCCTCGGCCCCAGTCTGCTAGGCGCCACCTCAGACCGTAGCGCGCGATCTCGGCATCGCAACGCATGCCGATCAAGATGCCGGTGCGCGGCTTGGGTAGCTCGCCAGTCAGCCCGGCGATCGCCTCGCGGGCCGTCGCCAGCAGCAGCAACTGCTGTGGGAGCGTTTGGCGCAGGTCGTTGGGTGGAAAGCCGAGACCCTCGAACGGCAGCTCGATGGTTTCAGCGCGCCCCACGGCGCGACCGTCTTCGGGCCGGATTGCCAACCGCGATTCGCCGTCGAACAACACTCGCGTGAAGGTCTCAGTGTCCGCCGCGTCCGCCGCCATGGCGGCAACGCCGACGATCGCAATCGCCGGTTTGGGAGCCGGCTCAGGGGTCTGTGCCACAATCCGTCGACCGCTGTCTTCACGCCACTCTTCGATCAGCAGGTGAGCGTTGTTGCCACCGAAGCCAAAGGCGCTGAGGGCGGCGATCCGCGGCTGCTCTCCGGGCCACGGCTCGGGACGGGTGAGCAGGCGAAACGGAGAACCCTCGAGCACGGGATTGGCAGGGCCGTCATGCAGGGTCGGCGGCCGCGTCTCGGCCCGCATGGCGGCTATGACTTTCAGCAGTCCCGCCAGTCCAGCGGCGGTGATTGGATGGCCAAGATTTGACTTGAGCGAGCCGATCGGAACGTCGGTTAGATCCTGGTAGAGCTGACCCAGGCTTTCGAGCTCGGTGGCGTCGCCCAGCTGAGTTCCGGTGGCATGACACTCGATAAGCGACACGTCGCGGGGAGCCAGCGCAGCCTCTTCGTAGGCGCGGCGAATGGCACGGATCTGACCTTGCTGCGACGGTGCCAGCAGACCGCCGCTGCGGCCATCGTTGGATAGTCCGACCCCGCGTATCACGCCCAAGATCCGGTCACCTCGCTCAACGGCGTCTGAGAGCCGCCGCAACGCGATGATCGCTGCGCCTTCAGCCGGCAGCAGACCGTCGGCGTCACGGTGAAAGGGGCGGCTGCGACCGCTTGGCGACAGCGCGTCGAGAGCACAGAAGCCTATGTGGATGAATAGGTCGTCAGCGCAGCTGACCGCACCCGCCAGCATGACGTCGGCGCGGCGATCGTGCAGGCGATCGCAAGCCAGCTTGATGGCGACCAGCGACGATGCGCAGGCGGCGTCGAGCGCAAAGGCGGTACCGCCGAGTCCCAGCGCGCGCGCTGCGAGGTGCGCAGGTAGGCCGGACATGAAGTGGTTGCGCGGGTCGACTTCAGGTGGGTTATGCGCTCCTACCGGTTCGCCGAGCCATACGGACTCGGCGAACCGACTGGCACTGAGACTCGGGAAAGATAGGTTGCCGAGAATCAAACCGGTGCGTTCGAGGTCCCGCTGCCGATCAACGCGAGCGTCGTGCAGCGCTTCGCGACCGCAATGTAGGACCCACTGGAACAGCGGATCCAACTGCCGGATCTCGGTAGCTGGCAGCTGAAAGCCAGCTGGATCAAAGCGCTCATCGAAGCCGCGAACGTAGCCGCCGCGATCGCACCAGGTGCGGTCGGCGATTCGGTCCTTGCCTTCGGTCATCGCCAGTTCCCGGTCGAGGCCCCAACGGCCTGAGGGAGCCGCGGAGATCAGATCCTGAC
>JBCCEE010000603.1:0-4801 GCA_039030415.1 Acidobacteriota bacterium
CAGCCAGTGATCCCCAACTGGGCGGCGACGTTGGTGAAGGTGCCGTCGCGGTTGTTGCGAAAGATCCGCATTGGCGAGCCGTCAATGGGTCCCCGGCCGTCACGCAGGGTGGAGATCGCGTCGTCGGGACGTGAATAAGTGAACTGCACGATGTCGAGCCAGCCATCGTTGTCGATGTCGCACACCAGGCAGGCCGAGCCGTTGGTCGGCGCGTCGATGCCCGCCTCGCGACTGACGTCGGCGAAGGTACCGTCACCGTTGTTGCGAAACAGTTGCGCTCGACCCAAGCTCGAGACGAAGAGGTCGGGACGGCCGCAATTGCGAAAGTCGCCCCAGGTGGCGCCGATCGATGTCCACGGCGTATCGATCCCTGCATCGCGGGTGATGTCGGTGAACGTGCCGTCACGGTTGTTGTGGAACAGCCGGTTGGGGGTCTTGCGATCGAACATTCCGCCGAGGTTGTTGGCCAGATAGAGATCGAGCCACCCGTCGCCATCAAAGTCCACCCAAGTAGCGGTAAATCCGGGCCCCCAGGTTTCAAGCCCAGCTTGAATGGTGATGTCGGTGAAAGTGCCATCGCCATTGTTGCGCATCAAGCGCCCCTGGCCGTTGTAGAAGCCGAGGCTCGAGATGTAGAGGTCCGGCAGGCCGTCGTTGTTGTAGTCACCCGCCGCGATGGCGAAACCATAGACGCAGCTGTCGAGACCCGAACCGGTCGAGATGTCGGTGAAGGTCCCTGGGGCCTCCTCGCCGTTGTTGCGATATAGGCTGCAGCCAGCGTGTGCGCCAGCGAATACCACATCGAGATAGCCGTTGCCGTCATGATCGATGATGGCGCTGCCGCGACCGCCGCTGGTCTTGTCGAGCCCGATGCGAGCTGCCACATCCTGTAGCCGGACGTCGGTGGGGTGGTGCCCGTCTCGGGCTTCCATGCGGAGAGCGGGCGCGACGCTTTCGGGATACCCCCCCGTCTTTTGGGCCGCTAGCCACAGCCAGTAGCGTGTGGGTTGATGCTCCGGGGCGAGCTCCAGGCTCGGCACTCCGGCGGCGATGGCGCCGCGATAGTCGCCCGCATGGTAGAGCGCCACCATGCACTCGTAGAGCGCCCGCTGACGCCATTCCTGAGCGTTGGCGGCGCTCGCCAGCTCGTCGGCGGCCTCAGCGAACAGCCCACACTTGGTGTAGGTCCGCCCGAGGGTCCAGCGTGCGGCATGATCTTCGGGATCTTCCTGAACACGCTCCTGCCAGTAGGCGAGCTCCTCGCGATACTGCAGGCTGAAATAAACGTGAAGGTCGGAAAAGGTCTCGACGACAAAGTCCAAGAATTCCGGCAGCTTGTGAGCCGGCATGAATTGAGCGACGGCTGCGCCCCGCAGCGCTTCCTGGGATATCAGGCTGGCGCAGGCGATCGGCAGCTGCAGCGGCAGCCCCAGCCAGCGGGCGGGGTCGCGAAACGGGAAGCTCTGCTGCACGGCGTCGAGCAGGTCGGAGCCCAAAGTCGGCATGGCGGAGAGGTTGCGCGGCGCTCGACGGAGCAGGCGCAGCATTCGGTTGGCGAGCTCGGCGGTCGCCTCATCGACGGAACGCGGGCCGCTAAGCGGCGCCGTGTCGCTCTGACCGTTCGTGCCGAGCGCAGCCTCGAGTGCCGTCTGAGTTTGACGCAGGCCAGCGTCGAGACGGGACAGCCACGTTTCGGCGATCGGAGCCGATTGCGAGAGCAGATCCCCCAGGAGTGAGCGCTTCATGATCGGTACGGGCCGTCACCGTTTGAGGGGCGATGGGAGATCGTAGTAGGTCGATTCGACCGGACACCCGAAGCTGGCGGTCTCTTGACGCTCGATCTCTCGGCCGGTGAGAAAGTCATGGATCGCAGGTTCGAGGTAGCTCGAGTAGGCCTCGTCCTCGGGATACTTGAAGTTGTCGATCGCACCGCGGTAGAGCAGCCGTCGTTCTGCGTCGACCAGAAAAGCTCTCGGCGTCTGGCGAACCAGCCAGCTATGGGAGACGCGCCGCTCCGGGTCGGACAGGATCGGGAACCCGAGCTGCCGTGCCTCGACAGCCTCACGCATATCGCGAACGCTCTCGTCTTGACGGGAGCCAACCACCACCAGCGCGAGGTCTGGATGGCTCTTGCGGAACGCGTTCAGATAGTCGTCGTAGCGGCGGCAGTGCGAGCAGACTCCCGACCAGAATACGACGACGGCTCCTCGCTTTCCAGAGATGGCGCTATCCAAAGAGACCGTGCTGCCGTCAAGATCAGTGAGGGTAAAACCCGGGAGGGGCTCGCCAAAAATCTGCTCGGCCACGATTGAGGCTCCTCGACTCAGCCGTTCGCGGCGTTCGCCCAAGCTTTGAAGTCGCGCAGGGCAGCCCTACGCTCTTCGGCTTCCGGGGCAGCGGTACCGCGCAGGGCGAGATCCTGATCGATCAGGCTGAGGTAGGTCTCCAAGATCCCTTGGCGCTCGACGATCTCCTGCGGCCGGTAGCCGTACAGCGAGTCGCCGAAGCCTCGCAGCGAGTCGACCTGCTCCTGACAGTAGCGGCGATGCTCGTTGAGCTCGCGGGCCGAGTCGATCGCGGAGATCTTGAGGCGCAGCTCAGCATCTCGCCGAGTGGCCGCCAGCTGCCGCAACCTGGAGTCGAGCGAGACGTCCGCGCCGATGCGGCGTCGCGCTTCATCGCCGTAGAGCTCCTCGATTCGGGCTAGCGCGCGTCGACGCCCGGCCACCTCGCTAGTGTAGGAAAAGACGGTGTCCTGGGCGATTCGCACCGAGGTTTCATTTGCGCCACCTTCCGGCGCTCGTGCGAGGTTGGTCTCGAGGTGTGAGGCACTGTGCGGTCGCTGGCGCGTTGCTCCGTCTCCTTGCCGCACCCAGCCCTCGATTTTTTCGACGTCCATCATGCCGAGAGCCATGGACGCGTTGGCCTGGGTCCCCATCAGACCGAGGGCGAGGGGATACTCGGTGAAGAAGATCTGCAGCTGAGCGGCGTCTTTGAGGATCGCCGCCATGACGGCGCTCGGTGTCGGCGAGTTTCCGTCCAAATCGGGCCCGAGAGCCTCCAGAAAATCTTCGGGAGCGTGGTCGACGATGCGCTGCGCCCGCTGGCGCAGCATTTCCGAGATGGGCACCGCCGGCACCGGCTCGCCGAGGTCTTCGTGTTGGGCGATCCGGCGCATCAGATCGATCGCTTCGGTCAGGCCGGCGTGTAGCTTGCGAGTATCACCGAACGCCAGGCGGGCGGCCGCTTCGGCGAAAGTCATCAGGTTGCGTGCCGCCGTGTCGCCCGAGCTGGTGGTGACCGCCATCAGCGTTTCGCGCAGCTCGGCGGAGTCGAGCTCGGTTGTGCTAGATCCGGACCCCGGTGACAAGCCGAGGACGACTCCGAGGCTCTTCCACGAGCCGTCGATTATCTCGCGACCTGCCGGGGTCGCCGACATCATGACCGCAGCATCCCGACCCAGGGTCAGGGGCATGGTGGCCAGCCGTGCGAGCGAGCCGACGGCGGTATCCGCCGCGAGCTCGCGCCAGCCGTAGCCCGGTGGCGTGCTTTTGCTCAGCCAAGCTTCATGGCTCAACGGATTGCGCGGCACCTTGCGGTTGGTGAGCTCGACGGCATAGCTCGCGGTCTGCGAGGCTTCCTCGCCCGCAGCGGTTGCTTCCTCGTCGACGCGTTCTGCTATCGAGCGGGCCAAACCCGCGCCAGGCACTAGTCCGTCGAGCGCCGAGACGGTGGCCTGCGCGGTTTTGGCACCCGCCTGGATGCCCGCATGGACGCTGCGCACCGCGATGTTCGAGCCGGCCGCGATCGAGCCCACGACCGTGCGACCAGTCATACCGAGCTGCGAGCGCCCCTCAGAGATCAATCCCTGTCCCAGGACCAGGTCGTCGATGGACAAGAAACTCTGCACCAGCTTGCCACCGACATCTCGAATCAATCCCATGGTCACTTCTCCCTCTGCGAGTGGCGCTCAGTCTTCGGTGAGAGGAATCGTCGTCTCGATCTCTGTGGGCTTGGTATTGACGTTCGAGGTCGTGCCGCCGTCGACCTGAATGCCGACATAGGGCTCTTGCCGCGCGGTCGATATCTGGACGGATACCTGGTGCACTTCTGAATCTTTGCTCCAAGTACCAAATCCGCCGAACGTGATGGTATCAGCCTCTCCTGGTTTGGCCTGCGACCTGCGGGAGTTGGTCGCGCTGACCCAGGACAGGTGGGTGAGCTTGAACGTGCCGTCGTCGTCGAAGTTTGTGTACTCGAAGAACGCCTTGTGGGCGTCCGCCGGGTCGCTCGGAATCGAGTAGGCGTAAGAGAATTTCTGGTTGATCGACGATTCGCCTTCGATCTTCTTGTGCCTGGCTCCACTGCTCAAGACGTTGGTGGCTGTGCCGCCGCACATGGCCTGCATTCTCAAGAAGGGGTCGAGGCGCGAGTCCCGAACCACCCGGTAGCCCGGTTTACCGTCAGCTGATGGGGTCGGAAATTTGAAGCCGCGGGGGTAGGGGATCAAGACTTCACAGTTGGCGCTGAACACCAGCTCGCCGCCTGGCCCTGCCTCGAATAGCGCTGGTCCCTGATAGTTGAATGAATCCGTTGGTGTACAGGGCTCGATCACCGACAGGTTCACGAACAGGTTCTGCACCACGAACGAGCGACTCAGAAGCTCGTCTCGCACGCGTCCGGTCTCGAGGTCGATCGCGCCGAGCGAGATATTGCTGGGATCCATGGACGAGGAGAGGCCCTGCTGGTGGTAAGTCACGCCGGTGGGAAAGACTAGCTGCTCGTTGAAGCCGATCATGCC
>JBCCEE010000604.1:0-4783 GCA_039030415.1 Acidobacteriota bacterium
CGGCTTCGCCCACGTCCAGGAACTCCCGCCAGAAGCGGATCTGGCCTGAGCCCTCAGACAGGGCGATCGGGCAGTCGGCGCGCAGGCTTTCCGACTGCGACACGGTGACGTCAAGCATGGCCTTGGGCAGGTTTGGCGGCAGCGTTTCGGGAATTTGGAAATCGCTGGTCTTGGAGCCGCTGCGCGGGCCGATCAGCACCATGCCGTCTGGTCGCCGCGCTCTATTGGTGGTCGCTGTGGGATTTTCGAGAAGCCGAGTGGCGCTTCCCGCTGTTCTTCTACATGCTTCTCGCCCCGACTCTGCTCCACGTAGCCGCGAGCCTGTTGGTCTCGGGCAACGGTGGAGGCCAAACGGAAGGGGATGTTGGGTCACAGTTCGAGAGTGTTCGAGCTCCGTTCATGTTTGCTATGGCGCTGTTTTCCATTTTGGTGATGTTCGACGGCTGGGTCGTTGGCGTAGAGCCAGTTTGGACGGTCTATCGCCCGCTCCAGCTGTGGAGTGTAGCCCTCTACGTGGTCGGCGCGGTCGTGACGAGCCCTCGCGCTCAACACCTCCTGGCATGGCTCGCCTTGACGACCTATGTCGTAGCCGGCTTCTTCTATCGTTTTCTCCCCGGCGCGTTCGGCTCGTAGCGTTGGCTTGCCGTTTGGCCCTCCCATGGCAGCAGCAAGACCGTGCTACGCTTAGCTCTAAAGGTGGACTGAACGTGCAGCTAGAAAACAAGCTGGCTATCGTGACGGGTGGAGCGCGCGGCATCGGCGCGGGCATTGCCCGCTGCTTGAGCGAGGCGGGGGCGCGGGTCGCCGTGGTCGATATCGATGGCGCCGCGGCCGGGAAGACCGCTGCCGACCTAGGCACGGAGGCCCTGGGCCTGGCGGCCGACGTCGGTCGGGTCGACGAGATCGCATCGGTGATGGAGCGGGTGGTAGGCGAGTGGGGCGGCATCGATATCCTGATCAACAACGCGGGAGCCGGCACTGGCCGCGAGAAGCGCGCTGACGTCGGATCGGGGTTCGAGAGTCTGTCCGAGACTTCATGGGACGAGCAGGTCACCAACAATCTGCGGACGACTTACGCCGCCAGCCGCGCCGCGATAGCCCATCTGAGAGCGCGCGGCGGTGGTTCGATCGTCAACATCGCCTCGATCGCGGCGCTGACGCCTTCGCCGGCTCTCCCGGCCTATGGCGCCGCCAAGGCCGGAGTCGTCCACCTCACTCGAACCCTCGCCCTCGAGCTGGCGCCCTCGGACATTCGCGTCAACGTCATCTGTCCGGGCTTCCTATGGACCCGAGCCTGGGAAGGGCTCGCCACGGGCCTGAAGGCGACGGTACCCCAACTGGCAGACAAAGAGCCCCGCGAGATCTTCCTCGGCTCTGTGAAGCGCGACGTGCCGCTGGGCCGCGAGCAGACGCCTGAAGATATCGGCCGGCTGGTCGTTTTCCTGACCAGTGACGGCGCGCGCAACATCACGGGGCAAGAGATCGCCGTCGACGGCGGCATCACGCTGCGAGGCACGCCGCATTGAGATAGCCGGGCTTGCCAGCGAAGAAGATGTCGGGTTGAATCGTACCGTCTTCGAATCTCGAGCACGGCAGGGAGACCTCTGCGAACGGCAGGAGCTTTTGGCGCCTGCTGGGCCTGGAGGATCGCTCGGCCGTCGTCCATCTGCCGACGGGCGCTACTGTCGGCTCGTTCATCCAGCAAAGGAGGCCTGAATGTCGATCACTCTCGGCATTGTGTTCGGATTTCTCGCCTGGTTCGTCGTGCGCTACCTGGTCTTCGGGGTTTTTACCGTCGACCAGAACGAACGTGCGGTGAAGACCAGCTTCGGCCGCGCCCAGCGGCTTTCAGATGCGCCGGTCACCTTGCCCGACACTGACGAGATGTCGGCCGAGGAGCGCGAACGCTACAACTTCCCGCAGCTGCGGGTGATCCCGCCCGGCGGCCCGTACTTCAAGATGCCGTGGGAGAAGGTCTACAAGGTGTCGATCGCCACCGAGACGGTGAGCATGGCGTTCGATCCCGAGACACCTTCGGCCAATTCCGGCGGCACGGTGCTAGAGGCGGTCACCAAGGATCAGCTCAACACCGGCCTCACCGGGCAGATCCGCTACCGGGTCTCGGAGCGCAACCTCTACGCCTACCTTTTTGGAGTCAAGAACCCTATCGCCCACGTCATGGGCTTCTTCATCGCGATCCTGCGCGAGAAGATCGCCAACTTCGAAGCGCCGGATGCGCTCGAAGTCGCGTCCGGCGACACGGAGGTCGGCATCACCGAAGACGGCACGGTCGTCACCGGCATCTCGATCAATGACCTGCGCAAGAACCTGCGCGACCTCAACGACCACATGCTGCAGGAGTGTCAGCGGTCGGAGGCGCGCTACGGCGTCGAGCTCGATGCGTCGCTGATCACCGGCATCGATCCGCCGGAGGACGTCGAGTCGGCGCTGGCGGCGATCAACACCGCTCAGAACATGGTGTCTTCCGACATCAGCCTGGCGCGCGCCTCCGCCGACCAGAAGCTCGTGCAGTCGAAACGCGCGGTGGAGATCAAGACGCTGAAGGCGCAGGCCGAGGCTGAGCCGCTGATGGCGGTGGCCGACCAGCTGCGGGCGCTGCACGAGAGCGGCCCGGGGGCCCTCACCAACTACCTGCGCAACGCGCGCCTCTCACTGTTCAAGAAGGCTGAGCGCGTCTTCATGGAGGTGGCACGATGAGCTTTCTGATCGCCGCGGTAGCCACTTTCTTTGGCATGTTCATTTTCGCTCCGCTGTTCTTCTTGTTCGTGCGCAAGTTTGGCCTCTACGCCATCGTCGAGGAGCGCACCTGCGTCGTCTTCGTGCTGTTCGGCAAGGTGATCGGCGTGATCGATGAGCCCGGTCTGCACGTGCTGCTGTTCAAGCTCGGGCCAAGAGCTCTGCTGCTGCCCTGGTTCGGCCGCCAGCACAAGCTCGACCTTCGTCTCGACCAGCAGTACCTGCGCAGCCAGCCCGTGAACTCGGAAGAGGGCGCGCCGATGGGTATCGGCATCTGGTACGAGTATTTCGTCTCCGATCCGGTGGCCTTCCTGTTCAAAAACGCCGATCCGGCGGGGTCGCTACGAGCCAATGTCTCCAATGCGGCGGTGCGCTCGCTGTCGAATATGGAGCTCGCCGACATGCTCGAAAACCGCCATCCAATGAGTCGCACGGTGCGCGCCGAGGTGTCGCCGATGTCCCACGAGTGGGGCTACAAGCTGGGCTCGGTCTACGTCCGCAAGGTGCACTTCCGCGATCGCGAGATGATCGGGCAGATCGAGGAGAAGGTGGTCAATCGCTTGCGACAGGTGACCTCCGCCATCAAACAGGCCGGCGACAACCAGGTCAACATCATCACCAGCACCGCCGAGCGCAAGGCGGCCGTCGAGTTTGCGCGGGCTGCCGCCATGCATCCCAAGATCCTCGGCGCCACCCTGGAAGAAATCTCTCGCATTCCCGAAGTCTCCAAGGCCCTGTTCGAGATCCTCGAGATCGAGCGCATGCTCGATTCAGACGGCAAGATCACCTTCCTACCGGGTAGCGGCGGCAAGCTGCTCGGCGAGCTGCTGGCGGCGGAGCCAACGTCGCCGTCGAGTCCGCCGGCGCCGAGATGGCCGGCAGGGGAGGGGGCGGTTTAGGGTAGATCGCGGGGGCCTGCCCGTCCCAGGCGCTCTACCGTGCCGAGGACGGGCAGGGACTCAAGTCACTCTCGCCACCGCCGCGCGACTCAGAAGCTGTTCGAGCGCCTCGCCTGCCTGCTCGACGCTCACCACGTCCGCCGGCAGGTAGGCCGCCAGCCAGGCGACGCGGGTGTCGGCACTGACCTTGACGCGCTGGCTGCCGGTGATCGGGGTGTCGAGGGGGCCTTCGGCGTCGAGGAGGAGTGGCTTGCGCTCGAGGTTGAAGGGGCCGCGCAGCGAGTCGTAGGCTTCGCCGGGCTGGCCGGCGCGCAGGGTGAGGGGCGGCGTGAAGGTGCCTTCGGCCATGACGCAGCAGGGCACGGCGAGCTCGGCGGAGAGGCAGTTGTTGAGGTCGACGAGCGGGTTGATAGCCGGCATCTCCTGGCCCTTCAACAGCCGCCGCAATAGGGCCTCTGACGACGGCCGGTAGCGCGACGGCGAGCAGCCCGCGGCTTTGAACAGGCTCCTTAGAGCAGCCACCGTCGGGTGGCTGGAGAGGGTCTCGATGTCGAGGCGCTGGCGGATCGCTGCGCTGACGCTCGAGCGCAGCTCGGCGAGCCTATCGGCGTCGGCGTCGGTGGCTTCGAGACGGGCGATGAAAAGCCGCCAGCCGTCGAGCTGGTAGCTGATCGCGAGAGGCTGGGGTACGTCGCTCATGCCGGCAGCGTAATGACCCTCGCGCTTCAGGTCAATGGGGGCAACGGAGAGAATAGCGGGGCTCATCGGTAGCGCTAGGCGTCCGATCTCAAGGCCACCGCCGGCGCGATGGCGGTAGCACGGCGTGCCGGCACCAGGATCGCCGGTAGGGCGATGAGGATGGAGCCGCCGGCGGCGACGAGCAGAGTCAGCGGGTCGTTGGCCGCGACGCCGTGCAGCAGGCTGGCGATCCAGCTCGCCGAGGCCAGGGCGAGGCCGAGGCCGATGACGGCGCCGGTGAGCACGAGGACCAGACCCTGACGCGAAACCAGCCGCAAGATTTCGGCAAGGCTGGCGCCGAGGGCTTGGCGGATACCGATCTCGGTGGTGCGCTGGCTGACGCTGGTGGATAGCACCGCGAGCAGACCAAAAACCGAGACGGTGAGGGC
>JBCCEE010000605.1:0-4754 GCA_039030415.1 Acidobacteriota bacterium
CCAATCAGCTGCAGCAGATCTTCACCAACCTGGCGCTCAATGCCATGCAGGCCATGCCGTCGGGTGGCGAGCTGGAAGTCTTCGGCCGTATCGGCGCCGAGGACGCTGAGCGCTGCGAGATCCGATTCCGCGACAGCGGCAGCGGCATCTCACCCGATCATCTCGAGCGCATCTTCGAACCCTTCTTCACCACCAAGGCTCGTGGTGAGGGCACAGGGCTCGGGCTTTCGATCGCCTTGGGCATCATTCAGCGCCATGGCGGCGAGATCACCGTCGATTCGACTCCTGGTGAGGGTACGACCTTCCTCATTCAGCTGTCGCGGTTCGCGCAGCGAGGAGCCAGCTGATGGGGGCGCGGGTCGAGGTGCTGGTGGTCGATGAAGAGCCGGTGATCGGCGAGCTGTTCCGTGCGACGCTCGATCCCGAGCGCTTCCACGTTCAGCAGGCGAGCTCCGAAAAAGAAGCCGTGAGGCTGCTCGCCGAGCCGATCGACGTCCTGCTGCTGCACCGCTGCCTGCCCGATGCGACTTGCGAGGGTCTGGTTCGGTCGGCGCGCAGCCAAGGTGAGCCAGTGCTGCTGCTGCTGTCGTCCCAGAGATCGCTCGAAGCCGAGCGCAACATGCTGCGGCTCGGGGCCGCCGAGATCCTGTACAAGCCCCTCGACCCAGTGGAAGTACGAGCCTGTCTCGAGCGCAACTTACGGCCACAGCGACCGGCGGACGACGTGCCGGGCGGCCCGCGATTGCTGGTGGTCGACGATGACGAGATGGTCTTGCGCTCGGTGCAAGACACGCTGGCGGGCAAGGGCTACCGCGTCACGGGTACGGCGTCGCCATATCGCGCCCTCGAGCTGCTGCGCGAAGGGCCGTACGAGATTCTGCTCTCCGACCTGATGATGGAAGAGCTCTCCGGCATCGAGCTCATTCGCGCTGCGCTCAACACGCGCCCGACGCTGCGTGCCATTGTCATGACCGGCTATGCCTCGAAAGACGCCGCCGTCGGCGCGATGCGAGAAGGCGCCTATGACTTTCTCGAGAAGCCGTTGACCCCGGAGGTAGTGCGCCAGACTGTAGCCCGCGCCTGGAAGGCCCTGCGCTACCAGCTCGAGAATCGCCGGCTGCTGGCGGCCCTCGGCGATGAGCTGGCCGAGAAGCAGCGGATGCTCGCCGAACGCGAGTCCCTGATCGCCGATCTCGAAGTCAAGAACACCGAGCTGGAGCGGTTCGCCTACACGGTGTCGCACGATCTCAAATCACCGCTGGTGACGATTCAGGGTTTTCTCGGGCTGTTGCGCCAGGACCTCGACGCCGGCGACCGGCAGCGGGTCGACCATGATTTCGAACGCCTCGTCGCCGCCGCGGGCACCATGCAGCGATTGCTCGACGATTTGCTCGAGCTGACCCGCGTCGGCCGGCACAACAGCCCGCCGGAAGCCGCGCGACTCAGCGAGCTGGCGCAGGAGGCGGCGGGGCAGTTGGCTGCGGTCCTGCACGAGCATGGCATCGAGGTCGCCATCGCGCCGGATCTGCCGACGGTACGCGGCGACCGTCGCCGGCTGCAGGAAGTGTTCTTGAACCTGATCGAGAACGCGGCCAAGTTCATGGGCGATCAGGCGTCGCCCGAGGTCGTGATCGCCATGCGTTCCGACGACGGCGAGCCGGTGATCACCGTGCGAGACAACGGCACCGGGGTCGCTCCCGATTACCACGAGAAGATCTTCGGTCTGTTCGATCAGCTCGATCCCGGCTCGTCCGGCAGCGGCGTTGGCCTGGCGCTGGTCAAGCGCATCGTCGAGTTCCACGGCGGCCGGGTGTGGGTCGAATCGGCGGGACCGGGCTCGGGCAGCACCTTCTGCTTCACCTTGAGCCCGGGTTGATGCCCTCCCTCGGATCTATGGGGGCGCCTTCGAGCGTATAGACCAGAGGCATATGGCGCCTCGCAGTCTCTGAGAATCATGGGCAAGATCACGTCGCTTTTTGTGAGAAGGGTCGCTGGGATCGCAGATGAGCGCGTCGACCAGGCGGCCCTGCTGCGCGCGGTGGGGGTCGACCCGGAGAGCCCGGTCGATCGCTCGCTCATGGTGGCGGACGGTGAGTACTATGGTTTCCTCGAGCGGCTCGCCGCGATCGACGGCAGTCCGACGACGATTCCGCTGCGAGCCGGGGCGGCGATGCGGCTGGAGGACTACGGCGCGCTCGGGCTGGCGTGGAAGTCGGCGCGCGATCTGCGGGGCTCTCTGAAACGGGCGGAGCGCTATGCCCGGGTGCTGACCAACGTCTCGACCTATACCGTCGAAGAAGTCGAAGGCGGCGCGTTCCTGAACCTGCACCGTGAGGGCGAGCGACGGCTCGGGCTTAGGCTGTCGAACGAAGCGTCTCTCGCCAGCATCGTCTCGATGTGTCGCCAGGCTTCGAGCCAGCCGTTCAGCCCGCTGGCGGTTCACCTCAAACATTCGGCTCCGGACACGCTGGCCGAGCACGAGGCATACTTCGGCTGCCCGATACACTTCGCGTCGGACCGCGATGCGTTTCTGGTCTCGCACGAAGCGCTGCGGACGCCCAACCAGCTGAGCGACGAGAGCTTCGCGAGGTATTTCGACTCCCACCTCGAGGCCGAGCTGGCCCAGCTGGAGAGCGATAGCTCGCTGCACCGTCGGGTTCAGATCCAGATCTCGCAGTCCCTCAGCGACGGAGTCCCGACGATCTCGAGCGTGGCCAAACACTTCGCCATGAGTGGGCGCACCTTGCAGCGTCGGCTCTCGGATCGCGGCCACTCGTATCAGGAGCTGGTCGACGTTTCGCGTCGTCAGCTGGCGCAGCGCCTGCTGCGGCAGTCCGACTATTCGCTGGCCGAGGTCGCGTTCATGACGGGTTTCGCCGAGCAGAGCTCTTTTACGCGTGCCTTCAAGCGCTGGGCGGGACAGACGCCACGCTCCTACCGTCTCGCCGATCAAGCCCCAGCCTGAGCGGGTTTGCGCCCCCTTGGCGCGCCGTGACAAATCTTTGGCGTTCCCTGTCAAGAAGCCACCATGGACGGCTCGATAGTTTGTTCCTGCGACGGCGAGCTCGCCTTCGCCAATCCAAACCACAAAGGAGCAAGCCATGGAAACGACTCGCGATCAGTCATCAGAAGCGAATGGAATCACCCTGGTTCTCGGAGGCACGGGCAAGACGGGACGCCGGATCGCGGCGGCTCTTGAGGCCAAAGGCCTGCCGGTCCGCATCGGCTCGCGTTCGGCGCTGCCGGCGTTCGATTGGAACGATGAAGCCGGCTGGGACGCCTGCCTGGAAGGAGTCACGGCAGCTTACGTCAACTATTCTCCCGACCTCGCGGTGCCCGGCGCCACCGACGCTATTCAGGCCTTTGTCGACCGCGCCCGCCGTCGCGGCGTCGAGCGGCTGGTGCTGCTGTCCGGCCGGGGCGAGGCCGAGGCCCAGGCCTGTGAGCGCATCGTAAGGAACAGTGGCCTGGAGTGGACGGTCGTCCGCGCCAGCTGGTTCCACCAGAACTTCTCAGAGGGCGCCTTCATCGACATGGTCCACGCCGGGCAGATCACCCTGCCGGCGGGCGATACGCTGGAGCCCTTCGTCGACGTCGACGACATCGCTGAAGTCGCTGTCGTCGCGCTCACCGAGGCCGGGCATGCCGGCGAGGTCTACGAGGTCACCGGCCCGCGCCTCATGACGTTCACCGAGGTGGCGGCGGATCTGTCGCAGGCGATCGGCCGCGAGATCCGCTATGTGTCGATTCCGCACGACGCGTTCGTGGAGGGAGTGCGGGAGTCCGGCGCGCCGGAACAGGTCGTATGGATGATGGACTACCTCTTCGCCACCGTGCTCGACGGCCGCAACGCTCACTTGACCGACGGCGTCCAGCGTGCGCTCGACCGCCCGCCCAAGGATTTCGCCGACTACGCGCGGGAAACTGCCGCCACCGGCGTCTGGAGCACCGCTGCCTGACGCGCTGCCTCAGCGGATGCCAGTTGAACCCAACGAACCTAGGAGACGTGATGGAACCTCTTCAGATCGCACTCATCGCTACCATCCTGCTGTGTGCCCTGGTCGCCGGACTCACCTTCACCTTCGCCACTGTCGTCATGCCGGGCCTCGGGGAGCTGAGTGACCGCGAGTACCTGCAGGGATTCAAGGCCATCGACGGCGTAATCCAAAACCGTCAACCCGCTTTCATGGTGGTGTGGATCGGCTCCGTGATCGCCCTAGCGGCAACCCTCGTCCTCGGCGTGCAACAGCTGGCGGGGGCCGAGCTGATGCTGCTGATGGCGGCCGCCGGCATCTACGTCTTCGGCGTCCAGGTGCCGACCGCGGTAGTCAACATCCCGCTCAACAACCAGGTTCAGGCTCTCGACCTCGCCAGCCTCGACGCGCAGGCTCTGGCCCGCGCCAGGAGCGACTTCGAGCCGCGCTGGACGCGCTGGAACACCATCCGCACGATCCTAGCGTGCCTCGCGGTCGTGCTCTTGATCGTCCTCGCTCTGCGTCTCTGAGGAGGGCGGCCTCCTTTCGGTCGATCGAGAGCCGGTAGCCGCGATGCTGCTCGCCGCTCCCGCGAGCAGCTCATGGTGCTGCGCCCAAAGCAGCAGCTCGGCACCGCGCTGGCTGGCGTCGGCGAGCTGCTCGCGAGCGATCGCGTCCTGGGTCTCCGGGGCCTCGATGGCGGCGAGCAGGGCCTGGGCTTCGAAGGCCGCGTCGCGAGCCAGGGGAAGGTTGCCGAGCTGGCGGTGGAGCTCGCCGAGG
>JBCCEE010000606.1:0-4749 GCA_039030415.1 Acidobacteriota bacterium
CCAAACCGGCCAAGCCGGCGGGGCCCAAAGCCGCCAAGGCCCCGTCACCGCCGCCGCGCGCCGCGGCCGGTCGCTCGCCGGCACCGGCCCGGCCGACACCGGCCCGGCCGGCACCGCCGACCCGTCGACCGCGCCCCACTCCGCGTCCGCCGGTTCGGCCCGGGCGTCCTTCCCGCCTGCCGCCCGCCATGCGTCAGCGGCGCGACGACATGAAGCGTCGCCGTCCACGTCGTCCGGGCGACTCCGCCGGTGGCCATGTGGTCCGGGAAGAGGTCAAGCCGCTCAAGCCCGCTTCGGCGCGCGGTCATCGCCGCGCCCAGCGTCGTGAAGAGAATACCTCCGAGGCTCTGCAGTTCAAGGATTCGCGCCCGACGGGACCGGTGACCATCACCGCCCACATGACGGTTCGCGAGTTCGCCGAGAAGCTCGGGGTCAAGGTCAAGGACCTGATGAAGGATCTCTTCGCGCGCGGCATGATGGTCAACATCAATCACGTGCTGGATCCCGAAACCGCCATGGAGCTGGCGACCGATCTCGGAGTCGAGGCCCTTGAGGTGTCGTTCGAGGAAGAGGTTCAGCTCCAGCATGAGACCAGCATGTCCGACCAGGACGTCGAGAAAGCTCCTCGCGCTCCGGTGGTGACCGTGATGGGCCACGTCGATCACGGTAAAACCACTCTGCTCGACGCCATCCGCTCGACCAAGGTCGTCGAGGGTGAGGCCGGCGGTATCACTCAGCACATCGGCGCCTATCTGGCCGAAACCGACGACAAGCCGATCGTCTTTGTCGACACCCCGGGTCACGAGGCGTTCACGATGATGCGTGCCCGCGGCGCCGGCGTGACCGACATCGTCGTCCTGGTAGTCGCCGCGGACGACGGCGTGATGCCGCAGACCATCGAAGCGATCGACCACGCCAAGGCGGCCGACGTGCCGATCATCGTCGCGATCAACAAAGTCGACAAAGCCAACGCCAACCTCGACCGGGTCCGCAAGGAGCTCGCCGATCACGGCTTGATGGTCGAGGATTGGGGCGGCGACATCGTCAGCGTGCCGATGTCCGCGCTGCAAGGAGAAGGCGTCGACAGTCTGCTGGAGATGATCCTGCTGACCGCCGATCTGCAGGAGCTCACCGCCGCTCCGTCGCTGCCGGCACAGGGTGTCATCCTGGAGGCCCGCAAAGAGATCGGACGCGGCATCATCGCCACCATGCTGGTGCAAGACGGCACCCTCGAGAACGGCGACGTGTTCGTTTCCGGTTCGACCTGGGGCCGCGTGCGCTCGATGACCGACGATCACGGCCGCAGGCTGACGACGGCACCGCCGTCAACGCCGGTCGAGGTGACCGGCTTCAACGACCTGCCGTCCGCCGGCGACGTCTTCCAGGTTTTCACCGACGAATCCAAGGCTCGCGGCATCGCCGACGTGCGAGCGCACGAGGATCGTCAGCGCGAGCTGGCGCCGCAGCCGAGCAAGATGTCGCTCGAGCAGCTGTTCAGCAAGATGGGCGAAGAGGAAGTCAAAGAGCTGCCGGTCATCGTCAAAGCCGACGTCCACGGCTCGGTCGAAGTCCTGCGCGACACGCTCGAGAAGCTCTCTTCTGACAAGGTACGGTTCAAGGTCATCCACGCTGCAGTCGGTGCGATCTCGCTCACCAACGTTCAGCTGGCCTCGGCTTCTGATGCGATCATCATCGGCTTCAACGTGCGCCCGGAACGCAATGCCACCGCGCTTGCCGAGAAGGAGCAGGTCGATATCCGCTTCCACACCGTCATCTACGAGCTGGCGGACGAGATCAAGCGCGCCATGACCGGCCTGCTGGAGCCGACCTTCAAGGAAGTTCATGCCGGAACCGCGGAGATCCGCCAGACCTTCAAGGTGCCCAAGATTGGAGTCATCGCGGGCTGCTACATCACCGACGGTACGATTCCGCGAAGTGCCGGCGTGCGCTTGCTGCGCGACAACGTGGTGGTCTACGAAGGCAAGATCTCATCGCTGCGCCGGTTCAAGGATGATGTCGCTGAGGTCCGCAACGGCTTCGAGTGCGGCATCGGCCTCGACCAGTTCCAAGACCTCAAACCCGGCGACAACATCGAAGCGTTTATCCGCGAGGAGGTCGCCCCGACGCTGTAGCTCCGAACGCCTAGGCCTCGATGCGAGGCCTAGGGCTGGAGCTACAGTGCTCAGCCGTCGTCTCCCGCTAGTCCTTCCCTCCGAATCGCGCCCCGCGCAGCGAGCCATTCGCCAGCGCCCGGCAGACAGAATCAGCTATTCCGCACGGCGAGCCGCGCCCTACCCTGCCCGGCTCCAGCGGCAAAATCCGAAAGTTGCATCACTATGGTTGTTGGAGTCTCCATCTTCGAGCTACACGTGCCCGAAGCCCGGAGCTTGAAGCAGAAGCGTAAGGTCGTCAAAGGTCTGGTGGAGCGGATTCACAGCCGCTTCCGGGTATCCGTGGCGGAAACTGACTATCACGACCTGCATCAGCGAGCCGAGATCTCGATTGCGGTGATCGCCCAATCGGTCAGCGAGGGTGAGCGCCTGATGAGCAAGATCCGAGATTTGATCGACACCGAGCCAGCGGCCATGCTGACGGTTTGGGATCCTCAATACCTGGAGGGCATGCGTTGAGTCAGCGTACCGATCGAGTCGCAGACCTGCTGCGCGCTGAGCTAGCCATGATCCTGCAGCGTGAGATGAAGGACCCTCGGGTCTCACTTACCACCGTTTCCGGCGTCACGGTCACTCGCGACCTGAGCCATGCCGAAGTCAGGATCTCGGTGCTCGGCGAGCCCTCCGAGCGTCAACAGTGCCTCGATGCGCTGGTCCGAGCCAAGGGCTACATCCGCTCGCTGCTGGCACGGCGGGTGCGCCTCCGCACGGTTCCGGAGCTCGCGTTCAAGCTCGATCGAGGAGCCGAGCACAGTCAACGAATCAGCGAAATCTTGGAGGGTCTTGATGTCGACGACGATTCCTGACGCTCTGCTCACCAAGATCCGCGCTGCTGAACGCCTGCTCTTGACTAGCCACGCCAATCCTGATGGCGACGCTATCGGTTCGACCGTAGCCGCCGCTCGCCTGTTGCGGCAGCTGGGAAAGGAGACCACGCCATGGCTCTGCGATCCAATTCCTCGCCTCTATCAGCCGATTCCAGGAAGCGCTGAGATTCACTGTGGTCCAGAGCCACCGGCGAACTTCGATCAAGGGTTCGACGCGGTCATTGTCCTCGAGTGTCCGAGCCTGGATCGCACCGGTCTCGAGAGTCACCTCGAGGATCTGCCGCTGATCAACATCGATCACCACCTCGGCAACGAAGGCTACGGCGTCGCGACTTGGGTCGACACTGCCGCGCCGGCGGTCGGCGAGATGGTCTACCGACTGGCCCAGGAGCTGGAGCTGGCCATCGAGCCCGACGTCGCCAACGCACTCTATTTAACGCTCGTTACAGACACGGGTGGCTTCCGCTTTTCCAATACGACCGCGGCGGCCTTCGATGCTGCGGCGGCTCTCGTACGCCACGGAGCGTCGCCGGAAACGGTCTCGAAATGGCTCTACGAGTCTCAGCCCGAATCGGCGGTTCGCTTGATCGGCGAAATGCTGCAGACGCTCGAGATCCACGCGGACGGCCTGATCGCCACGGCTTGGATGACGCATGAAATGGCTGAGCGCGTCGATGCCCAGCCTGGGGACTCCGAAGGCCTGATCGATTTTCCGAGATCGATCTCGGGCGTCGAGGCGGTGGCCATGTTCCGCCAGTTGGATGGCGGCGGATCCAAGGTATCTCTGCGCAGTCGTGGAGAGGTCAACGTCGAAGAGGTCGCTCGGAGCTTCGGCGGCGGCGGCCATCAGAACGCAGCGGGCTTCTCGAGCCCCGAGACCGGCCAGAAACTGGTCGAGCTAACCATCCAAGCGCTCGAAGGAGCGCTCGGGAGGAGCTGATGAAACGCCAAGAGATGATGAAAGACGGACTATTGCTCGTCGACAAGCATGCGGGCTGTACGTCCCATGACATTGTCGCGGCTGCCCGCCGAATTCTTCGGCAGAAGAAAATCGGCCACTGCGGAACACTCGACCCTGCGGCAACCGGACTGTTGCTGCTGACCGCCGGTCGCGCTACCCGTCTGACCCGCTTCCTGATTCGAGCTCCCAAGGTCTACGAGGGAGCTATCCGCTTCGGCATCACGACCGACACCTACGATACCGCTGGCGAAGTCACTGCGACCGGTGACACCGAAGGCCTGACGCACGACGCCATCGCGCGTGGCATGGAGCGTTTCGTCGGAGTTTATCTCCAGAGCCCTCCACCCTATTGCGCCAAGAAGGTTGGTGGCGTCAAATTCTACGAGCTGGCCCGACGCGGTGAGCAAGTGCCGGATGCCAAGAAGGAAGTCACCATTTTCGAGCTCTCGGCCCTCGAGGACTGGCAGCCCGGGCACGATCTGCGATTTCGCCTCGGCTGCTCTTCCGGCACCTACGCTCGCAGTGTGGCGCACGAGCTCGGCGAGCAGCTGGGTTGCGGTGGCGCCCTCAGTGGTCTACGCCGCAGCGGTATCGGGGCCTTCCAGCTCGCCGATGCGATCACGCTCGACGAGCTCCGCGCATGGCGGGAACAGCAGCAGGAAGCGCGAGATTCGGAGGACGATTCGGATCTACCTCTGCCGGCCGCATGGATTCCCTTCGATAGCATTCCGTTGCCGTTCGATGAAGTTGTCGCCGACGTACAGCAGGAGCGGCGGATCCAGCACGGCCA
>JBCCEE010000607.1:0-4748 GCA_039030415.1 Acidobacteriota bacterium
CGTCGAAGACGCCACCGTAGCCTTTACTGGAATCCTCGCTGAGCTGCGCGGTCAGTATGTCCTCGGCTACTACCCCGAGCCGCGGCGCGACGACGGCAGCTGGCGTCGCGTGCGGGTGCGGGTCGGAAACGGTTTGAAGGTGCGGGCGCGCGACGGTTACGTTGACTTCTAAGCTGAGTGTCTGGCTGGCTGTCACACCACAGCGTGCTGTTCCGTCAATGGAGTGGAGAGCTCAGAGTCGGCTGGTAAACCATGGTGCAAGGAGACTCGAAAGTGGCGACGACAACGGCACACGAATCGTTCGATCAGCATCGCGACTACCTGACCGGCGTCGCGTATCGCATGCTGGGCTCGTTGAGCGAGGCCGAAGACATGGTGCAGGAGTCGTTCCTGCGCTGGCACCGGATCGACCCCAGCGAGATCCAGTCGCCGCGCGCCTGGCTCACCACCTCGGTCACCCGGCTGTGCATCGACCATCTGCGCTCGGCGCGGGTGCAGCGCGAGGAGTACGTCGGCCCATGGCTGCCCGAGCCGGTGCCGACGGACGTGCCGGAGACGCCCTTCAGACGTACCGAGCTGGCCGAGTCACTCGAGATGGCCCTGCTGGTGGTGCTCGAGCGTCTGGCGCCGGCCGAGCGCGCTGCCTTTCTGCTGCGCGAGACCTTCGATTATTCCTACGCCGAGATCGCCGCCATACTCGACAAGAGCGAAGCGGCATGCCGGCAGCTCGTTCATCGCGCCAAGGGCCGGGTGCGGGCTGAGCGACCCCGCTTCGAGCCGACGTTAGAGGAGCGTGAGCGCGTCGTCGGCAGCTTCGCCCAGGCTTTGGCGACCGGCGAGCTGGCCGATCTCGTCGCCCTCTTCGCCGAGGACATCACCCTATACTCCGACGGCGGCGGCAAGGTGCTAGCGGCCCTCAACCCGATCTACGGTGCCGACAAAGTGGCGCGCTTCTTCCTCGGCATACGCCCAAAAGCTCCCGCTGACCTGACAGCTGGTCTGCGCCAAGTCAACGGCCAAACCGCCATCGTCGCCACCAGCGGTGGGCAGCCCTATCTCGTCATGTCTCTGGACGTCGAAGGCGATCGCCTACGCGCCATCCACGTGATGCGCAATCCGGACAAGCTGCGCGGTTTCACTGAGTGAGGGTGCTTCGGCCTCGATCTGATCTTCGAACCGTGGAGAGCCCAAGACGAACCGTGGAGAGCCCAAGACCCTCCCCATCGCTGCCACACTAGCGCCACGATCCTCAGGGATCATGATTGGCATCATGGAGTCTGAGCAGATTCGAATCCTCGGCGCTAGCGAGCCATGAGGAAGGCCCTGGTTGGGACCGTTGGACTCGGTGTCGTGGTACTCGGCGTCGTTGTTCTCGTCCTCCTAGCTCTGGCGATCGGTAGGGGTGAGCCAGCAGACCGCACCGTGCTCGCTCCCGAACCATCGCTCGAGCCTGTAGCCAGTCGATCGCCCGCGGCGGCAACGCGTGGAGACGCTGGCTTCCTCAGCGGTCGCGTCACCACGATGGATGGCACCGTCTATCAGGGGCGGCTGCGTTTTGGCGGCCGTGAAGAGGCCTTCTGGAGCCATACCTTCGACGGCTACCGCGACGAGAATCCGTGGGGCGTTCATCTGCCGCTGCCATTTCGTCTAGAGCGCCGCCGGATCGAGCTCTTCGGTTCGAGGCTCGCCGAGTGGAAGCAGCGCGTCGATTTGGGTCGTCCGTTTATGGCGAGATTTGGCGACATCACGCGGATCGCCCGGCAGGGGGGCGATCTTCAAGTGAAGCTCAAGAGCGGGACGGTCTACCGTCTGGATCACTATGCTGCCGACGATTTTGCCGACGGCTTGCGGGTGTGGGACGCGGCGGCCGGCATCGTGGATCTCGAAGAGCGGCGCATCCGCCTCATCGATCTGTTCCCTATCGACTCGCCTGTCGCCATCCCCGAGCGGCTCTTCGGGACGGTTCGAGCAATCTCGATCGAGGCGCCTGCACGCGTCTTCACAGGCTTTATTCAGTGGAACCTCGAGCAGTCGGTCGGTACCGACTCGATCAAGGGTGAGACCTCCGAGGGTGCGCTCAGCCTCCCTTTCGACACCATCGTCTCCATCGTCAAGGAGTCGCGCGACAGCTCGAGGGTGATCCTGTGGGACGGCCGCGAGCTGGTTCTCTCAGGTACCCGCGAAGTCGGCCGAGGCAATCGCGGCGTGTTCGTCGAGGACCCGCGCTTTGGACGGGTGCTGATCCCGTGGGATACCTTCGAGCGCGTCGACTTCGGCTCTGGCGGCAGCGTCTCCGGCGGCAGTGGCCGCACCTACGACGACTATCCGCCAGGACTCCCACTCACCAGCACTGTAACCACCCGCGACGGTCGGCGTCTCACCGGTCGGCTGGTCTACGATCTCGACGAGAGCGAGACGACCGAGACTCTGGATGCTTCGCTCCTGGGCGTCAACTACTCCATTCCTTTCGGCCGGATTCTGTCGATTGAGCTCCCTGGCGACGATGACCGCAAGGTCTGGCGAGCCCGGGTGACGCTAGAGAGCGGCGAGGAGCTGTTTCTCGAGCCTAACGGCGACCTCGGCGAAGGGAACGCTGGCCTGTTGATCTTTGGCGACGATCCTGAGGATCCGAGCTACGTGCCGTGGGCCGACGTCGAACGGATCGAGCTGGAGCGTTCGCCGGCGGAGGTTTCGCCGATCGGGTAGGCGCCGAGTCCCTGCTCGAACCAGAAGTGTTCATCGAAGATCCCCTGGCCGGTGGGTCGAGTTGGGTAAACGCCCATCTGCGGGACGCCGTGGCGCTCGACGGTCTAGGGTTTCGCCTCGATGATCGGGCCCGGCGCCCCGCGGTAGGTTCTGGCGCTCAGGTTGCGTCGAAGACGACCCACTCCAGGTCGGAGTCGGAGGGATTTCATTGCTCCGCCAACTGCACGTCGCCGGTTTGCGTATCGCCGGAAAGAAAGTGAAGGTTGCCGCTCGTTCCCATGCAGTAAAGCATGTACTGGCCGGTGTTCCCGGAAAGCGGACTCAGCGCCCACTGGAGATCGGCCTGGTCGGCCGAGAAGGTATCCAGGTAGACCTCGCCGTTCGAGGTGTTGCCGCGTAAGTAGGTGTTGGTTTCTCCCAGGTTCTTGATGTACCAGGCTTGGGGAGAGCCGGTGCTCTCCAGCTGCCACTTCTCACTCGGGTGGGCCGTCAGGTCATAGGGTGATGAAGTTAGCCTGACGAAACTGTTGGAGCTGTTCTTGTCGAGAAATCGGTGTGAATAGTTGCCCAAGGCTCGGAACGAGACCACCGCTTCGTTCTGAAGGCTGTCGGCGACGACGAAGGTGACATGGGGCGAGGAGCCGTGGGCGGGGTCATCGTGGGTGATGATGAGTGAGGTCGAAGGGGTGGCGGTCGAACTGAAGGTGTTGCCGCTGATCACGTTCGGGACCTGGCCCTGAATCATGAAGGATTTGTCCACTCCGGCGCTAAAGGTGCGGTAGGTCGCCCAGGCGTTGATGGAATTGAGGTTAGAGGTGACCTCCATCGTCACCGTGCCGCCAGCGGCGAGATTCGTTTGCGGTGGCGTC
Source organism: Acidobacteriota bacterium (assembly GCA_039030415.1). GTDB lineage: Bacteria > Acidobacteriota > Thermoanaerobaculia > Multivoradales > J023 > JAAELT01. The sequence goes on from JBCCEE010000607.1 coordinate 3,576, forward strand.
TTCCAGCTAGAAGTCGTGTATTGTTTCAGTTGAAAGGCGACTCTGACTTGCTCCACACTACGGAGCCGAGAGGAGCCTCTATGAGCCGACGTCGCCGCCGCAAATTCAGTCCCGACGAGAAGGCCGCCATCCTTCGCCGCCACTTGTCCGACAAGGTGCCTGTCTCCGACCTGTGCGAGGAGTACAAGCTCCAGCCCAGCGTGTTCTACCAATGGCAACGCCAGTTGCTCGATCACGCTGCGAAGGCGCTTGAGCCCCAGCGCGGGCCCGATCGACGTGAGCGCAAGCTCAAGTCCAAGGTCGAGGTGCTGGAGACTCGCCTGCGGCGCAAGGACAGCGTCATCGCCGAGATCTCCGAGGAGTTCGTGAAGGTAAAAAAAGAACTTGGGGAGCTCTGAAGGGCCGCTGGGTTCCCCATGATCTACGAGACGACGTCGTGGATTTCGTCGTGGGCTGGTCTGAGAAAACCGAGCTGCCTATGAAGCTCTTCCTCCTATGGCTGGCGCTGGCGCCTTCGAAGTTCTACCGCTGGAAGCAACGCTACGGCCTGGCCAACGAGCACAACGGCCAAGTCCCACGGGACTTCTGGCTCGAGGAGCACGAGCGCCGCGCCATCCTCGACTTTCACGAGCAGAACCCGCTGGAAGGCTATCGCCGCTTGACCTTCATGATGCTCGACCAAGACGTCGCTGCGGTCAGCCCGTCGAGCGTCTATCGGGTCTTGCGTGCCGCAGGGAGACTGGATCGCTGGAACGCCAAGTCGTCGAAGAAAGGCAAAGGCTTCGCCCAGCCGCCGGCTCCTCACCAGCACTGGCATACCGATGTCGCCTACTTGAATGTCGGCGGCACGTTCTACTACTTCATCGGCGTGCTCGACGGCTACAGCCGGTGCCTGCTCCACTGGGAGCTACGCGAGTCGATGAGAGAGGAGGATGTGGAGATCGTCTTGCAACGGACTATCGAGCAATTCCCTGAAACTCGACCCAGGATCATCTCTGACAACGGCTCGGCCTTCATCGCCCGCGACTTCAAGACCTTCATACGCGAAGCGGGGATGACTCACGTGCGAACAGCTCCCTACTACCCTCAATCCAACGGCAAGATCGAACGCTTCCATCGCACGATCAAACACGATGCCATTCGACGTTTCGAGCCCTCAGATCCAGAGCAAGC
>JBCCEE010000608.1:0-4733 GCA_039030415.1 Acidobacteriota bacterium
GGCGGCGGCTCGCACTTCAGCGGCAGCGTCGGCTGGCGCGAAGGATAGAGCGCAGCGTCCGATCACCGGCAGGTCGGGCAGATCGTCACCGATGTAGGCGACGCGGCGAGGCGTTGTCTCGTGTTTTTCGAGGAAAGCTTCGAAGGCAGGCGCCTTGTTGCCCTGCCCGAGGATCACCTCATCGAAATCGAGCTCTGCGGCGCGCACTTCGAGCGGTCGACTCCTGCGACCGGAGAGCAGGCCGAGCTTGAGGCCGGCCTTCTGCGCTAGCCGGAAACCGAGACCGTCGTGGACGTGGAAGCGTTTGATCTGCTCGCCCCGGCGCGTGTAGTACAGGACACCGTCGGTCAGCACGCCGTCGACGTCGAACAGCAGCCATTCGAGCCCCTGGGCGCGGCGTGCGAAGAGCTCTTCGCGGTCGGATTCTCGAGAGGCTGTCGGGCTCATCAAAAGAGCTCCAGTCGCCACAGATCGTGGATGTGGACGATGCCTTCGAGGCGTCTATCGGGTTCACATACGAAGAGTGACGTGATGCGGTGGTCTTCCATTTGCTTGAGAGCCGCAGAAGCCAGCTCACGACCCGCGATGATGCGTGGGCTTCGGCTCATGACCTCGCCGGCGGCGCGGTCGAGCTGGGCATCGCCCTGCTGCAGCAGGCGACGAAGATCGCCGTCCGAGATGCAGCCTGCGAGCCGCCCTTCGGCGTCGACCACCGCGGTGATGCCCAATCCCTTCTTCGACATCTCGTAGATCGCGTCACGAATTGGCGTTGTGGTCTCGACGCGAGGCAGCGCCTCGTCGGCGTGCATCAGCTCGTGGACCTGCAGCAGGCGCTTGCCCAGGCGGCCTCCGGGGTGCAGTTGAGCGAAGTCTTCCGATGTGAAACCGCGGGTTTCGAGCAATGCCATGGCCAGAGCGTCGCCGAGAGCAACGGTGGCGGTGGTGGAAGCAGTGGGGGCCAGATCGAGCGGGCAGGCTTCCTGATCGATCTCAGTGGATAGGTGGATGTCAGCGTGCTTGGCGAGCGGTGAGCGTGGATTACCGGTCATGGTGATCAACGGTACGTCGAGCCGCTTGATGAGCTCCACCAGGCGAATCAGCTCTTCGGTGGTGCCGGAGAACGAAGCCGCCAGCACGGCGTCGTGCTCGGTGATCATCCCCAGGTCACCGTGGATGGCCTCCGCTGGATGCAGAAAGAACGCCGGCGTGCCGGTGGAGGCGAGGGTCGCGGCGATCTTCTTCATCACGATGCCGCTTTTGCCCATGCCGGTGGTGACGAGGCGACCGCGGATCGATCGGATGGTCTCGACAGCGCGATCGAAGCTCTCGTCGAGCTGAGGTAGGAGGCCGCGGATGGCGGCGGCCTCGATCTCCAGCACCCAGCGAGCTACATCTCGCGGAGGTCGGGCACGACGTGCCGCTTCAGCGTTCACACCGAGGCCCCTTCAAGAGCTCGCCGAGCCGGCTGTCTCACCGCCCGTCCCATCGTCCTTCATACCGCCCATAGCGGCATGGATCGCAGCCAGCGACGCCAGGAGCCGCTCGGCTCGCACCGGCGGCAGCTGGGTGGTGGCGTCTGAAAGCGCGCGCTCGGGATCCGGGTGGATCTCGATGAACACCCCGTCGGCGCCAGCCGCCACCGCGGCGCGGGCCAGGGGCTCTGCGTACTGCCGGGCTCCGCCGGTCTGCTTGCCGCCGCCGGGCAGCTGTAGCGAGTGAGTGACATCGAATACCACCGGGATGCCTTCTTGGTGCAGCATCTCGAAGCTACGCATGTCGACCACCAGATTGTGGTATCCAAACGTGTAGCCGCGCTCGGTGACGAAGATGCGCTCGCAGCCGGCTTTGCGGGCTTTTTCCACCGCTCGCGGCGCATCGTCCGGCGCCATGAACTGGCCCTTCTTCAGATTGATCGTGCGTCCGGTGCGGGCAGCCGCCGTGATCAGGTCGGTCTGACGACAGAGAAAGGCCGGGATTTGCAGGATATTCGCTACCTCAGCCACCCGCTCACACTGATGGGGTTCGTGAACGTCGGTGAGGATCGGCAGTCCGGTGGCTTCCTTCGCGCTTTGCAGGATCTCGAGCGCCGGCTCGAAACCGAGCGAGCGAAAGCTGTCATAGGACGAGCGGTTGGCTTTGTCGAACGACGATTTGAAGATCATCGGTAAGCCGAGCCGTTCGCCGATCGCGCGCACTTCCGCCGCGACCTCGAGTACCAAAGCTTCGCTTTCCACCGCGCAGGGGCCAGCGATCACCGGCAGCGCATCGCCGCAAAGCGTCACGCCGTCCGCGATGTCGAAGGGCGCCAGCGTTTTGAAGGAGGAAGGTCGGCTCACGCAATCGCCTCCGCTAGCGGCACGGCCGCACGCTCCTTGGCACGCTCTGGATGTTCCTTGAGACGCTGTTTCTCGTCGAGAGCAGCTCGGATGTATGACACGAACAAGGGATGTGGCGAGGTCGGTCGGCTCTTGTACTCGGGATGGAACTGACAGCCGAGATACCAGGGATGATCCGGCAGCTCGATCATCTCGACGAATTTACCGTCCGGGCTCTTGCCCGAGACCACCAGCCCGTGCTCGGTGAGCGCGTCGAGGTACTTCTGGTTGACCTCGTAGCGATGGCGGTGGCGCTCGCTGATCTCTTCGCAGTCGTAGATCTCCCGCGCCCGCGTGCCCTCTCTGAGCCTGCAGGGATAGGCGCCGAGTCGCATCGTGCCGCCGAGCTCTTCGACTCCCAGGAGATCGCGCAGCTTGTAAATCACCGGATCGGGCGTCGCTTCGACGAACTCGGTCGATGCGGCGTCGGTGATGCCGCACACGTTGCGTGCGTACTCGACCACCATCAGCTGCATGCCCCAGCAGATGCCGAAGCACGGCACCTTCTGCTCGCGGGCGTAGCGCACCGCGCGAATCTTGCCTTCGCTGCCGCGCTGGCCAAAGCCGATCGGCACCACCAGGCCGTCGACCTCGAAGACCTCGCGCGGCCATTGGCCTTCCTCGATCTCTTCGGCGCTGATGTAGACCAGCTCGGTCTTGGCTTCGTTGGCGATACCGCCGTGGATCAAGGCTTCATTGAGGCTCTTGTAGGCGTCGGCGAGGTCGACGTACTTCCCGACAATGCCGATGCGTACCGTGCGCTTGGCGTTCTTGCAGCGGCGCACCAGCGCCTCCCAATGCGACAGGTCGCGGTCGTAGCGCGGCAGGTTCAAGAGCTCGATGAGCTGCTCGTCCAGCCCTTCGCGGCAGAAGGAAAGCGGTACTTCGTAGATCGTGTCGACGTCGCGGGCCGCGATCACCTGATCGAACGCGACGTTACAGAACAGCGCGATCTTGCGACGCAGCTCTTCCGGCAGCGGACGATCGACGCGACACAGCAGGATGTCGGGGGAGATACCGATGGCGCGCAGCTCACGCACCGAATGCTGGGTCGGCTTGGTCTTGAGCTCGTCGGCAGCGGCGATGAAGGGCACTAGTGTCAGATGAATATCGACCGCGTTGTAGCGGCCGAGCTCCTGCCGTAGCTGGCGAATGGCCTCGAGAAACGGTAGCGATTCGATATCGCCGACGGTACCGCCGATCTCGACGATGACCACGTCATGGCCGTCGGCCAGTTTGCGCATGCCTTCCTTGATCTCGTCGGTGACGTGCGGAATCACCTGGACTGTCTTGCCCAGATAGTCACCGCGGCGCTCCTTGTTGATCACCGACTCGTAGATCTTGCCGGTGGTGTAGTTGTGGAGCTTCGAGGTGGTGGTGTGGGTGAAGCGCTCATAGTGGCCCAGGTCGAGATCCGCCTCGGCGCCATCGTCGGTGACGTAGACCTCGCCGTGCTGATAGGGCGACATCGTGCCAGGGTCGACGTTGACGTAGGGGTCGAGCTTCATGATCGTGACTTTGAAACCGCGAGCTTCAAGGATCGCACCGACGGAAGCCGCGGCCACACCCTTACCGAGAGATGAGACGACTCCGCCGGTAATGAAAATGTATTTGGTGGTCATAGTCCGTTACCTTCGTGAATGGATGCTTGCAGCCGGGCTTCCGACCGCGCTAGATCTTCGGGGGTATCAATTCCTGGCTCGCATCGCGCGGCATCGAGCACGCGGATTGGGATGCCGTGCTCGAGAGCGCGCAGCTGTTCGAGCGACTCGTTGAGCTCGAGGGGCGTAGGCTCGAGGCCAGCGAGCTCGAGCAGCAGCTCGGTGCGGTAGCCGTAGATTCCGATGTGCTGTAGCCGAGGCGCGGCGTCAGCTCGGCGGGGGTGAGGGATGGCCGCGCGCGAGAAGTACAGAGCGTAACCCTGGCGATTGCGAACCACTTTGACAACGTTGGGATTGTCGAAGTCCTCGTCGGACAGTGGCGAAGCCAGCGTCACCATGCCATCGGACCGATGGTCGCGCAAATGCTGGGCGACTCGCTCGATCACCGTCGGCTCGATCATGGGCTCGTCGCCCTGGATGTTGACCACCGCTGCGGCGTCCCAGCCGCGCGCGGCATGGGCGATGCGGTCTGTGCCGCTAGCGCAGTCTACTGGCGTCATTTCGCATTTACCGCCGAATGCAGTAACGGCTGTGGCGATCCGTTCGTCGTCCGTCAGTACGACGACCCGAGAAAGACTCGAAGCCTGTGCGGCACGCCGGTAAACGTGCTCGATGATCGGTCGCCCGGCGAGGAGGCGGAGCGGCTTGCCCGGTAGCCGCACCGAGGCATAGCGCGCCGGGATGGCGCCGACGATGA
>JBCCEE010000609.1:0-4709 GCA_039030415.1 Acidobacteriota bacterium
CGACGGCAGCGAGTACGGCATGCACGAGACCATCTGGAAGGCCCCCGACTACATGCACGCGGTGACCCTTTCGCGCCGCGACGGCATGCCGCAGCTGGGACCGGTCGATGCCCAAACCGGTCGCGGCGGCCCGGTGTACTCGGCGCAGAGCATCCAGGATTCCGACCGCGTGCTGGCGTTCTACACCGACGTGCTGGGCTTCGAGCTGCGCAGCGACCGCGAGTGGAAGAGCCATGGTTCCAAAGGCGCCCTGGCCGTGCCCGACGGCACCGTCTTCCGCTTCTCGATACTCTACGCCCCGGGCGCCAGCCACGGCCACCTGCTGTTCATCGACTTTCGCGACGGCGCTCTGCCGGATTCCGGCGTTGCGCCACGACCGCCGCATCGCGGCCTGGCGGCATGGACGTTTCCGGTTCGCGATCTGGCTGAGGTCGAGCGGCGAGCCAGGCAGGCCGAAGTCCAGATCGTCGCCGGCCCGATCGAATACACCAGCCCGTCGCTGGGCCAGCACCAGGCTCTGACCGTGCTGGCCCCCAACGGCTTCCTGATCGAGCTCGTCCAGTTTCCGTGAGTCAGCCTTCCGTGAATGAGCACGGCCGGATCGTCGCGGCGACCCTGACGGTGCCGGAGCTGGCGTCGGCGCAGCGCCTCTGGACGCAGACCCTGCGCTACGAAGTGCGGGATCAAGGCGTTGTCGACGGCGAGCTGGCGATGGCCTGGGGAGCGCCGCGGCAGGCGGGCCGCCCCTACGCGCTGCTCGCCCCGGCCAGCGGCGCCGACGTCTTCGTGCGCCTAGTGGAGGGCAAAGTGCCGGCCGACTGCGAGCCGCGCCGCTCCCTAGGCTGGGCGGCCCTCGAGCTCACGGTGCGAGACGTCGACGCCCGGTACGCTGAGCTGCAGGACAGCGAGCTCGAAATTCTCGGCGAGCCCCAGCTGCTGGAGTTCACCGACAAGATCTACCCCATGCAGGTGGCCACTCCAGACCAGGTGGTGATCTACCTCAACGAGGTGCGCGGCAACCTGCCCAACCTCGACCTGCCCCAAGCGCAGTGTGACGTCGACCACATCTTCATCGTGATTTTGGGGGCTCCGGACCTCGACCACGCGCTCGCCTTCTACCGCGACACGATGGGCTTCGAAACCGACGCCCCGTTCGAGATCGCCTACAAAATGATCAACAGCGCCTTCGGCCTGGATCCCGCGCAGCGCCACCGTTTGGCGACCACGCGGGTCGGGCGGCGGGTGAACGTCGAGATCGATCAGTACCCGGCGAAGACACCGCCGCGGCCGACCGCTCCCGGCATGCTGCCGCCGGCGACCGCCATGGTCTCGTTCGCGGTCGACTCCCTGGAGGCGATCGACGTACCGCTGCTGGGCCGGCCCGTGACGCGCGACGAAGCCCCGTACCATGGCCGTCTGGCGGGGACCTGCCTGGGGCCCGCAGGCGAGCTGATCGAGCTCATCGAGTGGAGGCAGTAAGCATGTTGGATAGCCCGAGTCATGTCGTCGTCGGCTGCAGCGATCTCGAAGCGATGGAGGCCTTCCTCGGCCATTTCGGCTTCATCAGCAGCGCTGCGCCGGAACTGCCCGCGGACGCTGCGTCGGCCCTCTATGGCCTGGATCGCCCGGCGCGCCAGCGGCTGCTCAGCACGCCGGGCGCCGAGCAGGGCTGGGTTCGTCTGGTGGCGACGCCGCACGCCGCGCGCAGCTTCGAGCCCTACGATCCGCGTCCCGTCGCGATCGACCTCTACACGCGCGACATTCACCAGAGCCTGGAGATCTCACGCCAGGCCGGGGCCCACTGCGGTGAGCTGGTGGAATACGAGCTCGGACCGCTCGAGATCCAAGAGGTGGAAGTGGTGGGGCCGGATCAGCTGGTGGTGGTCTTCATCCGGGCCAATCAGCGCCGCCCCAGCGTGCTCGATCACGATCCGGATCGCCTTCATTCGGAGGTCCACAGCGTGGTGCATGCGGTTGCCGACGCCGACGTCGCGATGCCGTTTTGGACCGAAGCCGGCGGGCTCACGACTTTGATCGACGCTAGGATTGAAGGGCCGATCATCTCGCAGCTGATGGCTCTGCCGAGGCCCAACGTGCCGGTGCGCTTCATCCTGATGTGCGACGCCGAGGTTCGCCCGGCCCGGCTCGAGCTGCTGCAGTTCTTCGAAGATCCCGGCACCGCCCTACCCAACTGGCCGCTGGCAGCCGGCCTGCACGGGCCGTGCTTCGCCGTCGAAGATCTCGACGCGGCGATCGCCACCCTACCCGCCGAATTCGGCAACATCGTGTGCGTCGGCACTCAGCGCGGCGTCAGCGCGGTGGCGCCGGGCGGAGTGCGCTTCGAGCTCTGGTCGACGTGACCGAGTCGCGCGGTACTTCGCCTTCCCGACCCACCCTGCTGTCGGACCCATCACACCTCGGGGCGTCCGCTTTCGACCCTCCCAATGGGGGTTGACCAGGCCGCGCCATGACGCAGCTATCGAGCTCGCAAGGCTTCGAGGATTGGGCTGTCGAGGATTGGGGGGTCGAGGATTGGTCGGCCAATAACGGCCGGGGAAACGGGGCTGTCGCGGCATGTTTAAATGATTTACCTGGCCCAGGACACCTGATTGCGCACTGCATGCGCGTTTTGCGAATCGCAAAACGCTCGTGCAGCGGCTGCACCGAGGTTCGGAGACGAGAGACGGCGCCGCGCAGCCGCTCCCGTCACCACCTGGCGATCCAGCCGCCGCCCGCGCACGTGCTGCGGAGGTGTCACCACTCGAGCCGAGGCAACGCTCAGCCGCCGCGCGACCGAGGCGGGATCCGCGCAGGGCTTGCGCAGCCCGATCAACACGGCCGTCTATCGATCGTTCCGGGACAGCATCTCGCTATACCACCGGCAGCGTGAAGCAGAAGGTCGAGCCGCCTTCGCCGCGCGATTCCACCCAGATGCGCCCGCCGTGCAGCTCGACGATTCGCTTGACCAGCGCCAGCCCGATGCCCGTTCCCTCGCTGGTCTCAGGCTCCAACCGTTCGAACAGCTCGAAGATACGATAGCGGTAGCGCGGGGCGACGCCGCTGCCGTTGTCGCGCACGAATAGGACGCGCTCTGAGGTGTCGGCATCGTCGCGGACTCCGATGTCGATCCGCGGTGCGGCCTGCTCGCCCATGTAGCGAATGGCGTTGTCCAAGAGATGGCGCACCACCTCGAGCAGCCGCGGCCGATCACCACGCACCACCGGCAGATCAGGCGCTACCGACAGCTCTACCTTGCGCTCGGCGAGCGCCTCGGACAGCGCCTCTCGCGCCTCTTCGACGAGCCTGCCGAAGGGCACGTCCTGATGAGGATTGCGCTGCTGGCCGACGCGGGAGAACTCATAGAGCTCATCCAGCGACTGACTCAGCTGACAGGCCGCGGTGTCGATGCGCAGCAGATCTTGCTGGACACGATCCTGGTCTCCCGCCTTCGCGTCGCGCTCGAGCAACCCGACATAGTTGCGGATGGTGGTGAGCGGATTTCTCAGATCGTGGGAGACCGTGTAGTTGAAACGCGCCAGCTCGTCATTGCGGGCTTCGAGCTGCAGGATCAAGCGCTCGCGCTCTTTCAGCAGGCGCTCACGCTCTTCGATCTGCGCCGTGCGCTCGTGCACCAGCTCGGACAGCTCGCGGTTGACCGTGCGCAGCTCGAGGTGCGTCGCGACCCGTGCCAGCAGCTCGTCCTTGGCCACTGGCTTGACCAGGTAGTCGTTGGCGCCGGCCGCCAGCCCTGCGACCCGATCCGAAGTCTGGCTCTTTGCGGTCAGGAAGATCACCGGGAGCTGGGCCAGAGCGTGCTGGCGGCGCAGCTCGCGGCAGACTTCATAACCCGACATTTTTGGCATCATGACGTCGAGCAGCACCAGGTCGACCGACCGTTCCTGCAGCGTCCGGAGCGCCTCCGCGCCGCTCGCTGCCGTGAGGACCTCATAATCCTGCGCCAGATAGTTCCACAGCACCTGGCGGATCACCGGCTCGTCGTCGACCACCAGCAGGGTCGGCCGGCGATACCCCTGATCTCGCCCGGGCTCGATCGCGGCTGCTGTCGTGGCCTGCGCCGCTTCTGCGGATGGCGCACTCCAGAGCGGATCGGTAACGGCATCCGCCGTGGCTTCGAGGCTCTGCTCTGCCGAGCGCGCCGCGGCGCCGGCAGCGATCGGCATGGTGAAAAAGAAGGTCGTGCCGACCCCGACTTTGGATTCCACCCAAACGCTGCCGCCGTGCAGGGTCACCAGCTGCTTGGTGACCGCCAGGCCGAGGCCGGTGCCGCCAAACTCTCGGATCGTAGACCCCTCGCCCTGTTCGAAAGATTCGAAGATACGGTCTAGATCGCCATCCGAAATGCCTCGGCCCGTGTCCGCGACCCGCACTTCGAGCAGGTGCTCGCCAGCGACCGCCGAGATCTCGATCGTTCCCTTGCCGGTGAACTTGATGGCATTGCCGATCAGATTGTGGAAGATCTGCTGCAGCCGGTTTTCATCGGCATCGGCTGGCGGCAGCGTCGGGTCGACCGCGTTGATCAGCTCGAGCCTCTTGGCACCGATCAGCGGCCGTGAGAGGTTGAGCACCACATCGACCAAAGCGCGGAGATCGACCGGCAGGCGCTGGAGCTCTAGGCTCTTGCCGGTCAGGCGTGAGAAGTCCAGGATGTCGTTGATCAGGCTGCCGAGGCGGCGCCCACTCGCCACCAC
>JBCCEE010000610.1:0-4702 GCA_039030415.1 Acidobacteriota bacterium
CCGAGAACTGGCTCAGGGTGCAGGTCAGTACCGCCAGGGCGTGCTCTTCCGGGGGCTTTTGATCCTGTTCGAAGCGCAGCAGTCCAAAATCGTCGGTATCTCGGATCAGCCGCTTGACCGCGATATCCCCCACCGGCTTGGCCTGACAGGCCAGGCGAATATCGTCCCCCCACCCCAAACGCTGGGCGAGCTGGGTTTCGACCCGGTTGCGCGGAGTCAACCCTTGGGCACCGGCGATCACCCGCACTCGGCAGGTGGAGCAGCGTCCACGGCCGCCACATTCGTGGAAATGTGGGATCGATGCTTTGAGCGAGACATCGAGCAGACTTTCCTGGTGCGGATGCCCGACGATCAGCTGGCGTTCACCACCTGGCTCACCCATGAACGTCAGATGAAGTGGTCCCGCGGCTGACGCCTGCGCTACGGCATTGGCGCTGCCATCCGTCGAGCCCGCGACGTCAGGGCCGCCGGCCCCAGAAGCCAACTTGCCGGGAGCTGCCGGACGCCTGCTGAACGCCAGCGCGGAGAACGCATGACTCTCCGAGCTTTCGCCCTGCAGGACGCGCCGCAGCTCGACCAAAGCGAGACGCAAGGCGACCGCATCGGGAAAGCGCCGCTTGGGCTGCTTGGCGAGGGCTTTTTCGACGATGCGAGCCAGCAGCGGAGGGACCGTCGGATCGAGCTCGACCAGCGAAGGTGGCTGACGCTCCAGGACCTGGAAGATCGCGGCATGAACCGAGGCCGCCGGGAAGCAAGGCTCGCCGCCGAGAATCTCATAGAGAATGGCGCCGAGCGAGAAGACATCAGAGCGCATATCGAAAGGCTCACCCTTGACCTGCTCTGGCGCCATGTAGCGCGGGGTCCCGAACACGGCGCCGACGGTGGTCAAGGCTGGCTCGCTCGAGCGCGCCAAGCCGAAGTCTAGAATCTTCACTCGCCCTTGCGGGTCGCGATGGATGTTCGCGGGTTTGAGATCGCGATGGATCAAGCCCCGCTGGTGAGCGAACGCGACTCCTTCGGCGATCTGTTCGATCGTCTGCAGCCGGTCTTCCAGGGTCCGCAGCTGATCACGCCGCAGAGCGGTGGCCAGGTCGGCCCCTTCGAGCAGCTCCATGACCATGTAGAACCCACACTCAGCCTGACCGAAATCGTAGACCGTGACGATGTTTGGATGATTCAGGCTCGCCGCCAGCCGCGCCTCGCGCTGAAAGCGCTCGCTGAGCGAGCCGTCGGCCGTGGGACAGGCGATCATTTTGACTGCCACGATACGATCGAGAGCTGGATCGTGGGCTCGAAAGACGGTACCCATGGCACCGTGCCCCACTTCGTCGAGCAGTCGATATTTGCCAACCGTAGCCGGCACGTTGATCAGAGAGCTCGTGCTGGAGCTACGCGACTCATCGAGATCCTTCATGGCGTGCCTCCTTCTTGGCCAAGCCGGTTGACGTCTCCGGTATCAGCCTCTGCCGTCTCACTGCCGGTGAGATCTTCCTCCCCCCTACGTTACGCAAAAGGGAAACGGATACCGACAACCGCTTTCGCCCCAAGTTTCGCCCCGCAAGCCTGCCGACCGGCGAGGCGGGTCGATCCGCGGCTATAGCGCCAAGAAGCCGGCTGTAAGGCCGCTCAGAAGACGTAGACCATCGACAGCGAGAAGGTGTCGACGCGGTCCGACTGGTCCAGGGCGAAATCGAGCTTGAGGCTTTTGAAGGCGACACCAACACCGATGGCGGTGTGCCAATCGTCGAACCCCATCGGCACCAGAGACGGCGTGACGACCGATTTGTCGGCCCGCCGGTCGGGGTCATGCCACAGTCCGAGACGCAGGGCGAGCACCGGTGACGTGCGGAGCACCAGCAGCTCGAGACCGAGGTGGAGCTCTTCCGCCGCGTCAAAACCAGCCGATGGGCCAATATGGTCCCACTCGAAGCTCGCCGTCATCGCGCCGTTCTTGGTTTCGTAGGCGACTCCCAGGCCATAGACGTTCGGGAGATCCAGGGGGATTCCGGTTCGAGTGCTCAAGACCGTTGTCGGCGGCGGAAACTCGGACGTTGGGCCGGCCACCACGTCACTCGCCAGGGCGAAGCTTGGCCCCTGGCGGAAGAATCCGCCGAGATCCCAGCCCGGAGCAAAGTGCCACAGGAATCCGGCGTTGAAGGTGACGTCCTGGTCTTCGTCCGTACGGATCTGCAGGAACCGACTGAGGGGCGGCTCCGCTGAGAGCTCGGAAGTCGCCGAGAACTCACCCTCGAAACGAGAGACTCCCAGGCCGATACTGAACTTCTCGTTCCAGCGATAGGAGCCCGCCAGGCCCTGATTACGGACCGACACCGATCCGCTGGTGCCGCTCGAGAACAGTGGCCCGAGATTGAGCTGACCGAGAAACAGCGTATCGACCTGTGCCAGCTGGCTGTCGTAGACCGCGACCGCCCAGTTCTTGCGCGGAAAGACAAACGAAGCAAAGCCGAGACCGGTCGCGTCGCGATCGCTCTGCGTCACGTCGGAAGGAAAAACCGTCACGCGAAACTCGGCGGAGATCTCGGGCTCCACCAGCTGAACCAGGCCGGCGGGATTGGCGTAGGCGGCGGTGGCGTCATCAGCCAGAGCCGCGAATGCACCGCCGAAGCCGAGGCTCCGGGCACCGGGATTGGCGAGCCTAAACTGGAATAGTGCCGCAGGATCCTGGGCTCGAGCCGCAAGCGGCATCAGCAGGCCTAGAGCAGCGACCCAGACGAGGAGTGGACGGGCACGCAGAGTCATTTTGATCTCGAAGAAGGGAGCACGGCGAACGTCTCTCGCGAGCTCGATTCTATCGGGATCTGCCGCCGGTCTCACACCACTCGAGGAGCTGCTCTCATCCGCCGAGGGTCTAGCCAATCCGCCGCGGGTTTCAGAATCGATAGCCGAAGCCGATGCCCACCGTCAGCGGATCGATCCCGAGGCCAACGGCGTCGGCCGCCGAGAGCTCGAGCTCCAGATCGGAATAGTCGACCGCCGACGCGAGACTCCAAGCGCTCTCGCCAAATGCGACGTCAAAGCCCAGGCGCAATCCAAGGAAAAACTGATCTTCGGTTGCGAGATCGTTTCGGAAGGGTGCTCCCAGGCCAGGAAATGTAGGAAAGGTCGGGATTCCTGGGAACGTCGGAAAGGGGAAGGTCCCGACATCGACTCGCGTATCGAGCTCCAGATCATCGACAAGCGCCCAGCCCAGGCGCGGCGCGACATAGAGATCGAAGCGCGACTCTGGAAGCAGGTGGACGTTCAGGCCAAGACTCACGGGCCGGGCCGTCAGGGTCGCGGTTGTAGCGAACGAGCTGATGATCAAGTCTTGCTTAGCGCTCTGCTCGAGCTCGAGCCAGCCGACCCCGATCTCCAAACCAAGACGAGCATTCCATCGATACTCGGCTCCGGCATACAAACCAGAGCCGGTGTCAAACTCGACTCCCAGGCCAAGGGGGTCGAGGTCGCTGACGACCGCCTGCCCAAGGACCCGCAAGCTCCAGTCTCCGGCGAGCGCTGGCGACAGCGTTATCAATCCCAACACAACACAACACAATCCCACGTGACGAACGGGACGACTCTTGGCGGCACGCATGCTCTATCTCCCCACCTTTAGAATTGCACAACAGACGACCTCTAGGTCCTGATTTCAAGGGCGCCTCAGCCCTGCCCCGAGGCTCGCGGTGCAGTTTCCTTCTTCTGTGCTCTTCTCGACAACGCTGCTGGGACCACTCGAACGCAGTCAGGGTCCGACGGCTCTCAATACCGCGACTATTGCAGCGCTCACCCGCGGCAGGACTCCGCTGGCTGCAAGGAGAAAAGACGCTGAATTGCGGCGATAGTGTGGCGCGCTCGCAGCCGAGCGCTGCCGCTCACGAAGAGCAGGACAGCATCGAGCAGCCCGGCCTATGGCGTGCCCACTCGGGACGCTTGGCGAAGAATTCTTCAGCCTCCGGCTGCTCGTCGTAGGGCCTCCGCAATACATCCAGAAGTCGCTGGACCAGCGAGCCGTCGCCCTGCTCGGCTTTGTCGATCGCTAGCTGCGCGATGTAGTTGCGCAGCACGTACTTGGGGTTGACCGCGTTCATGGAGGCACGCCGAACGTCGCCCGGCATGTCGTCCTTGCGGACGCGCTCGACGTAGCGTCGCAGCCAGGCGACGGTGCGCTCGCGTTGTGCGCCGCTGAGCTGCTCCGGGTCATAGTAGGCTTCCTGAAGAGGGGCCAAGAGATCGTCTTCAGACGCCTCCGTCCAGGTGGGCACATCCGCCAGTCGACGATAGAAGATGGTCATATCCGTCTCGACCGCCGACAGCAGGTCTAGCAGCTCCTCCACCAGGGAACCGTCGGCTGCAGCCTCGTTGCCCGACGGCTCGAGCTCGAGCTTCTCGAGCCCCAGCTTTTGCGCCATCATGACCCGACGCTCGCGATCGAACGTCTCAGGAAAAACTTCTAGCGTCTGCTCCAAAGCCTCTACGTCTTCGATCAAGGGGTAGATCGCCTCGGCGAAGCGGGCCAGATTCCAGTGCGCGATCTGCGGCTGAAAGTCGTAGCGGTAGCGACGCCCACCGGCATCAGTGGTGTTGGGCGTCCAGTTGGGATCGTAGTTGTCGAGCCAGCCATATGGCCCGTAGTCGATCGTCAACCCCAGGATCGACATGTTGTCGGTATTCATCACGCCATGGACGAAGCCGACTCGCATCC
>JBCCEE010000611.1:0-4688 GCA_039030415.1 Acidobacteriota bacterium
CGCACTCGATCAGGCCCATCTCTTCCTGCTGCCTTCCCATTCCGAAGGTCTCCCCAGATCGCTCGTCGAGGCGATGGCGCGGGCCCTGCCCTGCATCGCCTCGCCGGCCGGCGGTATTCCTAGCCTGCTCGCTCCCGAGGATCTCGTGCCGGCCGGCGACGCCGCCGGGCTGGCCGCGAAGATTCTCGATGTAGTGCGCGATCCGAATCGGCTGAGCGCCATGTCGCGCCGTAATCTCGAGACGGTCCAAGCCTTCGAGGCCAGCCACCTGACGCGACGCCGCGCCCCCTTCCTCGCCGAAGTGCGACGTCTGGCTCGATGCTGAACCGATGCTGAACCGATGCCGATCCTGCTGATCCTGCTCGAGGCCGTCATCGCGATCCTCTTCGCATGGATCGCTGCCTATGCGCCCGTCGCACTCTGCCATCTCCCTCTGAAGACCTCGTATCAGCTCGTTCCCTTCACCTTATGCCTGGTGGGTATTCCCCTGTTGCGGCAGTGGCGACGCCGATGGCGCTCGGCGACCCGACGCGATTGGGTGCTCGTCAAGCGGCTGGCTGTCGCTGCCGCGATCCCGATACTGATCGTGCTGTGCACCAGCCGGCCGGACGAAGACGACGTCTCCTACTTTTACCAGCCTCAGATCGATCACCTCGAGCCTAGCGCTCCACCTAACCTCAAGCCATTTCGGCTGCCCAAGCCTTCCGGTGGATGGTGGACGTCCGAACACCTGGGCAAAATCCGAGCCTATGAGCGAGCCGTTGTCGCGGCCGGCTCGAGCCTGGGAATCGCTCCGATCCAGGCTTACCACAACCTCGGCGCCGCCCTGGCGGTGAGCCTCTGGTTGGTGCTCTACGCGGTCGTCTTCTGGCAGCTGCGCTTGCGAGGTCCGAAGCTCTGGCTGGCCCTCGCTGTTGCCGTGGTTTGCCTCTTGCTGGACGGTAGCTTCCATCGCTCGTTCGGCAACTTGACTCTGATGCGCATCTGGCAAGGCAAGGTCATCACGTTCGCGATTCTGATGCCGATGGTCTTTCTGTTCACCCTGCGCTACCTCTTTCGTCCGACTCGACGTGGCCTGTGGCTGCTCTCGCTGCTGCTGGTCGCCGCTCCCTTCATCAACCGGTCGGCACTCCTGATGGCGCCTCTCGTCGGCGGCACGCTAGCCATTGCCTACCTGCTGTTGGCAGCTCGCGGAGCTCGCCGCCATCGCCAGCGCGCGGTCGCCGTCCTGACGGTGCTCGCCATGCCGGCGGCGCTGTTCGCGCTCTCGCAGTGGGGCCCCGCCGGCGTCCTCCAGACGTCTTGGAGCGTCCTGCAGGAGCCCCTGGGCCAGCCTTCCACTGAAGCCTCGTCTTCCTGGTACCAATCGCTGGGTCAGAGAGTTTGGAATCCTGGCCTGCTGGCTCGCGACGCCCTGCTGCTGCTGATCGTGCCTCTAGTCGCTCTGCGCGCTCCGCTGGGCAGACTGATCGCGACCAGCCAGGCCCTGATAGCGCTGCTCTGCTTCACGCCAGTGACCGGACCGCTGTGGTATCGCCTCCTCACCGAGCCCGGCTATTGGCGCCTCTACCTGGCGCTGTGCCTGCCTCTGAGTTTCGGCCTGCTCGCGCCATTGCTGGTCACGGCGGTCAAAGCAACCACTGTTCGAAGCCGGCTCATAGCCTTGCCCTCTATCCTGCTGCTGGCGATCGCCGCATCCTGGACGCTGGGCTTCGAGCATGCCGCGCTCGCCCCGGCGAACGGAGTGACCTGGAAGCGCCCGTGGGATTTGCGACTGCCCGTGGAAGCGCTCGAGGTTGCGAAGCGATTCGCCCCGCGACTCAGGGGCCACAAGGCCCTGGCACCGCGACGCATCGCTGGCGTGCTCGCCTTGACCGAGGCCGGTACCACCGAGCTCGCCTTTACCACCGCGCGGGATCGTCGACTGCGCGCCTTGCGAGCCACGCGGCTGCTGAACGCATGTCGCATCGACCCCCAGCATCTCGAGGCCTTCGACTTCTACCTCAGGCGTAAGCCCGACTGGCTCATCATGAGGTGCGATATCGATGCGCTGCGCCGTGCCAGGCCGCGGCTCAGACTCGAAGTCGTTGACTCCTACCGCGGTTATCGGCTCGTTCGGGTCGAGGCCAAGACCTCTCGCAACAAGACCTCCTCAGCTGAGACTACCCAGTGAAGGATCTTATGCCGGACCGTCGGGCCCCAGCAGCTCGTCGTAGACCTCGACCACCGAGGCTACCGTCGACTCGACGCGAAACCGCTGGCGGGCACGTCGACGGCCGGCATCGCCCATGCACCGCCGACGTTCCGGGTCGAACAAGGCATCCAAGGCCGCAGCATAGTCTGCCGGCTCCCCGACGCGACAGAGCATTCCGGTCGACTCATCGATCGCCTCGCGACTGCCAGTAATGTCGCTGGTGACCACCGGTCGGCCGGCGGCCTGGGCTTCGAGCAGGACCCGCGGCAGGCCCTCCCAGCGCGACGGCAAGAGTGCAATATCGCAGCCCACCGTCGCCGGCACTGGATCGGCTACCCAGCCAAGACGTAGGAAACGCTTCGCCAAGCCGAGCTGCTCGATCCGCTCGTCCAACTGATGCCCCAGGGGGCCGCAGCCCGCGACCACGATCCGCCACGGTTCGTCCGGCCGGCGCTCCTCCAGCAGCCGCGCGATCTCAGGCAGGATCAGCGGATCCTTCTGACGCACCAGACGGCCGCAAAACAAGATCAGCACCTCGTGCTCCACCGCCTGGCACCGGTGGCGAAAGCTCTGGCGGAGCGCGGGGACCTGCGCCCCGTCGAAAGCCTCGATCTCGACGCCGTTTAAAATCGTGACGCATCGAGACTCTGGCAGCAGTCCGCGGTCGACGGCCAGCCGTCGCTCCTCGTGGTTGACGAAGAGCACGCGGTCGCACCAGGCACCAGCGAGCGCTTCGAGGCGGCTGAACAGTCGGCGCCGCCAGGGCGCAGACGCTTCGTGGAACGGCAGGCCTCGAACGTGATGCACCGCCACCGGGACGCCGACGAGACGCGCCGCCAAACGACCGAGAAACCCAACCTTCGAAGAGTGAGTGTGGACGATCTGCGGCGCTAGCCGGCGCAGCAGCACCATCATCTGCCACAGGCCTCGCAGATCCCGCCAGGGATGAATCGAGCGGGTCAAGCTCGGCGCCGCGGTCCACGGGATGCCGTCGAGCTCCAGGGCGTCGGTCAGGGAGCCGCGCCCTTGACAGATCACATGCGGTTCGAAGCGACGTCGATCCAGCCGCCGGCAGATTGCCAGCATGGACCGCTGAGATCCGTCGAGCTCACCGAAGAGCACAACGTGGCAAATCCGGACCGTGCCAGTCCCGAGACTTTCAGTTATCTTTGTCTTCCCCCGAGTCCGTGCCCTACGAACGATCAGGTCTGCTGCAGCGGTGTTCGCTACCCGAGGTGGGAGACTAGCATGTGTAGGCCCTGTGGCTCGCGGGCGAGCTTGGGCGCAAAGGACTGGCGTCACTCACCGGGAAAGTCGATGGCTGCGGGCGAGGGGCGAGTGGCCTTTAGCCGCATTCGAGCTCCCGTTTGCGGTTGCCAACGGCGGCTAAAATGGGAGGATGAATACTCTGAATCGTCACGCCTACCCTACCCGTCTGCTTCCCTTCCTGTGTGCCGTTGGGCTGCTGCTCCTCAGCGCCTGCACGGCCACGCCGAACCCAACGACTCCAACGGCTGCCGCGCCGCCGGTCGCGCCGTCGACCGCCGAAGCGTCGACAGCAGCGCCTTCGCAGCCATCTAAACTCGAGGAGATCCCTC
The DNA here is from genome assembly GCA_039030415.1 of Acidobacteriota bacterium. Lineage (GTDB taxonomy): Bacteria > Acidobacteriota > Thermoanaerobaculia > Multivoradales > J023 > JAAELT01. The sequence goes on from JBCCEE010000611.1 coordinate 3,793, forward strand.
TCGACGAGGCACGGCGCATCGCTGCCGGCGAGCGCGATGCCGCGATTCCTCCGACCCCGGCGATCCGCACGGGTCAGTTCGAGAACGGACTCACCTACTACGTCCGAGCCCATCGCCGCCCCGAGCAGCGCGCCGAGCTGCGCCTGGTGGTCAACGCCGGTTCGATCCTAGAAGACGAAGATCAGCTCGGCCTGGCCCACTTCGTCGAGCACATGGCGTTCAACGGCACGCGCAACTTCGAGAAGCAGGAGCTGGTCGACTACCTCGAGTCCATCGGCCTCGCCTTCGGCCCGGATCTCAACGCCTACACCAGCTTCGATGAAACCGTCTACCTGCTGAAGATCCCCACCGACGATGACGCCATCGTCGAAACCGCCTTTCAGATTCTCGAGGACTGGGCCCACGGCATCAGCTTCGATGAAGCGGAGATCGACAAAGAGCGCGGCGTGGTGATCGAAGAATGGCGCCAGGGACGCGGTGCCGGCGCTCGGCTGCGCGACGCCCAGTTTCCCGTCATCCTCAAAGACGCCCGCTACGCCGAGCGGCTGCCGATCGGCACCCCGGAGAGCGTTGAGAATGCCACCTACGAAGCCGTACGGCGCTTCTACGAGGAATGGTATCGCCCCGATCTGATGGCGGTGGTGGCGGTTGGCGACTTCGACAGCGACCGCATCGAGGGTTTGATTCGCAAGCACTTCGCGAAGATTCCCGCGGCGGAAAACCCGCGTGAGCGCGAGGTCTTCGGAGTGCCCGGGCACGAGGAGACGCTGTTCTCGATCAACACCGATGCCGAGCTGTCGGGCACCACGGTCTCAGTGCACTACAAGCACCCGACCACCCCCCAGGGCACCTTCGGCAGCTATCGAGATTCGCTGGTGGAATCGCTTTACCACGGC
>JBCCEE010000612.1:0-4653 GCA_039030415.1 Acidobacteriota bacterium
CAGGCAGTCAATGAAGTTAGTAATATAGCAATCTCTCAAGTCCGGACAAATTTTTGCATCTTAAAAGTTTGATTTTATTGTAGATATTTGATATCTAGAATTTATAATATGCACATAAGGTGATACCTTGAATGTTAAATTTGCAATTTGGCCGATGTTAAGCAAAGAATCATTGGATTGGCTGATGTTAAGTAGCAAATTATTCGATAAATTCCCCATTAATTTGAAAACCTCACAATAGCCAATAATGTAATATTCATAGTGATACTATAACCAAGTCTGTGTAATGTTCTATCCCAATTGTGCTTTGTTATTATTGAATGTTATCCCCACCTACTCATATACCATGTTATGTTCATGTCTACTGCAGACAAGTGCCACAGACGTACTCCATGCACTCGGAGCTGTGCCCCCGTCAGCGTCTGGTGCTCTTCTGGGCAAAAGCGACCGTAGTCGGAAGTCGGATCCTGGAGGATGTTGTGGGATAAATGACCCAGGCCGTCGAGCTCGGCGTCGTGCTCGAAGAGCAGGAAGACGCTGAGGTGCGGTAGCTCGGCGTTGGTGCGGCGGATGAGGCGGGTCCAGTAGGTCTTCAGGTAGTGGAGGTAGACGGGCTGCCGCGTCGAGGCGATGACCAGGATGGCGATGCGCTTCATGCGCGAGTGCGCTCCGCGGCTAGGATAGGACCGTTCATGGAAGGGCAAGCGTACACTCTGGAGCCGACCTGCGGATGACCGAGACGTCTCTCGAAACACTGTCTCACGAAGCACTGGCACTCGAAACCCTGGCTCTCGAAACACCGGCCTGGCTGGCCGCGCTGCACCGCGAGCAGCAGGTGGCGACGCCTTACTTCGGACTGGGTTTCGAGAAAGCGCAGCTGCCGGAAGAGGTGCACGCATGGATCATGGAGCGGGTGCGGCGCGACGCGCACCGCTTCGTGCCGGCGCCGTCGCGGGATGAGGTGCGGTCGGTCGAGCCGGCGATTTTGCCGGTGGTGACCCCCGACGATGCGGCGTTCGACGACGAGATCGGGCTCGCGCTGCAGACCCGCCACGAGGCGTGGGCGGGTATGACGCTCGAGCGTTCCGCGGGCGGCGGGTTGCGGGCGTTTCAGCGCGGGGCGTACGTGCTGAGTCATGTCGACCGGCCGGCGGATCTCGAGCGGCCGAGTCCGCGGGTCCTCAGCTCGACGGCGTGCCTGGCGGCCGAGCTGGACGAGCCGTGGCCGCTGCGCATCGAGGATATCGAAGGGCGAGTGCACGATGTCGACCTCGCGCCGGGCGAGGTGGTGTTCTACGAGGGGGCTCGGCTGCTGCACGGTCGCCCCTGGCCGCTGCGCGGGGACTACTGCCTGTGCTTGACCCTCCACTATCGCCCCAGTGGCCTCGGTGGCGGGAGCTCCTACCGGTGAGCGACTCCCGAGCGTGGACGCGGCCCGAAGTCGTGCACAGGCCGGCGACGCCGGCCGCACGCTCGAAGCCGGCCGAGCGGCCGAAGGCGGATAGCTCGAAGTCGACCCGCCGAGAGCTCGATCGACCGCGTGCGCTCGCCCTCGTGCTGAGCTGGCGGCGGCCGGACAATCTGCCCCGGGTCATCGAGGGCCTGCGCCGGCAGTCGTTTATCGACGACATCATGATCTTCCACAATCATCCGTCGGACCGCCGCATGGAGGGCTGCCTCAACGTCGTGTCGGATCACAACTTCGGCTGCGCGGTGCGCCACCAGCTGGCGCAGCTGCTGGACTATGAGACCTTCGTGTTCTCTGACGACGACCTGATGCTCACTGAGGATCTGGCCCCCCAGCTGATGCCGGTGATCCGAGCGTACGGCCAGCGCAGCGTCATCGGGCTGTTCGGCCACATGCTGGACCGCCAGCGGCCGAACGCCGCTTATTCCCATGGCGAGAGGGTCACCACTAGGGAGGTCCGGCCCGTCGACCTGGTGAAGGGGCGATTCCACGTGCTGTCGCGGGCTTGCCTGCAGGCGATCAGCGCTCCCGGTCTGAATACGCCGGCGCTCCTGGCTGAGGACGATATTCGGGTGAACGTCGCGGCGCAGTGGGCGTTCGACGAGCCCAGCTACCTGGTGCCGGTGAGAGGCGTGAAGGATCTGCCGGCGCCGCACGCGCGCTGGCGCCGCAAAGACCATCTGCAAGCCCGGGACCAGGCGGTCTACGATGGCCTGCAGCTCGGATGGAGACCCCTTGGACCTCTCGACGATCCAGCCCCGACAGAGTGAGCGCAGCCGGCAGCTGGCGCAGGATTTCCAGCGCCTGATCGACTCGCTGCCGGTTCACAACGTCTTCAATCCCAGCTTCTACCAGGGCAGCCTGTCAGGAGGCGTGGCGACCCAGGTGTGGGCGTTCCGCGCCATCGTGCGCGGCGAGCGGGAGCTAGCGGCGTTCTTCGCGGTCGACGGCGACGTCCACCGTCTCGATCACCTCACGCCCCCGGTCGACGCGCCGCGCCTGATCGACCCCAAAGTGTTTCGACTCGAAGACCGCCTCTACCTCACCTTCAACTCGGGCTGGGTGCCGCCGCGCAACCACATCTTCGTGATGCAGGTGGCGCCCGAGCTCGGCAGGATCAAGCAGGTCGTCTACCCGGGGCGACGCGGTCAGGAGCGCAACTGGGCGTTCTTTCAGCAGGCCGGGCAAACCTACGCGCTGTACTGGCTCAACCCGCTGAGGATCCTGCGCCTCGAGGAAGAGACCGAGGACGCCTGGGTGATGGAAGACGAGTACCTGGGTCCGCTGCTGGAGCCCGAATCTGGCACGCCGGATGACGTCACGCTCGGCACGCAGCTTTCCGAGACGCCGGAGGGCTACCGTTTCGTCGGCCACCGCAAGGTGCTCGTCGCCGGCAATAAGAAGCTCTACCTGGGGCGTGCCGGCTCGTTTGATCCAGTGGCTCGCACCGTCTCGTCCTCCGGGCCGTGGCTGATCCACTCTTTGGAGAGCCTGTTCGGCAGCGAGATCAAGCACAACGGCAACCTGCACTCCTGCACGTATTTCTCCGGCATCCAGACGGCGCCGGACGAGACGCTGGTGGCCTACGGCGTCAACGATGTCGACTACGGCTTCGCATCGATCTAACTTCCTGGCAGCCCCAGGGCCTCCGCCGTGAGCACGCTGAGGAAGGCTCGGTGGTAAACAGGATCAAGAGTCTTTTGATCCTGTTTTGCTCTAAATCCGTCAGGACCAAAAGGCATTAGCTCCTGTTTTGTTCTAAATTCGTCAGGACCAAAAGCCGTTAGCTCCTGTTTTATTCTAAATTCGTCAGGACCAAAAGCCGTTAGCTCCTGACGAATTTATCTCGCGTCAGGATCAAAAGCTTTTAGCTCCTGACGAATTTACGCCGCGTCAGGATCAAACGCCGTTAGGTCCTGACGAATTTGCGCCGCGTCAGGATCAAAAGCGGTTGACCCCTGTTGTTTTTTCGCATTCTGCGCGAGTCGACACTTGCTCGAATCGGCGCGCTCGTCAGCCTCGCCGCGGCATGGGGGTTTCAGTCCTCGGGCAGGGGCTGGCGGGAGGCTCTGAGACTCGTTGGGTCGGGTCTACGGACCGGAGCGTTCATCCGGTGGTCGAGGATCATGATAGGTGGCTTGCCGCGTAGGTGCGTCGGACCGCGACTGCGGTAGGTCTTGGAGTGCAGACGGTTGCCGCAGCGGCGCGTGGTGCACCATTTCCCCGAGTGGTTCCTGGAAGCATCGTAGAACACCCTCAGGCAGCTGGTGTTGCGGCATAGCTTGAGCCGGCGCCACTGCCCGGTCTTCACCGCGCTGGAGACGATCAGAACTAGGCGCGCCAGCACGCCAGGCCAGCCGGGGCGCTGGCCGTGCAGGAATAGACCTCCGTCTTGGTCGAACCGAGGCGCCAGTCGCACACTGCCGAGGGCCTGGTTCAAGCTCTCGACTGCGCTGGGATCGGCCTCGGCGCCACAGCGCAATGCGATCACCGCCCGCAGCCCTTGTCGGACCGTCATGGCGCTCTGCCAGACGGCGTCGTCGACTTCGCCGTCTGCTCGACCCAGCTGCCGGCGAGCCAGCCAGGTGGCTAGCGCCTGGGGGTTGGCGAGTCGATCCTCTCCGGTCTCGAGGTCCAAGGTGTTGATGAAGTCCTGGAGCAGCCTGAGCTCGCCGGGAGCTGGCGAAGGAGGGATATCGAATGAGCTCTTTTTAGCCATGGTTTTACTCGCTTTCCAGAGCTTCTACTCTATCGTGTTTGGTCCTCGACAGCGCTTTTGCGGGTTTTCACAGCCAGTGAGGAGCGCGAGCCGGCTCGTGCGTCTAGGCTCGGGTGCAGGTCTAGGCTCGGGCGCAGGTATAGGCTTGGGCGAAGGTATAGGCTCGGGCGAGGATGAAGCACGCCGGTTCCTCAGAGACCCGTACGGTTCGAGATCAGCCATCCGCGGTCCCGCGGCTGCACCTGCTGCTGTGCCTCGGCGTGGATTTCGACCTTGCCTATATCCCGCACCTGTGCCGCCACTATGCTCATGCGGTGGATAGTTGGAACGCGGTGCTGCACTCCAACGACCCTAGCGATCGGGGTGATAGGGCCATCGCGCGGGCCAAGCAGGCCTTCGAGTCAAGCCTGATCGAGGTGGCCTCCCACGCGCCTCTCGCCACGCGCGAGTGGCGCGGCGAGTTCGG
>JBCCEE010000613.1:0-4635 GCA_039030415.1 Acidobacteriota bacterium
CCTGAGCTCTTGGGCGCCCCGATTGAGCGCTTCTTGCAGCTCACTCTCGCGTGCCAGCAGCGTGGGGTCGACGCCGGCTCGGATATCGGCATCCGCTTCCACCAGCATATCGAGCAGCGAACGGGCCCGGGCACGCTCGCTCGCGCTCAGGGCTCGAGCGTCGTAGCCGGCGTTCGGCTGCTGGCGGTGGGAGCGCATCAAGAGGTCGATCTGGAGCTCGAAGAACGGCTGCACCGAGGAAAAAAACGAAGACCTGAGCTCCGGGCTGATGGCGCTCAAGCGGACCCGTTCGACCAGCTCGACAGCGCCTGCAGCGGCCTCGTGGGCGATTGCCATCCGGCCCTGCTGGGCGTTGGCCTGGGCGAGGCGGTAGAGCCCCTCGGCTTCGCCGGCCGGGTCGTCGAAGTCACGGGCTAGCTCGACAGCCTGCTGCAGGTGCTCAGCAGCGGCCGTCGGCTGTTCGAGTCGGATTTCGAGCGCGCCGAGAGCGAGCAGGACTTCGGCGCGTATCCGCGGCCTGGGGGGCAGGTCATCGAGCACTGCCAGGGCAGTGTCGTAGGCGGTGCGGGCCTCGTCGAGGCGTTCCAGCGTGCGATAGCTCAAACCGAGGTCGATCAGCGTGTTGGCCTCTCCACGCCGATGGCCGGTTTGGCTTCGCAGCTCGAGAGCACGCTGATGAAACGGTAGGGCGGCCGACGTCTCGCCGCGCTGCTGCTCCAGCTTGCCCAGCTGATTGAGCGCGGCAGCCTGCAGGTTCTGGTAGCCAATCCCGGCCGCGGCACCGGCGGCTCGCGTGAGGTAGTCCTCGGCAAGCTCGTCGCGATGGAGGATGCGGTACAGCACACCGAGGTTGTGGAACGTCTGAGCTCGCTGGAGCCGGTCGCGCTGCTCGTCCAGCGCCTCGAGAGCCTGGCGGTAGAGCTGCTGTGCTTCGTGGTAGCGGCCCTGGGTGCGGCGGATCTGACCCAGGTTGATGCTCGAGATGGCTTCGCCGAGCCGGGCGCCCGCCGAGCGCTGGACGTCCAGCGCCTGTTCGAGCCGAGCGATCGCCTGTTCGGGGCGGCCGTCGCGGTGGTGCAGGACGCCGATCTGGTTGAGCACGAAGCCCTGCTGGCGTGGATCACCCGCCGCGGCGTAGAGGGCTGCGCTGCGCTCATAGGCGCTCAGTGCGGCGGCGGGCTCCTGGGCTGCGGCGCCCAGGCGGTACAGCGTCTCGGCCTGCCAGAAATCGTCCCCGAGCGCCTGCCATAGCTCGAGAGCGCGCGGCAGATCGGCCTTGCCTGCCAGCAGGGCCGCCGCCTCGGCTCGCTGGCGATCCTGCGGCGTCGTGGGACGCCGCTCGCGCAGCTCGACGCGATAGGCTCCCGCCGGTCGCTCGCTATCGAGGGCCTGCCCCAGCAGGGTGTGCTGGCCGGTCGCTGTGGCTACCGCCATCAGCGGCTCGGGGCCAAGATAGCCCACCGGGCGATCCACTCGAATCAAGGGCGCCGCATCGGGGCCGAGCAGCGTGGAGGCGACGTCGATGCCGTCCTGCTCGACCACCAGTTGAACGAAGTCCCCGGCAGTGAGCTCGAGCGTGTAGCGGTGCTCCTCTCCCGGAGCCAGCTCGTCCGAGGCGGCGGTCTCGAGTAGCAGCTCGCGCGTTGCAGCAAGCGCGATCTCGCTTGGGTCGTCGCTCGCCTTGTCAGCCACGGCCCGAGTGGTGTCATCGCGACCGCACGCTACGACCCCGAGGAAGGCGAGTCCCCACAGCAGTCCGAAGCGGGCAGCACGCACGCCGGGCACGGGCGAGCTAGCGATAGCGCAGGTTGAGCGTGCCGTCGTTGAGTAGCTCCTTGCGCTCACCGTCGCGGCCGAAGAGTCGAACTTGATAGTCCCCGGCCGGGAAATCCTGGCGCGGCAGCATCAGCCGGAGGGTGGCGGCGTCGGTCAGCGCGATGGTCTGGTTCCAGATCACCTGCCCGGCAGCGTTCTCGACCTCGGCCTCGTAGGCGGGGAAGTCTTCCGTCGAGCCGGGGATGACGGTCACCAGGAAAAACGGGTGGTTGGCGGCGACCTCGGCGGCAACGTCGCTGTCGGCGTCGCGGGTGGTCTCGTCGAGATAGAAGACCGGGGGATTCACCTGCACCTGGGAGAGCTGCGCTACCGTCTGCTCGAGCCCGGAGTTGGTGCCGCGCAGCTGCGCGACCCACAGCGAGAGGCCGACGACCGCCATCAGCAGGGAAGCGGCAATAGCGACCAGCGGCGAACGAGCGTTCCAGACCGATCTCGGCTTCGCGCGGTCGCCTTCGTCGTCGTTGGCGGTGGTGATCCGGGGCTTGAAGCTCCGCCAGGCGGCTACCGCCGACAGGTCGGTCACCGCGTCCGAGTCCCGGCTAGCGTCGCTCTCGAACGAGCTCAGATCGAGCAGGGTCTGGGCGCTGCGGGGGCAGCCCACCAGGTGATCCTGCACTCTTTCGGCTTCCTCGGGCGGCAGCTCATTGCGGTGATAAGCCACCAGGACTTCGATATCCAGCGGCTCGCCAACGCTGCCCTGAGCAGCTCGCGCGAGGGTCGCCACCAGCGCCTCGGAATCGTTGAGCTCGGTGTGAGTCATGGGGTCTCCGTTTCAGAATACGGGCGCTTCAGGTCCAGGTGCTCCAGGTTGTAGCTGCTCAACTCCTGCTTGAGTTTCTTGCGAGCCTTGAACAGGTGCACCTTGACGGTTTCGATGTTCAGCTTCATGACCTCGGCGATCTCTTTGTAGGCAAGCTGGTGGTAGAGGCGTAGGGTGAGGCATTTGCGCATCTGGCCAGGCAGGCGCTCGACGGCTTTTGCCATCACCTGGGCTCTCTCGTCCTTCAGTACCTCCTCGAGCTGTCCTGCCGGTGCTCCGAGGTTGGGCTCGTCGAACATCGCGTCTTCCAGCGGTACATTGTGCCCGGATCGCTTGGCGGTGGCACCTGTCCGCAACCGTTTGAGATAGGTCGTCGTCGCGACCTTGTACAGCCAGGTTTCGAAGCGCGAATCGCTGCGAAACCTATCTAGTCCGTTGTAGATCCCAAGAAATGTTTCTTGAGTTAGGTCGAGGCAATCTTCGGGCGACATTCCCTTGCGGGCGAAGAATCGCTCGACCGCCTTGAAGAACTTCTGGTAGAGCCAGCGGAAGCTCTCCTCGCGCTGCGTTCCGGCCTGGAATCGCGCCACCGCCCTGGCCACCGAGTCCGGGCGCGTCGCGTTCGCGGCGTCTTGATGGGGAGCGCCCGGCTCGCGCGGGGATCGGTCAGGGTTCATATCGTTTCTTGGTGCGGGTGGTGGGGAGTATGTCACAGCTCACGTAAAGTAACGGGGCAGGTGATGGGCTCAGACGGCGTGCCTCTGATAGGCGGCAACGACAGTTGGGAGCAAGCCTCCTTGGCTATGGTGGCTTGTATATCGGAAGCGCTTCGAGTTGAGAAGGAGGTCTAAATGGCGACCTTAGTGATCGAGCAAGTTCCAGACGAGCTATACAGGGCGCTCGAGGAGCGCGCGGCGACACATCGTCGTAGCGTCAACGACGAGGCAATCGTGTGCTTGGAGAGAGTGCTGAAGCCGCAGCCGTTGGATGTCGAGCGATGGCTTGCAACGACACACAAGCTGGGCCAGGGAGCCGCGGGGTTTGAGCTGACCGAGGAGCTGCTGCGCGACGCGAAGGACGAAGGAAGGCCCTGAGCTTCTACAGCCAGCCCTGCTGACGCGCGATGCGGGCGGCTTCGGTGCGGTTGGCGGCGCCGGTCTTGCCGATAGCTTCCGAGAGGTAGTTACGCACCGTGCCTTCGGAGAGATGGAGGCGATCGGCCATGCGTCCCGTGGAGAGGCCCTCGGCGGCGAGACGCAGCACTTGACGCTCGCGGTCGGTGAGGGGATCCTCGGCGCCCCAGGCCTCTGCGGCGAGCTCGGGGGAGATCGAGCGGCCACCGGCGGCGACCCGGCGGATGGCATCGGCCAGCTGGTCGGACGGTGCGTCCTTGAGCAGATAGCCGCGGACGCCGGCGTCCAGCGCGCGGCGCAGGTAGCCCGGGCGAGCGAAGGTGGTGAGGATCACCACCGCGGGATTCGGACCGCCGCGCTCGCCCAGCGTCTTGGCCAGGTCGAGGCCGGTAGTGCCCGGCATCTCGATGTCGGTGAGCACGACGTCGGGTGATAGCTCTTCGATGAGCTTCAAGGCCTCGGCGCCGTCCGCCGCGCGTCCTGCAACTTCGAGATCCTCTTCGAGGTCGAGCAGGGCAGCGAGCGCTCCGAGCACCATCGCCTGATCCTCGGCGAGGACAATACGGATCGGGCGGGTCATGACGGAACCGGTCTGGACGGGATGCGGCTGGGCATCGGCTGGGAACGGCTCGTTCGGGGCTCGGTTTGCAGCCTCGGCGCCGGCAGATGGGCCGCGATGCGCCAGCCGTCCGAAGGATCGACGATCAATCGTCCACCGAGCTCCTCCAACCGCTCACGCATGCCGATCAGGCCGTGGCCGGCGTTCTCGAAGGCGCTCTGGCGTTGGCTCTCGGTCTGCACCCCGTTGTCGTGCACGCTGAGCACGATCTCCTTGGGCTCGCGAACCAGGGTGATGCGGCATCGGTCGGCGCGGGAGTGGCGGGCGAGGTTGGTGATCGCCTCGCG
>JBCCEE010000614.1:0-4612 GCA_039030415.1 Acidobacteriota bacterium
GCAAATTCACCCTCGAGCTCGATTATCTCTATCGCTCGAACGATTTCGACCGGGTGACCTTCGCCGACGGTCGCACCGTCAGCGACGGCAACTACGCCTCGGTGACCATCGGCGCCAACGCCTACTACCGCTTCCGCCGCGACTCCGCCTTCCAGCCCTACCTCGGGGCGGGCATCGGCTGGATCCAGGAAGTCGATGTGGACTTCGAAGAGAACGGCGTCGAAACCTCGTTCGAGACCGACGAGCTCGGCCTGCAGCTGATGGCCGGCTTCCGCTGGACGAGCGAGAGCCGCTGGCTGGTCGACGCTCAGCTGCGCTGGCTCAGCGCTTCCGGGGTCACCATGGAGAGCGAGCTCGGCGCCGGCACGGTCGAGGCGGACTACAAACCGCTGACCCTGCTCGTCGGCGTCGGCTGGCGCTGGTAGGTCCAGATTTGCACGGCTCGAGCTGAGCACTTCGTCTCGCCTCGCTCCCCGCAACCCTGGAGCAGCAATAATTGGGTATGCTCTCAGGCTCCTTTCGATGCAAAGCTTGCCACCGCATCAAGCTCGGCACACGATTACGGCCCAACCGTTGACGACCCACCAGCTGCTCACCACGCTCTTCTGCCTCTCGGCGGCCTGGTTGTGCTACGTCTACGTCGGTTACGGCAGCCTCGTCTGGCTGCGGCGGCTGGTGCTGAAGCGCGCTCCCAGCCCAACACCAGAGGGGACGCCAACGGAACGGCCCTCGCGCGTGTCGATCATCGTCGCACTACACAACGGCGAGGGCGTCATCGACGCCAAGATCGCGGACTGTCTGCGCCAGGAGATGCCGGCGAGCTCGCTCGAGGTGGTGGTCGCCTCCGACGCCTCGACCGACGCCACCGAAGCCATTGCGCGCCGTTGGCAAGACGGCTGCGTGCGTCTCGTCAGCAGCTCGCAGAGGCAAGGTAAGGAAGCGGCGCAGCGGCGCGCGATCGAGGCGGCTGACAGCGAGATTCTGGTGTTCACCGACGCCGCCATCTCGCTGCAGCCCGGCGCGCTCGCTGCCCTCGTCGACAGCTTCGCCGATCCCAAAGTCGGCTGCGTCAGCGGCGTCGACCGCCTCGCTGATCCAAACGGTAGGGCGGCCGGCGAAAGCGCCTTCGTGCGCTACGATACCTGGCTCAAGCATCAGGAGAGCCTCGGCGGCTCGACGGTCGGCAACAGCGGCTGGCTGTTCGCGATCCGGCGCTCGCTGTGCGATGACTGGCCGCAGGATCTGCCGAGTGACTTCACCATGGCGCTGCGTACCGTCCGTGCCGGCCAACGCAGCATCGTCCAACCCGCGGCGGTGGCCGTCGGCGGCAGCGTGCCGTCTGAAGAGCACGAGCTGCGCCGCAAGGTACGCACGATGGTCCGCGGCATGGCGGCGCTGCGGGCGCACCGAGACCTGCTCGATCCCACCCGCCATGGCTTCTTCGCGGTACAGCTGTGGAGCCACAAGATCCTCCGCTGGCTGCTGCCGATACCGATGCTGGGCCTGCTGGCGAGCTCCGGTCTGCTGGCTCTCGGCTCACCAAACTCCGGCTCCCCAGACTCTATTTTCCCAGACTCTGGCTCCCCCTTCTTCATCACCGTCTTTGCGGCGCAGGCTCTATTCTGGGCTCTCGGAATCGTAACGCCGCGACCGCGGCTGCCGCGCTACTTCGCGGTGACGACCGCCGCGGCGCTGCTGGCCGCCTGGCAGTACGGGCGCGGTAAACGCTACGTGCACTGGCAGCCGAGCGTTCGCACGCTGAGAGAGGCCGAGGAGCTGTGATTCACAGCAGTCCAAGCCATGAGGCGGCAGTAACCCACGCCTTGAGTGTCGATCTGGAAGATTGGTTCCACGCCTCCAATATGGCCAGGGCGGTTCCGCGGCACCGTTGGGAGACGGTACCCTCGCGACTCGAGATAGGGACGCAGCGGCTGCTCACGCTGTTCGCCAAGCACCAGGTGCGCGCGACGTTCTTCGCCCTCGGCTGGATCGCCGAGCGCTTCCCGGAGCTGATCGCTAGGATCGTGGACGCTGGCCACCACGTCGAAAGCCACGGCTACGACCACCGGCTGGTATTCACGCTCACTCCTGACGAGCTGCGCCGCGACGTGCGGCGCTCCCTCGACGCCATCGAAAGGGCAACGGGCCGCCGCCCCACTGGCTTTCGGGCCGCCAGCTTCAGCATCGACCCGCGTTGCCCCTGGGCCTTCGACGTGCTCGCTGAGGAAGGTATCGCCTACGACTCGAGCGTCTTTCCCGTCTATCATCCGCGCTACGGCTGGCCACGATTCTCGCGCCACCCGTGCTGGGCGCCGGTCACCAACGGCCGACGTATCAAGGAATTTCCGCTCACCACTCTGGCGGTACCCGGCTGCAACCTCGGGGTCGCGGGCGGCGCGTATCTGCGCCTGCTGCCGCTGGCGCTGCTGCAGTACGCCTTCCGGCGCTCGGCGGCACGCGGCCGCCCAGGCATCCTATACGTCCACCCATGGGAGCTCGATCCGGATCCGCCGCGCGTTCGGATCGGCCATTGGGGCGGCTGGACGCACTACGCCAACCTCAGCAGCTCCGAGCGCAAGCTGGATACGCTGCTGGGTGCGTTCGCGTGGGCGCCGGTGGCTGAAGTGCTCGACGCCTACGGCCCAGAGCTTCTGCCGGCTGGCTTGGAGGTGGCCCACGCGGACGGGCTAACGTGACCGTCATCGCCTGGCTGTGGCTGGCCGGCTTCCTCACCATCGCCGGGCTCGCGCTGCGGCGCCCCGCGTGGGCGGCGTCACTCTACTTCCTGACTTACTTCGCGCTGCCCAAGTTCTGGTGGTGGGGCCGGGACAGTGAGCTGCTGGGGGCCTGGCGCTGGAATCTCATCGCCGGCGTCATTCTGGCGCTGGCCATCGCCATCGACCTCGCCCGGCGGGGTGCGTGGCGCATCGCGCTGACGCCCGGCCGTGCATTCGAAACCCTCGCGCCGCGAGGCCCCGCCCGCTGGATCCTGATCCTGTTCGCGGCCATGGCGGCCAACGCCATCCTCGTTCACCTGCTGCTGGCGCCGGAGCCTGAGATCGGCCGGCCGGCTTTGATCTACTTGATCAAGCACACCGGCCTCGCCGTCTTGATCTGGGCGGCGTTGCGGCACCCCGGCGACCAGCAGCGCTTCGTCGACAGCCTGCTCGCTGGCGCTTGTTATCTGGGGGTCGCGGTGGTCGTTTTCGGCGAGGGCGAGATGATCAACGGACGGCTCGAGCACGTAGGCCCAGCCAACGCCCGCGAGGCCAACGATCTGGCCGCTCTGCTGCTTGCCATCCTTCCTCTCGCCTGGGGAGCGCTATTCCACGGGCGCTGGCCCCGGCGCGTGTTTGCGCTCGGCACCCTAATCCTCACCCTGCGGATGCTCTACCTGTGCAACAGCCGCGGCACCTACGTCTCCGCGGCCCTGGCAATCCTGGCGCTGGTGGCTATCATGCCGCGGGACCTGCGCAAGTCGTGGATCGCGTTCGCGACGCTCTGCGTGCTCGCGCTGGGCGGTGTCGCGGTGTCGAACGCCGTTTGGCCGCGGATCGCGATTCCGCTGGCAGACCCTCAGCTCGCAGACCGGTCGGAGCTCGACCCATCAGGCTCCCGCGGCGATCCGGCGACACGTCGAACGCAGCTGCCTGAGGAGCGCGAGCCGGCGGGACATACCGGCAGCTCTACCCTGGAGCGCCTCGGCGCCATTCCCGGAGAGCTCGCGGACAAAACCTCGGCTTCCGGCAAGCGCCTGCGCTTTTGGCAGGCCGGACTCGCGATGCTGCGCGACTACCCCTTGGGCTCAGGCGGTCACTCGTTCCTGGAGGTGCGCGGAGCGCCCTATCTCGCGCAGGTTGGCGTATACGTGCCGCGCTCGGTGCACAACGGCTACCTCGACGAAGCCTTGGATTGGGGGCTGCAGGCGCTGATCCTGCGGCTCGCCCTGTGCGCCGCCATCGGCCTGATGCTGTGGCGCATCGCTCACTCACCTTCGCGGGCTACTAGGGAGCGCCTCGACGCCTCCGCTTTCGGAGCGATCCTGCTCGGCCTCATGGCGTCGAGCTGGTTCGGCGACCGCCTGCACCTCGAGTGGTTCTACTGGCTGGCCGGCTGGACGCTCGCCGCCGGAGCTCCTCTGAAGCTCGGCCGACGCGAGACGGCTGCTCCGTGAACCCACCTCCTCTGCCCAGTGGAGCTTCGCCCGACGGGTCGAGCCAGCGTCTCAGGGTCGCCCACGTCGTGCACGGCTTTGGGATCGGTGGCCTCGAGCGCAGCGTCGCCCAGCTGGTCGAACACCTGGATCGCGAGCGCTATGAGCACTCAGTGTTCTGCTTCGGGGAAGTGGGCCCGGGTCGGTGGTGGATTCGGCCGGGTCGTGCCGAGCTGGTGCCGCTCGCCAAGCGGAAAGGCAACGATCCGCTGCTGGTCCGGCGTCTCGCCAAACGGCTGCGGGCCTCAGCGGTAGAAGTCGTGCACTCCCACAACTGGGGCACGCGGGTGGAGGCGGCTGTGGCGAGCCGCTGGGTGGGCGCCGCCCACGTGCACAGCCTGCACGGTGCGCCGACGGAAGGTGTGGACTGCACGCCCTGGCGCTCGCGGATGCGCGCCC
>JBCCEE010000615.1:0-4606 GCA_039030415.1 Acidobacteriota bacterium
GCTGTTGGGAGAGAAAGGTGTCAAAGTTCTGCTGGAAAGATCCGAGCGCCCGGCCGGTGTCAGCGGCGGCCCTCGCCCGCCGACTCGAAGCCGTACCCGTCAGTGGAGACTGGTCTGCCGAGCAGGCCCGCGCCTGGTGGTCGAAGGAGCTCCCTAGCGGCTAGCCGGTGGCCTGATCGGGGTTCAAGAACTGGAACAACCACAGGCGGGCGAAGCGCCAGTCGCGCGTTGCCGTCGCCCGCGAGACCCCCAGCATCTCGGCGGTCTCGGACTCTGAGAGACCGGCGAAGAAGCGCAGCTCGACCAGCTGAGCCGGACGCGGATGGCGCTTCTCGAGCTCGGCGAGAGCGCTGTCGATCTCCAGCAGGTCGCCGGGCGCCTCGAGCTCGCCAACCGTGAGCTCCTCGAGCGAGATCCGCCGGTGTGCACCGACCCGCTTGTGGGCCTGCTGCTTGCGCGCATGATCCACCAGGATGCGTCGCATGGCGCGGGCCGCGACCGTGAAGAAGTGGAGCCGATCGTGGGCATCGAGCGCGGACACCTGGGCCAGGCGAAGGTAGGCCTCGTGCACCAGCTCGGTCGCCTGCAGAGAATGGCCGGCGCGTTCGCGGGATAGGTACTTGGCCGCCACCGCTCGCAGGTCGCGATAAACCAGCGGCAAGAGCTGCGCAAAGGCGTCCTCGTCACCCGCCTTCCAGCGCGCGAGCAGCTGCGTCACCGTGTGCTGCTGAGTGCCTGCGAGCGGTGCCCGACCCTGGTGCTTGGATGGCTCGTCCATCTGGCCAAAGAGGATAGCGCGGATAGGAGCCCAGGAGGCTAGCGCCCAGGTGTCGACTGCTGGCCAATCGCGGTGAACGAGGTGGAGACACCGCGGCTGTTTCCAGCAGAGAAACGGATGATCTTCGAAACAACGGTCCCGACCGTCAACATACCCAGTGCGAGGCTCGCACCCGGTATCTGCAGGGTGCAGAGACCGCGATTGACGCAAAATCGGGGTCTCCTCAACGTCAACATACCCGGTGCGACGCTCGCACCGGGTATGTTTGGGCTTGGGATACCGGGTGCGAGGCTCGCACCCGGTATGTTTTCGTCGAGGATCGTGTTTTCGAAGCTCAGCCTCGAAATTCGGCGTCGAAGCTCGGCCTAGTTGTTGACGACGGACGACCAGCCGTCGAAATTGCCGGATTCGAAGTCGTCGAGGAAGATTTCGGGGGGACCGACGGTCGAGGCGCCGTAGAAGACGTCGAGAGCTCCCGCGTCGTCAGCGCCGAAGATGGGCATGCCGACGACGAGATCATCGGCGCCGTTGGCGTCGAAATCGGCGCTCAGGAGTTGGAGTCCGAAGCTGTCGTTGGGGAGAGCTCCAAGGGCCACGTCGGCATGGGAGATCTCCAGCGCGTTTTCGATCTGTAGCCCGTTTGGATGTCCGCGAACGATCCAGGTCAGCCCCGCGTTGGCGACACCTTCGGCGTTCGCCAGAGGAGCGCTGATCGCGAGGTCTGGATAGCCGTCCCCGTCGAAGTCACCGGCCATTGCCTGGGATCCAAATCGCGCGGTGAGCTCGAGCGGTTTGCCGGTCAGGACGCCCTGGGTGAGGGACGTGGTGGCGTTCGTGTCGAGAGCGTCCCCCGGGACACCGGGAACCACGTAGGCCATACCCTCTTCCTCGAGCAAGAGGGTCGCCTGAGGCACTCCGATCACCAGCTCAGCCGCACCATCTCCGTCGAAGTCGGCGGCCTCGAGCGCGTCTCCAAGGTTGTCGTCTTCGGTAGGGGAACCCGAGATACCGGGCGTCCCGCGATGAATCTTCTGGACGTCGATGGCGGTCAGCCCATCTTCGCTGCCCCAGAAAATGAACACTGCTCCGGCGTTGTTTTCGCCCGCGACTTCGCGGCCGTGGGCCGCGACCGCCAGGTCTTCGAAGCCGTTGCCGTCGAAGTCGGCGGCTGCCAGAGCGTTGCCGAAGCCATCGAACGGGCCGGGTGCCCAGCCGAAGCTCGAGAGGTCGAACATCACTCCCGGCACCCCCTCGCCGGGTGAGGCATCGAGGCCGCTATTCGAACCATAGAGCACGGCCAGGCATCCAGCTCCTTGAACGATGGGGCCTTCCGGCGGTTCGAAATCGCAGGTCTCTGAACCGAGGGCGAGATCGTCGACGCCGTCGCCGTTGAAGTCGCCCGAGGTGAGCGTCGAGCCGAAGCGATTGCCTGGGACTGGCTCGCCGGGCAGGCCAAAGGTTCCTTGGCGAATTGTCAGATGGCCTTGGTGGGTCAAGCCCGTCCCGCTGCCCCAGAGGACATAGACCTCGCCTGCGTTCAAGACGGGTTGACCGTCGATCACGGGATCACCGCCGTAGACCGCGATCGCGAGATCCTCGATCTGATCATCATTGAAGTCGCCCGCGGCGACCGAGTAACCGAAATAGTCGTTGGAATCGGGCTCGCCAGTCAAGAGCCCTTGGCCTTCGTTCCAGAGCTCGGCGCCCAGCACAGGATCGAGCCCCAATTCGGAGCCGCGGATGACGGTGATTTGACCCGTGTTGATCACGCCGCTGACGGTTTCGCGCGAGGTGTGAACCACGAGATCCGGATAGCCGTCACCCTCGAAGTCGCCTGCCGCCAGGGCCTCGGCGAACTGATCATTGGGGTCGTTGGAGTCAGGGACGGCCGGGCTGTCTTGATCGAGAAACTGCGTCCCCGCGGCACCAAACTGGGCCGGTAGGAGGCTGGGAGTCATGAGAGCAACCACAAAGGTGAGGGCGAAGAAGCGCCGGATGCAGGCCGGCGTCGATTTTGAAGAGAGCATGATCGGGTTCCTTTGCTGATTGAGGTGTCTGCTCGTGTAGTCGCAGGACTCGTGAGCAACCCGACAACCAAGTGAACCGCCATTGCAACGCGCGCCGGTTCGGACCGCGAGGCAATGCTCGCCCTACCAAAATCCTGTAGTCTTTTGCTTCCTTGGCTACTG
Organism: Acidobacteriota bacterium; assembly: GCA_039030415.1. GTDB lineage: Bacteria > Acidobacteriota > Thermoanaerobaculia > Multivoradales > J023 > JAAELT01. The sequence continues at coordinate 2,968 of JBCCEE010000615.1, forward strand.
GCCCTCTGGGCCGCTTTCAACCTGATCTAGCCCTGCATGCCTATCGACGTTTCGTCGACTCTTGAAGAGGACTCGAGTGATGACGCAGACAGACTCGGAACCTACCCTGCCCGCGTGGCGCTCCGTCTGGAAAACCGACGACCCGGAATGGGTCGCAGACCGAGCCAAGCAATGGAGGAAGGTGAGACGGTCTCCGGTCTTCAAGCATCGATTCAGAAAGTACGAGATCGACCAGATCAAGACCTATTTCCTGACCGGTTCAGCCCACGATCCCGTACCGGAGCAGACCGAGTGGAGGTGGCTGAGCTACCACCCCGAGACCAGCCCTCTACCCGTCTCTTGCAATACGCTGCTGCAGGTGTGGCTCTCACCCGAGGGCATGGATTGGGAGCACGTGAGGGAGAATGCCCACCCGAGCTACTACGGGGACTCGAGGAAGCATCTGCGAGACATGCTGAAAGCGGCCTATCCCGCCAAGGGCTCGCTGTTCAACAGGCGGGATCGCGAGATCTATCAGTTTTTTACTCCGATCCGGTGTCGGCCGTCGGATTATCCCGACCTGCCTCTCGAGAAGTTCCAACATCGAGCCTTGTGGGTGCGCCTCAACCTGCACCCCGCGATGAATCTGTTCCTGGATCACCCGTACAACGCAGAGAGCCTGGCGCCGGCAGCGTTGGACGAGTGGTGTGATTCCATCGTCCCTGCTTTTCTTTACTATAGCGACCCAGAGCAGGCCGCTGAGTGTTGCCGGGACGTGGCGGCAACACTATCCAAAGCTCTGGAAGTTGTGGCTGATACGGATGGCTATGCCGAGGAACAGATCGCATTTTGTGAGCGAATGATCGATCGCTTCAGGGAGATGGAGCTTGCCCCGGGCATGGAGCAGCTCTCGAAGTCGCTGTCTTGAGGTTGCTGTCCTAAAGGTTTCAAGTACGGAGATATTCGAGATGTCAGAGATCACCGGCTCACTGGTTCTGAAGCTCCCGGAGAGCGTTTCATCTCTCATGGACGACGTCGATGCCGAGATCACGGACGAAGCCCTGACGGCGATCTTGAACGCCGCGGGTCTCGGTTCCCAGAGCGAGATGTTGGAGGAGTGTTTTGGGGCGGCTCTCGAGTTTGAAGGGCTCGAGAAGCGGGGAGAGTATGTGCTCGTCTATCCCTTTGACGAGTCCTACATGGAGCTGATGCGGATCCTCGTTCGAGACGGGGCGGGGATCGAGATCTATGGCGGAATCAGCCATGAGTACGGGGTCCAGGAGTACTATGTTCTGGCCCGTGACGACGTGAAGTTCATCGGCCATATCGACCGGGAAGGGGAAGACGACGCCGATCCCGCCGAAGTGGTTGCGGAGTTCCAGCGGCTCGTGCCGAAGACGGTCAAGTCGACGTTCCCGGAGGTCTTTGGCGAGCCTTCGAATTGAGTGGCGCGCCGAGTGACACGTTGCAGGAGTGCGCCGCCGCCGAGCGCATCGACTCAGCGGCGAAGCACAGCAAAGCGCAGCAGGCAGCCTCAAGGGCTGATGACCGGCGTCGCGCAGGAGAAGGCCAGATTCGACGGATCGCCGACGAATCGGCAGTAGGAGCTCTTGCCGCTGGCGTCGACGTCGGCCATGGCGATCGGTAGATGACCGTAACC
>JBCCEE010000616.1:0-4581 GCA_039030415.1 Acidobacteriota bacterium
CGCTGGTGGAACGAGCACGGCCGAGGACTGTTTGAGCTGGAAACGCATTTGGAGCTCATGAGCGCCTGAAGAGCAGCGATTTGTGCAGCTCGAGCTGGACCGGCGAGTTTGCGAGGTCGCGCGCAGTCTACCGAGCGCGACCGTCTGTCGAACGTTCTTGGATGGAATCGAGCTAGTTTCGATTCCATCCAAGAGTCATGCGTCGATCGCCGAACATTTTATCTGCCTCACTCGGCACAGTATCTGCTTCACTTGGTACCGTCTCTGCGCATTAATAGGCGAGAAGAGCTGGCAAAGCGTCCAGCTCGCTTCCATCCCCCGGCTGACCGGGACTCGAGAAGGAGCTCGCCATGGCATGCGCTCAGAGGGCCCTCGCAGACCCATCGCCGCGCCGGGGAATTCCCGGCGCCGCATCCTCCTTGACCCAGGTGCTCCATCGCGCGCGGGGCGGTGATCAGGAAGATCTGGAGACCCTGGTCGCGACCGTCTACCGAGAGCTGCGGCGCTCCGCTCGGTCGATGCTGGGCAGAGAGCGCAGCAACCCCACGCTCGGGGCCACGGAGCTAGTGCACGAGACCTTCTTGCGGCTGTTCGGCGGCCAGCATCCCCACTGGGAGGATCGGCGCCATTTCTTCGGCTCCGTGGCCCTCGCCATGCGCCGCATCCTGATCGACCTGGCGCGCAAGAAGCGGGCGGGACGTCGCATCCCCAAAGACCTGATGCTGCCGCTGGAAAAAGCGAGTGGCGTCTTCGGGGAGACGCGGCTCGATCTGGTGGCGCTCGACGACGCGCTCGTCGAGCTGGCGGCCAGGAACCCCCGGCAGGCGCGAGTCGTCGAGCTGCGCTTCTTCGCCGGCCTCAGCGAATCCGAAGTCGCCGGACTGTTGGGCGTTTCGCACATGACAGTGCACCGCGACTGGAAGGTCGCGCGGCTCAGGTTGCTGCAGTCGATGGAGTCATGACCGCCAGCCTTCCGAGCGCCGCGCCGGCTTCCGCCACGCTGATCGTCGCCGAATCGCTCGAGCTCGAAGGTGAAGCGCTCGGGGCCTACCTCGAACGCGCTTGCGGTGAGGATAAGGCGCTGCGGCAAGAGGTCGAGTCCCTGCTCGACGTGGCGGGGAGCCGATTCACCGAAGACTTCCTCGAAGAGCCGGCGCTCGAGTCGCTGCTCGCGGACGCGACGTTGGCAGGAGAGCCAAGCCAAATCGGCGACTTCGAGCTGCTGCGCCGCCTGGGTGAAGGCGGCATGGGCACGGTCTACCTCGCGGAGCAGCACGAGCCGGTGCGCAGGAAGCTCGCCCTCAAGCTGCTGCGCGGGCCGCGCAGCTCGCACCTGCGCCGGCGCTTCGCCGGCGAGTGGCAGGCCCTGGCGCGCCTCTCCCATCCCCACATCGCGGCGCTCTACGAAGTCGGTACGGGGCCCGACGGCGCGTCGCCTTACGTCGCCATGGAATGGGTCGACGGGTCACCGATCACGGTGCGCTGCGACCAGGATCGACTGGGTGTCCGGCAGCGCCTGCGGATCTTCCTCGGCGTCTGCGGCGGGGTCGGTCACGCGCACGAGAAAGGCATCCTGCACTGCGACCTCAAGCCGAGCAACATCCTGCTCGCTCGCTACGAAGATCGCTACGTGCCGAAGGTCGTCGACTTCGGCATTGCGCGGGCGCTCGACGGTCCGCTCTACGAGCAGAGCGAGCGCACGCGCGAGCTTCTCCTGGGCTCGCCGCCCTACATCAGCCCGGAAGTGGCGGCCGGTGGCGGTCACCAGCAGATCGACGTGCGCACCGACGTCTACGCCCTGGGTCTGGTGCTCTACGAGCTGCTCGCCGGCGCGCTGCCCTTCGAGACCGAAGGCACGAGCTTGCTCGCCGCGCTCCGCCTGATCAGCGAAAGCCATCCGTCGGCCCCCAGCGGTCGCTATGCTGGGCTCGACGCCGCGACGCGCGAGGCGATCGCGGCGGCCCGTTCGCTCAGTCCGCGCCAGCTGCGCCGGCGGCTGCGGGGTGATCTTGACGCCATCGTACTCAAGGCCACCGCGCGGAATCCCAAGCGGCGTTACGGCTCGCCGGCCGAGCTGGCCGCGGACGTCGAGCGCTACTTGGATCGTCGACCCATCGAAGCCCGGCCGCCGACGGCCTTCTACGTCGCCCGGAGGTTCGCCCGCCGCCACGCGGTGCTGGTGGCGGCGGCCGGCCTCGTCGTGCTGGCCCTGGCGGCGGGTCTGGTGTCACGCTCGATCGAGGTGGACCGCGCGAGCCGTGCCGTCGTCAAGTCAGAGCAGATCCGAACCTTCCTGGTCGAGCTGTTCGAGAACGCCGATCCGGAGCGTGCCGCGGGCAGCGCGCTCACCGTGGAGGAGCTGCTGCAGCAGGGCACTGAGCGCCTGCGCACCGACCTTCGCGACCTGCCGCTGATCCGGGCCGAGCTGCTGCAGCTCATCGGCGCCGCCTCGACCAAGCTCGATCAGCTGACCGCGGCCGAAGAGGCGATTCGCGAGGCCCTCGAGATCCGCCTCCGTCTGCTGCCGGCGGGCCACCCCGACCTGCTGATCAGCCAGAACGAGCTCGGCGTGATCCTGCGTCGCCTCGGCTGGCTCGACGAGGCGGAGACCCTGCTGGCCGAAGTGCTCGAGGCGCGTCTTCAGGAGCCGGACGTCGACCTCGAGTCCTTGGCTCGTGCACATTCGAACCTCGGCAACGTCTATTTTTCCCAGCGGCGGTACGCCAAAGCCGAAGCCCGGCACCGGGAGGCTCTGCGCCTGCGCACCCAGCAGCGTGAGGCGAACGAGACCTCGGAGACGCGCAACAACGAGGCGATCTCGTCCAGCAATCTCGGAGCGATGCTGCAACTGCAGCACAAGCACGGCGAGGCCCGACCTCATCTGCTGCGTGCCGTGGAGATCTTCCGCGAGGACAACCCGACCTTGCTCGGATCAGCGCTCAACAATCTCGGCATGGTCGAACGGCACCTCACCACCTGGCGGCGCGCCGAGGGGCTACTCCGCAAGGCCATCGCCGTGCTCGAGGCGTCTCTGGGTCCGGCACACTCCCGGCCGCTCAACAGCCGCCGCAACCTGATCTTCGCGCTCCTGGATCAGGATCGCATGGACGAGGCTCTCGAGGAAGCCCAGCTGGCTCTGCAGAATGCCGAGCGCGTCGAAGACGTGATCAGCCGGGCCCAGGTCTGGCAGACCGCAGGGCTCGTCCAGCGTCGAGCGGGTGACTTCGAGGCGGCCGCCGTAGCCCAGCAGCGCTGTATCGAGCTGGTGGCCGAGTCGCGCGGTCCCGCCCATCCTGTCGCCCGTAGGTGCCTGGGCAAGCTGGCCTTGGCGCGCGCCCTCGCGGGGGACGAGAAGCAGGCGCTCGCCAACGTCGAGCGACTGAAGGAGCTGGAGGGAGCCCCCGACTCGTTCGCTGCGGAGCTCGACATCGCCCGGGCATTGATCGAGCTCGGGCGATTCGATCAGGCGGCGCCTCACGTCCAGCGTTACCGGGCGCTATTGCGTGGTCGTAACGACGGCACTGCGCTGTACGAGCTGGCACGCATTCGCCAAGGCCAGGGGGCGAGCGACAAGGCGCGCCGACTCTTCGAGCAGGCCTGGCGATTTCGCCGCGATCGGTGCGGGCCGGATCATCCGCTCGTCGAGAAGGCGTTCGAGGCCATGGAGGCGGTCCCTGGATCCGAAGATCCTGCGTCGTGACGGCCTACTGGGGGCAGTAGAAAGTCACCTCGTATAGGGCCTTCCCTGCTTCACACTTCCACAGCCCGACGCCGTCGTCGTAGGCGAAGCCATAGGTCTGCGGGCAGTCGTTGTGAATCGTCTTGACGTATTGCGTGTTCGGAGCCGGCCCGGCGTTGCAGGCGGAGCTGGTGCCATAGCTGCCGGCGCAGCAGTATGGGGCGGCCTGTGAGTCGTCGGGGGTCCAGATAGGGGAGTTGCCCCAGTTGTTCATGGTCAGCTTGGAGCACGGTGAATAGCAGCCGGCGGTGGTGGACGTGTCGGGCTCCGTGAGCACCAGATCCTCGTCGGCCAAGCTCGGGTAGGTGCCATTGTTGCTGAGATCTTCGTCGGTTGGGCAGTCAGACCACTCGAGGTTGGTGCAGTCGATCACGCCGTTCTCGGGACCCGTGCTACAGCTCCCCTTCACCTCCACTTTGTAGGGCAGGGTGTAGCCGTCGACCATCGAGGTGTCCCAGTTGTCGTCGGTGGTCAGGTTTCCCGGGCCGGAGGGGTTCTTCTGACAATCGGCCGGGGTCACGGACGGCAGGCAGCCAAATGTACCCTCGAATTTCGAATCGACCGGCGGAGCGCAGCCGTCGGCGTCACAGGGCAGACCCGGTCCGCCGCTACTGCCGATGTCGCAGACACCTTGGGCGTTGCACCCATATCCCGGCCAGAAGCGGGTCGCCGCCAGTCCCTTGTCCGGGATAGCGTAGTCGATATAGTCGCCCGTCGCCGCCAGAACGGTGGGGTTCGCCGGTGCCTGACCGTCAAACGAGCCGCCGCCTGAGCCGATGGTGTAAAAGATCGAGAGCGCTTGGTCGCAGCCGTTGGTGATCCTCAGTCGCGCGGTCTGTGTA
>JBCCEE010000617.1:0-4578 GCA_039030415.1 Acidobacteriota bacterium
CCATCCCCAGGTTCGTCGCCCCCAGGGCCCGGATCGCCGTGATCGCCGCCATCGTCGCCGCCGCCAGGATCGCCGCCGCCAGGATCGCCGCCGCCAGGATCACCGCCGCCGTCACAGCCGCGACGACTGTCGCAGCCGTCCGGGATGATCACCGTGCCGGGACCCACCCGGTCGCCACCGTCGCGGGTGCCCTGGTCACGAGGGGCTGCCGCGGTGGACGGCGTCGCGCTCAGAGTGAGCAGGCAGCCGGTGATCAAGAAGGCGAGGGATTTCAGACGAAGTGACGCCATGTGAAGCGCTCGGCGTCGAATATGAGAAGGACTCACTGAACAGGATCGCATAGACAAGACTCCTAGATTTGGCTCACGTCAGGGCTCTGACTCAACAGCGATTCGTCGTCCCAACGGTGAAAACGGTGTTAGTGAGTGGTTTCGAGGCCTCGCGGCAAAACCTGACACGATCGGAGTAAAGAGGGCTCGGAATGTCGTGGTAGCATTGCGGGTAAGCCAAGGAATCCAACCTCGAAGGGAGGCTTGCCGTCATGATCCGATGTGTTCTGTGCTGGTTTGCGTTCGCACTCGTCACCGCCCAGGTTCCGTGCCGAGGGCAGAGCCCGCTGACGATGAAGATCGCGCCCAATGACACCCGAGCGGGGCAGTACTTCGGCTACAGCGTCGCCCTGAAAAACCAGGTCCTGGTCGCCGGAGCGCTCTACGATGACGCGGTCGCATCAGCAGCCGGAGCGGCTTATGTCCTCGAGCGCGAGGGGGACTCCTGGAGCCAGCGGATTCGGCTCGTCAAGGAGATGCCGATGGCTGACGAGCTGTTCGGCTACGACGTCGCAACCGACGGCGAGACGGTCGCCGTCTCGGCGGTGCGAGAGAGCACCGGCGGCATCCGCCTCGGCGCGGTCTACGTCTACCGTCGGGTCGAGGGGGCGTGGAGCCTTCAGCAGCGGTTGCTACCCGGCAATCGCTTCGACGAAGGGTTCTTCGGAGGGGCGCTGATCTTCGCCGGGGACGCCTTGATCGTCGGAGCGCCGGCAGAAGGGGGAACCGGTGCCGTGTACGTGTTCGAGGAGCTTGCCGGATCCTGGAGCGAGAGCGACAAGCTCACCACGGACGACCCGGAAACGGGCTTGGGAACGTCGCTGGCGGTCGACGGCACGACGCTGGTGGCCGGTGCGGCGGCCTATGCCGGGCAGCAAGGAGCCGCCTACGTCTTCGAAAACACTGGCGACGTGTGGTTGGAGCAGCAGAGGCTGGTCGCCAGCGACGGTATCCATCTGGAGCGGTTCGGCAACGCGGTGGCGATCCGGGGCGACACGATCGCGGTGGGGGTGGCACAGGACCGCGTGGTGGGCGAAGACTCGGGCTCGGTCTACTTCTTTGATCGGGTCGGTGGCTCGTGGACGGAAGGCCAGTTCCTCACCCCGAGTGACGCGGCACCCAGGCAGCGCTTCGGCAGTCAGATCACGTTTCATGGCGAGACGCTGGTGATCAGCTCGGCGGCCGACAGCCACAGCGGAATCTCCCGCGCGGGCTCGGTCTACCGCTTCCGCAGGCAGGACGAGACGTGGGTGGAGGAGAAGAAGTGGGTGTCGGGAGATCCGCAGGACAGCCAGTTCTTCGGCTACGAGCTGGCCGCTGATGGCGAAGACCTGATCATCGGGGCGCACGGAGATAGCGACGGCGGCACGTTCTCGGGCGCCATCTACGGCACCCGCGGGATCTTCGCGGACGGCTTCGAGTCGGGAGATACCTCACGCTGGTAGGGGCTTGCTCTTCATATCAGTTCCCTCTAATATAAGTTGAAACTTAAATAAAGGGGGAAGCGATGGATTTCAGCAGCTCGTTGGGGACAGAGGTTCGAGAAGTCAGGGACGTCGAGCACGACGGGCAGCCGGCGAGGGCGGTCGAGGGCTCGCGGTTCTACCCGACCGAGATCGACGACCTGTGGGACGCGCTGACCAGTGCCGAGCGTTTGCCGCGCTGGTTTCTGCCGGTCGACGGCGACCTCGAGCCGGGAGGGCGCTACCAGCTCAAAGGCAACGCCGGAGGGGCGATCGAGCATTGCGATCCGCCGAAGGTCCTGAGGATCACCTGGGAGTACGGCGGTAACGTGAGCTGGGTGGCGGTTCGGCTGGCGCTGGAGGAAGCCGGCACGCGGCTGACCCTGGTGCACACCATGCTCAAAGACGAGGCCAGCGAAGCGCACTGGGCGAAGTACGGTCCCGGCGCGACGGGCGTCGGCTGGGATCTGGCGATTCAAGCGCTCGGCCTTCACATCGCGGCAGGCGAGGCCCTCGACCTCGAGGCCTGGGAGGCGTGGACGGCCTCAGACGAAGGCAAGGTGTTCCTGCGCGCCTGTGCCGAGGCCTGGGGCGAAGCTCACATCGCGGCCGGGGAGGATGCCGGAGTCGCGCGGGCGATGGCCGAGCGCACGGCGAAGTTCTACACCGGCGCCGAATGAGCGGGGGTGACTTCTGATGCACGCTTTTGACGTCCTCGGCGATCCGGTGCGTCGGCGCATCCTCGAGATCCTGGCGGAGGACCGCCACGCCTCGGGAGAGATCGTGGCGATCGTGGCCAAGGAGTTCGGCATCACCCAAAGCGCTATCTCGCAGCATCTCAAGGTGCTGCGAGACAACGGCTTCGCGACGGTGCAGGCCGACGGACCGCGGCGGATCTACGAGATCGACGCGGCGCCGATGGCTGAGGTCGACCAGTGGCTCGAGCGCTTCCGCCACTTCTGGGCACCCAAGCTCGAGGCCCTGGCGCTCGAGGTCGCGCGCGGCAAGCGGCAGCGTCGCAAGACGTGACGTCGTCCGAGCCCTCGGGCAAGCCAGGAGATCGGACGGCGTCGTCGCGATGAGGCGAGGCGCAGTCGGCTATTGCGCGCTCGACGGATCGTAGGTCGTCGCGGGTACCGGGATGGACAGGATCTTGGTGCCTGAGCCGTGGGTCCACGGGCCGTTGGTCACGATCTCGCAGCTGCAGGCGAGGCTATTGCAGTCGCTATAGTTGGTGACATTGCGAGTCCCTTTTTCGTCGACGTACATAGTGCTTTGGAGCGTTGTGACCGAGAAGTCGAGGGCGACGTCGAAGACCTCACTGAAGCTGTCCATCGAGCGGTAGGACGCGTCGACGCCCCAGACCATGTCTTGCCGCGGATTGAAGGTGCTGGTCTGCACGGCAGTCGGAGCGTACATCGAGTTGGTGCAGACGTCGTTCACGTGGTCGACGGCCTGCATGACGTAGCCCCACTGAGCGTTGGTCGAGTTGGTGTTGCTGTTGTTGTTGACCTGAACGTCCGGAATCACCGTCGATGTCGAGGTGCTGATCTGGACGCCGGCGCTCAAGCTGACGTTGGAGTTGGTGGTCCCGGCGACGACCTGGCCGCTGATCGAGTATCTGATGCCCTCGGTGACGGTGGTGCTCTCGGTGGTGGTGGGAGGGTTCTCCTGTTCGAGCACCACGACGTCGACGTTGGTCAACGCCGAGCCGTTGGGTGAGTTGGGCTGTAGATTGACGTTGTAACCGGTCGCATAGTTGTAGTAGTCGCAAGCTGAGTAGGTCTCGCCGTCGCCATCGCCGGGGCAGTAGGTGGTCGTGAAAGACCAGGGGACTTCGTCCCAATCGGCATCGGCACCGTTGATGGAAACGGGAAAGCCGACGTCCAGCACCTTGCCGCGGACGGCATAGCCGTTCTGAGGCGAGAAGTTGCAGTTCTGCTCGAGGTAGTAGAAGTCCATGGAGGTGTCGACCTGGTGGGCCTGCCACACTTCGACGTTGCATTGGTACAGAGCCTGGCCCCCCGTGACGCTGCTGCTGACATAGTTGTAAGGCGAGTCTGTCCAGGCCGAGACGATCTGAGTCAGGTCATCCTGGGGTGAGGAGGAGTCCTGTTTCGGGCTCGCTTCGGCCATCGACTGCAGCCGGGACCGTCGCGCTTCGGCCAGCCAGTTGCCGAAGTCGGCGGCGCGCTGGGGGCGGTTGCGTCCCTGAGTCAGCGGGTCGCCGCTGGAGTAGACGCGCATCTGCGAGTAGCCCCCATCGGCTCGCAGCACGCAACCGAAGGCCTCGGGGGCAGCTTCGCCGGCGGCTTCCTTGAACACCTGGCCGGTCCGGGCCGCTCGATGTACGGCGTTGACCGCTGCGACGTCGAGGTCGACCAGTCCCAGCGGCCAGCCAGCGCGAAAGGCGTCGGCCAGACGTCGGGCCGTGGCGTCGTCGAGGCGACTGGCCGTCGGGCCGGTCATCAGGATCGGCGCCATGTTGGCGGTGTCGGCCAGCGAGCCGGCTTCCCCGAAGGGCACCAGGAAGTTGTTCTGCTCCAGACTGGCGCGCAGAGGTCCGGAGAGCTGGCCGATGACATAGAGGCGCTCGGCAGCGCTGGGTGAGCTCGCGATCAAACCGGCGAGCATAGCGACCAGCGTGAGGACGAGACGGCGTAGCGCGAAGCGGGCGGTGGCATTGGGCGACATTTGGATTCTCCTTGGTTGTTTATGCTGCGTGCCCGCACCTTTCCCTTGGGTCTCGATCGCGAGGTAGGATCGGGGAGTCACAGCGACTCGAC
>JBCCEE010000618.1:0-4571 GCA_039030415.1 Acidobacteriota bacterium
CAAACCTGAAAGGTCACGACAGCCATGGCGTTGGCATGACACCCGCTTATGTGATGAACATCGGCGCAGAACTATTGCAGGTGGATGCGCGAAAGCGCAACCCAGCCAACTCCGGCGGCGCGCCGGTCTGTAGCGCGCCGTTCTACTGCCCACGCCACTGCCTCAAGGCTTGCTGAGCCAGCTGTTGCTGCTGGGGATTGAGCTCATGGCCGTACTCGTTCAGGGCGATCTCCATCTGCAAGGTGGCTTCTTCGATCCGCTGCAGCTGAGCCAAGACGAACGCGAAGCTCAGATGATGCATCCCGGAAGGCTGCAGCTCCAGCACCTGTTCGAAGAGATCGACCGCGCGGTCCGGCTTGCCGAAGCGACTGCTCAGCATGGCGACCTTGACCAGCTCCTCCGCGTCACCATCGAGGGCTCCGGACGCAGCCAGAGCATCGTAGACATTGAGCGCCGCAACACCGTCTCCGGAGCGCACCAGCGCCGCCGCCAGACGGCGCCCGAGCGAAACGTTGCGCGGCTCGAGAAGGTAGGCGGCCCGATAGTGCTCGATGGCCTGCGCGAGGTTGCCCTGCTGCTCGACGGCGCGCCCCAGCAGGATGATCGCCTGGGAGAACTTGGGACTCTTGTCGAGCACTTGGCGGGTGAGGCGCTCGGCCTCTTCCGTCTTGCCCTGTTGCAGTAGGTAGTGAGCCAGCAAGAAGGGAAAGCGTTCGCTCTCCGGAAAACGCTCCATCCCGGCTTCGAGCGCGGCGATCGCTCCGCCAGAATCTTGCCGGGCCGCTGCGACCTGGTGCAGCAGAAAGTAATAGCTTCCGACGCCGATCTCTCGATTGAGCTCCTCCAGCTGCGCCAGCCCTTCGGCCGCTCGCTCGAGCTCGCCGGCGGCGACCTGCTCGCGCACCTTTTGTAGCTCGCGCTCGAGACGGATGCCTTGTTTGGGATCGATCACCTGCGAAGTTCGTGCGGAGTCCGAAGAGATGTAGCCCAGGGCCTCGAGGTGGGCCAGGTCCTCCCCGGAGCGGTCTCGCTGCGCTTCCCCGGCGGGGCGCGCCGACAGCATGAGCTCCTGCAGCGCTTCGTCGATGGAGCGGCGCACCCCGCGGCGCGAGCGCACCTGATTGTCGAGCTCGCCAGGATCTTCTTCGAGGTCATAAAGCTCGGGCTGTGGCAGCGCAATGTACTTGTCGTTGGCGACGATCAGCCCGGTGAGCGGGGCCCAGTTGTTCTCGTCGCGCCCCAGCATACTCTCGAAGTAGACGTCGCGAGCACCGGGGTCGCCTGGGTCGCCGCGGCCCACGCCCAGCAACGTCGCAAAGCTCTCACCTTCGATTCCCGGGGGCTCTTCCAAACCATAGAGATCAATGAGCGTCGGCAGGATATCGATCAAGCGAACGCGATGCGGCACGACGCTCGGTGTCAGCCGAGAGCCAGCGGAGAAGATCAGCGGCACCCTCAGATCGACTTCGTAAGCCAGAATGCCGTGGCCGTACGCGCCGTGCTCGCCGAAGCCCTCGCCATGATCGGACGTGACGATGATCAGCGTGTTTTCGAGCTGACCCAAACGCTCGAGATCGTCGCAGATGCGGCCGATCTCAGCGTCGACGAACGCGATCTCGCCAGCGTAGGGATCGTCGGCGAAGCGTTCCGAATACGGCGCTGGCGGTCGGTAGGGCTGGTGCGGATCATAGAAATGCACCCAGGCGAAGAACGGCCTGTCTCGCCTCTGCGCCAGCCAAGCACGGAACCGGGCGCCGACCTCATCAGCCGGTGCTTCGCTCGAAAAACCACGGATGAGATCGCCCGATCCCAGCGAGTCGTCGTAGCTGTCGAAGCCTTGACCGAGTCCAAACTTGGCGCTGACGATGAACGAAGCGACATCGGCTCGGGTGTGGAAGCCGCGCTCCTGCATCAATTCCGCCAGGGTGCGCTCCGCCTGCGGCAGGAAGTAATTGCCGTTGTTGCGGACGCCGTGAGAGAACGGATAGCGGCCGGTGAACAGAGAGGCGTGGGAAGGCAGGGTCAACGGCACGTGGCTGTAGCTGTTCTCGAACCGCACACCGCGTTCGGCCATAGCATCGAGATGAGGCGTCTCGGCGGTCGCATCGCCATAAGACCCGAGTCGATCAGCCCGCAGGGTATCAATCGTGATGATGAGCAGATTGAAGTCGCTGAGAGCATCCGGCGCGAGCGCTTGCGAGGGCGGGCGGTTGGCCGCAGCTGACGACGGCGGCGACTCGGAATCTTCGCTCGGAGCACAGGCCGTCATGAGGGGCGCGCCGGACGCCAGCAACAACGACAACGCGAATCGCCGGGCTCGGCGAGACCAGAAACCGAATGGAGCGTCGCGACGTGGGGGCCGCTGATGGCGCAAGAGCTTCAAAGTGGGAAGTAGTAGACTTGATTCGGCGGAGATCCGTCAAGCTCGCCTAGCTCAGCGCCACACCTCTCTCGAGACCCCTCATGCCGATCTCTTTGGACCGATCTCTCTCATCGGAACCCTGCCCCTCGGCGACGCCACATCGCAGGTTCGCGGTGTGGATCCTGGCGCTGTGGCTCGCTGCCCTCGCGTCGCCGAGTCTGCTGGCGGATCCACCGCAGCGCGCCGACTCGACCGAGCTCATGGCCCGGCTACTCGCGGAAACTGCGGCGCGTACCGACCCGCGCTCCAACCCCTTCCTCAACACCGAGCGGTTGGCCTTCATCAAGGCGGTGCCGGCGCCGGAGGACCAGCCCGATCAGCTCGCCCGCTACCTCTTCATTCTCGGTCAGGAATCCCTGCTAGCCGGCGAGAGCGCGGCCGCCGTCGATGCGCTGGAGCGCCTGAATGACTTGTATCGCGAGGGCAAAGCCAAGCTCAGCGCGGAATCGGCGCGCACCGTGGCGGAGACGACGGCACTGGCCTATCTGCGCCTCGGCGAGCAGGAGAACTGCATTACGAACCACAACATCGACCGTTGTCTGCTGCCGATTCGAGATAGCGGCGTCCATACCGCCACGCGAGGTTCGCGCGGTGCGATTACGGTCTATACCGAGCTGCTTTCAGCTTATCCCGACAACCTCGACTACCGCTGGCTGCTCAACCTGGCATATATGACGCTCGGCGAGCACCCCGAGAAGGTGCCGCCCAAGCTCCTCATCCCGGCCGAGCGATTCGCCACCGAGCTCGAGCTACCGCGCTTTCGCGACGTGGCTCCTGGACTGGGGGTGGACACTTTCGGGCTGGCGGGCGGCGCCATCATGGACGACTTCGATGGCGACGGCTACCTCGACCTCGTCGCCTCGGCCTGGGGCCTCACGGAGCAGCTGAGGTTCTACCGCAACCTCGGTCCGAGCTCCGAGGGTCACGCCAAGTTCGACGACGCCACCGTGGCCGCCCACCTCCAGGGGATCGTCGGAGGCCTCAACATCTCCCACGCCGATTACAACAATGACGGTCGCCTCGATGTCCTTGTACTCCGCGGCGGCTGGCTCGGTGACGCCGGCCAACACCCCAACTCCCTGCTGCACAACAATGGCGTCGACGCCAGCGGGCAAGTGACGTTCACCGAGGTCGCTCAGGAAAGCGGCCTGCTCAGCTTCCATCCGACGCAGGTCGGCGTTTGGGCCGACTACGACAACGACGGCTGGCTCGATCTCTTCGTCGGCAACGAGACGACCGGCAAGAGCGGGCGTCATGCCGCGGAGCTCTTTCGCAACAACGGCCCGGGCAAAGACGGCCGCGTGACGTTCACCGAGGTCGCGACCGAGGTCGGGATCGACGTCGCCGTGCCGATCAAAGGCGCGGCGTGGGGCGATATCGACAACGATGGCTTGATGGACCTCTTCATCTCGAACAACCATGGCGACAATCTACTGTTCCACAACCGTGGCTCCCAAGCCGGCGGCTGGTCGTTTGTCGAGATTGGCGGCCCGGCCGGTGTTCGAGCGCCCAAGATCAGCTTCCCCTGCTGGTTCTGGGACTACGACAACGACGGCTTCGAGGACATTTTCGTGTCGGGCTACTCGGGCACGCTCGGCCAGCTGGCCTCCGAGTATCTGGGGCTAGACGTCGACCCGGAAACCTACCCTCGTCTATACCGCAACCTGGGCGACAATACGTTCGAAGACGTCGCGCCGCGCATTGGGCTCGATCGAGTGCTGGTGACCATGGGGGCCAATTTCGGTGATCTCGAAAACGACGGCTACCTGGATTTTTATGCCGCGACCGGCAACACCCAGATGCAGACTCTGATGCCGAACCGCATGTTCCGCAACGCCGCCGGTCAGCGCTTTCAAGAGGTTACTTCGGCGGGCGGCTTCGGACATCTGCAAAAGGGCCACGGCATCGCGTTCGGCGACCTCGATCACGATGGGGATCAGGACATCTATGCCGTCATGGGCGGCTCCCATTCGGGCGATGGCTTCCACAATGCCCTGTTCGAGAATCCCGGCAGCGACAACCGTTGGATCAGCCTGGAGCTGGTCGGGGTCCGCGCCAACCGCTCCGCGATCGGCGCCCGCATCGAGCTGCTGCTGGAGACTCCGAAAGGCACCAAGACGCTACGGCGCACCGTCAGCTCGGGAGGTAG
>JBCCEE010000619.1:0-4564 GCA_039030415.1 Acidobacteriota bacterium
CCCTGGATCGCTTCGCCGAAGCGCGAGCCGCCGAAGGTGTCCGCGTCGTGATCCTGTTGATCCCTCAGCTCCGCGAGCTGGCGTCTCGGGGTCCCGGAGTGGTGGCCGAGAAGGCACCACGAGCCCTGGCCTGGGCCGCAAAGCACCCCAACGTCGAGGTCATCGACGCCTATCCCGCACTGCTCGAGCGGATGGATCCGGTGCGGCACCGCATCTACTATGGCGACAATCACCCCAACGCCCAGGGCCACCAGCTGATTGCAGAGGCGCTATTCGACGACCTTCTAGCCATCCTCGAGGCGCCGACACCGTAGCCTAGATTCCATCCAAGAACGAGCGATAGACGGTCGCGCTGGTGGACTGCGCGCGACCTCGCAAACTCGCCGGGCCAGCTGCGAGCAGCATAACCCTCTGCTCTTCAGGCGCTTACGAGCTCCAAATACGTTTCCAGCTCAAACAGTCCTCGGTCCGTGCTCGTTCCACCAGCGCGACCTACCACCTCACGAAGGCTGTTTCGGGATGCCATCTCGCCTAGGCTCAGTGATCGACATGCGATCGAGTGTCAATCGACACCTGGAGGCGGGTTCCCATAGGATGACGCGTCGTGCGCGCCTCCCAATCCAGCCTTGAATCTAGCCGTCGCTGGAGCCGTTGCGGCACTTCCGTCGGGCTGTTCGCGCTCGTCCTGATGCTCTCGGCCTGCTCCGAGCCGTCGCGCGATCCGCCCATGCTCATGCGGCTGGTCTCCGCGCTGCCGCAGGCGGAAGTCGAGAGTCCACTGCTCGGGCTTCCCGCCGCTAGCTCCATCTCGGAGCTCGGCGACGTCGCGCTCGAGGAGGTGTGGCAAGAAGACTTCGAGGGCTCCGAGCCCCGCTTCACGCTCGCCGAGGGCTGTGGCTTGGAGGCTACCGAGTCGCGCGGCACCCTACTGGCCTGTCGCGACGGCGGCGAGGGCCGGGCGGCTTTCGCGGTGCAGCCCAGCACCGGCTACCGTATCCGCCTCGAGGCCCGCCGCCTTCGAGCGCTGGGTTACGCCATCCGGGTCACTGAGCATGGCGAAGGCGATGCCCTGCGCATCCATCGCTTCCCCGACCTCAGCGAGCGCTGGCAGTCCCACGAGATCTGGCTGTTCTCCACCGCCAGCACACAGACTCTAGAGATCAGCTTTGGCACTCAGCATCCGCGCGGGCAGCTGTGGCTCGACGACGTCATCGTCGAGCGGCTCGACCTGACCCACGAGCAGGAGATGCGTCTGCTCAAGGCCTGGAGCCCGCGCTCGGCCGGCGACGTCGAGCTCGGCATGGCCAAGCGGGGACGCCTGCTGCCGGTCAGCGATCCGCAGGACGTAGACGCCCCGCTGCAGGCCAACTATGTGGTGCGCGACGCCCTGCTGGCGCCGCCGCCTACCGACCTCCACTTTCGTCTGCGCGTCCCGGAAGCGGCTCGGATCAGCCTGGCCTACGCGCTGGCGGAGCGCTCAGCGCCAGGCGGCAAGGTGCGGTTTCGCGTGCTGGCGAGCGAAGACGGTCGGCCTCCCAAGGCGGTGCTCGATGAGACTCTGACTCTGGGCGCGAAGACCCTAGGAACGGAGACCCCAGGCACAGACGCCGAAGGGCGCCGCTGGCAGGAGCGGGACATTCCCTTGAACGGCTTCGCCGGGCGCGAGGTGCGCTTGACCCTCGAAACCCGTAGCGTCGAAGGCAGCGAGCGCACCTATCCGCTGTGGGGTAGCCCGGAGATCTACACCCCCCGCTACGAAGACGAACCGCCCAACGTCATCCTCATCGCGGTCGACACCCTGCGCGCCGACCGCCTGGGCAGCTACGGCCACTCAGCAGACACCTCGCCCGCCGTCGACGCGCTGGCGGCCGACGGCACCCTCTTCGAGCAGGCCATCGCCTCGGCCAACCTCACAACCCCCAGCTTCTTCTCGCTGTTCACCGGCCGCGCTGCCCCCGACCTCCCCGAGAGTCTGGCCGGGGCGCCGGAGATCACGCTGGCCGAGTCGTTCCAGAGCGCCGGCTACGCGACTGCCGCCATCCTCTACAAGCCGAAGCTGTTCGACCACGGCTTCGAGCGCGGCTTCGACACCTACTTCAACGTGCCGCGCTACGGCACCCTGGCCGAAGACAACCTGGCGGATGCGCTCGCATGGCTCGACCGCAATCGCAACCGGCGGTTCAAGCTGTTCCTCCACTTCAACGATCCCCACCAGCCCTTCTGCCAGCCCGCGGAGACCGTCGGCCCAGGTCTCGAGCAGCGCCTAGGCCGTTACGACCTCGAGCTGCCGATCATGGTGCGCAACCGCCAGGCCGTCGCGATCGACCTGCAGAGTCCGATCAGCTCCTTCGCTCCGGGGGCGGAATGCTCGAGCTGCCTCGAAGCGGGCCGCCTGACGCCGGAGTTCAAGCGACTGGCGAACGATCTCTACGACGACGCCGTGCGCTACGCCGACGATCACGTCGGCCACTTCCTCGAAGCCCTGAAGGCAGCCGGCCTCTATGACGACGCGGTCATCGCCTTCGTCTCGGACCACGGCGAGACCCTGTGGAGCCACGGCGAGCAGTTCGGCCACGGGCTCGACAACCTGCACGACGAGCTGATCCGCGTGCCGCTGATCGTCAAGCCGCCCCGCGGTAAGAGTTGGCGAACCGACGGCAGGGAACCCCAGCAGGTGCGTCTGCTCGACCTGAAGCCCACCCTGCTCGAGCTCGCCGGCATCGAGCCGCCGACGTCGGCGGCCCGCAGCCTGCTGCCGAGCCTCAGGCCATCATCTCCCGACGCTCGCCGGCGCGAGCTGCCGGCGCTCAGCGTCGGCTCCCAGCGCAAGACGCTGTCGGTCCGTCACGAGGGCTGGAAGTACATCCGCTTCTATCCCAAAAAGCCCGGCCAGGTCCTGCGCGAAGCCCTCTTCCACCTGGAGACGGATCCCGAAGAGCTGATGGATCTCGCGCCGGAAAACCCACCCGACCTGGAGCGCCTGCGCCTCGTGATGGACGAGCAGATCCTCGCCCACGGCACCGGGCGTCTCGTTGTCATCACGGGCAATCTCACCGGCGATGCTCGGTCGAAGGCCAGGATCCAGCTGCGCTGGGATCGCGAGACGGCTCTTGGCCCCCTGCCCTACCCCGGACTCGAGCCTGTGGGCCCTGCCGCCGAGGCGACCTGGGGGCTCGACGCAGCGGCCGAGCGTCCGCTGCTGCTCCTCACCTCGTTCCTGGCTCCGCAGGACGCCGAGCTGGAGGTCACCGTTGGGGTCGAGGGCGAGCCCGAACGTCGCGAGCGGATCACTCCGGGCGAGATGCCCGAGTATCGCGAAGGGCAGCTGACCCAGCTGCTGACGCGTCCCGGCATCCAAATCCGCGTCTTCGCCGGCCGGGACCCCACCCTCCGCAGCGGCACCGAGCTGCCACCGGTCGACGCGCGTCAGCTGGAGACCCTCAAGGCGCTGGGCTACCTGCCGTGACCCCTCGAGGTGCCGACTCATGACGGAACGCCCCGGTAGGCGGCCAGCTCATGGGACGGTGGAGGTCCAGGCGCTGGTATCGCCCCGCTCGAAGTCATCGGTGAAGATCGTCGGCGTCGCGCCGTTGAAGCGCTGGTCGTAGTAGCGCTGCCAGAGCTGCTGGCCGACGGCGAAGAGACCGTCCGGCAGGAGGTGGATACAGTCGTCGAGGGCCTGCATTGGGCTCGGATGGTTCGGATCGCCCGGTGGCGGTAGCGCGCCCGGCGGGATGTTCTCGTCGGGGATGCCGTAGGTAAACTGCATCAGCCCTCTATGGTCGATCACCGTGACCCGACGGGTCGCGGCCAGGGCGGCGGCGATGCCGTCTTGGAAACGGTTCAGCGCGTCATTGACCTGGCGTGGAGTCGGAGAGCCCAGCTCGTTCCACAGCCCGATGCAGGGGCCCGGGAAGTCTCGGAAGTTGAGATAGTCGTAGAGGCTGACGACGACCTCCATGGCGGCGGAATGGGCGAGTATGTGGTCGACGATCACGCCGATGTGGGCGGCGATGCGCGAGATCATCTCGGCTTCCTGGGCCGGCGTCATGCCGACGAACCAGCCGCCGCGTTCGGCGCCGGCTAGAAAGTCGTTGCCGCCAATGACGAGCTGCACGGTGTCGAGGGTCGGGTAGCTGGTCAGCTCAGACGTGATCAGCTGAAGCGACTCGGGCTGGCTCCAGCCCTCTGCCGTGGAGCCGCCGAGGGCGGTAAACTCGCCCCATTCGGTGATATCTGGACGACCGTTGGCGGCGAAAACCGCGCGCATCGTGCGGTTGAACCAAAAGCCGCCAGCCCAGCTGTCACCGATGAGCAGAACGCGGTCCTGGGTCCAGGCTGGCGGCGCCAGGAGTAGGGCGGCCAGCACCACGACGAGGCGATGGGTATGCTGCATGACATCTCCTTCAGAGTGAATCTCTCATCTCTGCACGCCAAATTCAGGGCTGATCAGCAGCAGGAAGATCGCCAGACGGACCTGGGCAGTCGGATCGCTGGAAAGCGGCAGGATGGCATCGAACACGATTTGCTTGGCGCCGGCGCTGAGCGTGCCGTAGGTCAGCAG
>JBCCEE010000620.1:0-4553 GCA_039030415.1 Acidobacteriota bacterium
ATCTTTCAGCAGTGGAAACCAAATTCCGACGAGAGTGTGCTTTATTACCATTCTTGCCCGGAGCGCTTCAATTTGATGAAAAGTAACAATTTGATGTAGGAAAGTAAAAACTGTTCTGCGAGCTGGATCCGGCGCGGGTGGCAATCCTCAGACAGGAGTACGATCTGCAATCCGAGGCGGACTTCGGATCGACTCCCGAGCAGCTCGACGCTGCCCTGGTGCGTATCCTCGAGAGTCCGCCGGTCGCAGGAGGCCAGAACGAGGCGCGACGTGCTTTGGGACGACTTCAAGAGGCCTGGGAGTTCGCCAAGACGACCCCAAGACCCTGCCGCATCATGGTCAATGAGACCAAGTCGGAGCTCGGAGCACGGGTGGGGGAGCTGCGGCAGAGCTTCGCTATCACTATGGACAACCTGCACGCTACGGCCCGTTTTCTTGCCGGTCTGCCGGGACTCAAGATGCTGGTCATGATCAGCGACTCGCTGGAGCTGCGTCCTGGAGCGGAGCTCTTGCTGTTCGCCCAGAACGTGTGCCCAAACGAACGCGAGCTGAACGAGGTTTCGCTACTCGGTGATTCGATCGACCTGCGGCGTGAGCTGCTCGATTTCACCAGCAGCGCCAATGCCAACCGCATCACCTTTTACCCGATGCAGGCTTCCGGGCTGCAGGTCAGCTCAGTGTTCGGAGTCGAGAATCGGGCCTACGAGCTCCAGGCCTTGCGCGGCGTCGACTTCACCCAGCGTAGCGTCCAGCAAGGAGGACTGCGAGCACTGGCCAAGGAGACCGGCGGAACCGTCATCCTCAACCGCAACGGGTTCCGCAAAGCTCTCGCGTCGGTAGCGCGGGACATGGACAGCTACTACTCCCTGGCTTATGTACCACCCAACGCCGGGGACGGCCAGAGTCATAGGATTGACGTGCGGGTCAATGTTCCCAAGGCGCGGGTTCGGCACCGGCTGAGTTATCGTGACAAGAGCCCGGCACAGGTACGCGACGAGCGGCTCGAAGGCGCTATCGCCTTCGGGCTAATGGACAACCCGCTGGGTTTGCGGCTGGCCGCCGGCACCGTCCAGCCGGCAGATGCCGACCAGTACTCGCTGCCGCTACATCTACTGGTGCCGAGGGACAGTCTGACGTTCTTCCCTGGACCCGAGGGCGACCGGGCCAACGTCGAGGTTGTGGTGAGAGCCAGCGAGGCACGCAGCGGCCAGCTGGTAACGCTCGAGAAGTCCTTCGATCCCGTCCGCCCTGCGGGCGATGCCGCTACCCTCAACCTTCAGTTGGCTGTAACCCTACCCGAGGGCGTCTATGTCCTGGGCGTGGCGGTCAGCGACTCGGGCACCGGTGCCACCTCGGTGGTGTCGACCACCCTCGCCATCCACGATCCGCTTCGAAACCGGGCCGACAGCTCAGCGGACTAGGCATCGTCGCGCCTCACGCTGCAGTTTCGGCCGACCCGAGGCGATCGGCGAAGATCATGCCGAGCTCGATGTCAATATCGTCGACTCGCAAGTCATGGCTCGTGAAGCCCAAGATCAAGCCGAAAAAGCTCATCCCGGCGTGTAGAACGTCGGCGCTCCCGGTCCGACCGGCAGGCCGAGCACGAACACCCAGAGATAGAACAGCGTGATCCAGCCGATCAAGAAAGCGATCGAGTAGGGCAGCATGGTCGCCACCATGGTACCGATGCCGAGATCCTTCTTGTAGCGGGTGGCGACGGCGAGGATGAGGCCGAAGTAGCTCATCATCGGCGTGATGATGTTGGTCGAAGAGTCGCCGATGCGGTAGGCCGCTTGGATGACCTCAGGGCTGTAGCCCACGGTCATGAGCATCGGCACGAAGATCGGCGCGGTCACCGCCCACTGAGCACTCGCTGAGCCGAGCATCAGGTTGACGAAGCAGCACATCAGGATGAAGGGGAGAAAGACGGCTGCGTTGTCGAGATTGAGCGCGACGAGCGTCTCGGCACCCAGTACGGCGAGGATCTGGCCCAGGCCGGAGTAGTTGAAGAACGATACGAACTGCGCGGCGAAGAACACCAGGACGATGTAGAGGCCCATGCTGCGCATGGCGGTCGCCATGGCGTTGATGATGTCGCGATCGCTGCGCATCGTGCCAACAACGCGGCCGTAGACGAACCCGGGGATCACGAAGAAGACAAAGATCAAGGGCACGACGCTTCTCAGCAGAGGGCGGAAGGCTGCGGCCCCGGTCGCCGTGAGATCGGGATTGCGCAGCACGCCCCAGCCCGGGATCCAGCCGAACAGGCTCGCTCCCCAGCTGGGGCCTGCGGCCATCACGATGCCGAACGCGACGAGCAACGCGCTGAGGCCGGCTAGCTTCAGACCCTTGCGCTCCTGGTCGGTGACCTGCTCCATGCTGGCGGTCTCGCCGAGGTCTTCCGAGGCCTCGGCGTCGTCGTAGTCGCCGAGGCGCGGCTCGACGACTTTGGCGGTGATGAACCAGCCGACCGCGGCGACCAGGAAGGTGCTGGCGACCATGAAGTACCAGTTGACCGCGGGATGAACCTCGTACCCGGGCTCGATCAGGCGAGCCGCCTCCTCGGTGATGCCGGCGAGCAGCGGGTCGACGGTACCGATGAGCAGGTTGGCCGAATAGCCGCCTGAAACGCCGGCGAATGCAGCAGCCATACCCGCGAGTGGATGCCGGCCGAGAGAGTGAAAAATCGCCATGGCGAGGGGTATGAGCACGACATAACCCATTTCGCTCGCTGTATTGCTCAAGACGCCGGCGAAGACGACGATGAAGGTGACCTGATTCTTCGGGGCGCCAAGCACCAGGGCACGGACAGCGGTCGTGAGCAGGCCCGATTTTTCGGCTACACCCACCCCGAGCAAAGCTACCAGCACGGTGCCGAGGGGCACGAAACCGGTGAAGTTGGTGACCAGGTTCTGGCTGATCCAGCGTACGCCATCGCCGGTCATCAGATTGCTGACGGTGAGCATCTGCCCTGTAGAGCCGGGGCGTGGATCCTCCACCTGGAGGCCCGTCGCAGCAGTTATGGCCGAGGCTACGACCACGGCCAAGCCAAAGAGAGCAAACAGCGTGACGGGGTGCGGCAGCAAGTTGCCGAGCCACTCGACGAAGGCCAGGAAACGCTCGAAGGGGCGGCGGGACTCAGGCTTTGCAGGGGTGGATGTGCTCATCCGCGCATGGTACCAGCGAGAGTCCCAGGGTGCTAGAGAAGCGGGTGACTGGGCTGATCGGCGCCTCGATGCGCCGATCAGCCCGAGCGACTCTGCGCCGGCTAGCCCTTCGCCGCATGGGCTAGGTGTCAGTCATCGACGCCCGAAGCGGCTCAGTTGATCACTGCGTCGACGAGCTGACCGAAAAGCTCCGGTGACGGCGTCGGCGGATCGCCCTCGACGTCGCCGACTATGGTCGTGGCGACGATGAGGCGGAAATGATGCGCTTCGTCCGCTTGCCACTGCAGCGATCGAAGCCGGACGTAGGCACCGCCGTGCACGTCGGAAAGAGCCCCCTCGACGGCTCCGTGCGCAAACGGTTCGTAGACGTAGTTCTGAGAGCCGACCTTTTCGCCGTCTTGGAGCAGGCTCTGAATTCGCTGCGACAAGCCGTCGGGGCCCATGTTCTCGCCCTTCGCCCGCACGAGGAGTGTCACGGTCGTTTCGACGCCCTCGTGGGTGATGGTCGTGTTGCAGTCTCTGGACTTGCCGTTACTGCGGCTCGCCGCATCTCCGGCGGCTTGTTCGATGTTCGCGGCGTCGCCGCCAAAAATCGCGGCCGCTTCGGCGACACTCAGACTCGAGCACGGATCATCACCAGCGCTCGCCGAATCGCCGTTGTCGGTTTTTGGAGCGGGCGCGTCAGCCGTCGGGGTATCGGCGGTCGGCGCGTCTGCTGTGGGTGCGTCAGCCGCCGGCGCATTAGACGCGGGCTGGCCGCCGCAGCCGACAGCTAGGGCCAGCAGCAAAACGAGGCTGAAGGTAGAGACGTTTCGCGACATAGTGTTCTCCTCGAGATCAGGTGGTGAAAGTGGCTTTGCCCATGGGGCTAGCCCGTAAGTTACGTGCTTTTGGCTCTTCGAACGGCGGGCTCAGTTGGAGTCGTCGATTGCGGTCATCGAGGGTAGGGATGAGCTTTGGCGCTATCGCTGAGATGTAGCAAGACAACTCGGCTCGGTCGGCGCCGAGAAGCAAGACAGCGCCTTCTGCGACTGCGGGATGTGCCCGGCCTACGAAGACGGAGCTTTCAATCCCGTCTCATGCGACACGGAGGTCTGCTGCCTCTACGACGACGGCTCCATGGTCACGGAATCGGCTGGCGATTGCTTCCTGAACGGCGGCGAAGCGCGAGTCAATTACGAAGACTGCTTCGGCGGCACGACGTTCTAGGTCGCCGCTTGCAAGTGTTTCAGCCGGAGCCTGGCTCCGGCTGAAACGGCTTCTCACAGGCCGCTTCCAGCAGCCAGCCGAGAGCCGTGGCGGCGACTGCCGCCGTGTGGTTGTGAGCATCCAAGTCGGCCCGGCCAAAGCCGCCGTCGGGCTGCTGCAACGTGTGCAGGCGTTCGG
>JBCCEE010000621.1:0-4514 GCA_039030415.1 Acidobacteriota bacterium
CTGGAACTTCGCCAGGGTCGACTCAAAGTTGTCCCACACCAGCAAAACCCGACGCCCACGGAACATCTCCACCGCCGTCGCCCGCTGGTCCTCCGCAGGCCGCCGAGCAAAATCTAAACCCTCAATCGCCTGCCCCAACACCTGCACCGCCCGCTCCACGCTCTGCACCTGCTCGAAGCTACAGAACACCGCCTGCTCGAACCGCCCCAACCGCAGCCACCAAGCCGCAGCCTCTCGCGACAGCGCCGTCTTCCCCATGCCGCCCATCCCCGACACCACCACGGCGTTGTGCTCCTGGAAGATCCGCCCGAGCTCCAACAGCTCCTTGGCACGCCCATGGAAGCGGTAATTCGGCTCTGGCGGGAATCCACGCAACCGCTCGACCCATCCGCGAACCAGCACCGGCGCCGTTTCCCCTTCCCCAACCGGTCCGAGCTCGACGTCACCACCGATCAACCCCAGATCCTGCCCTACCTGGTAGAGCTGAGGCACAAACCAATCCTGCAAATCAACGGTGGGCGGATTCGGACCCAGCGTCAACCAGCGACCCGGCACAGCCCGTAATCGGGTCCGCCCCTCGGCCAACGCCTGACCTACCGTCATCCCTTCCACCAGCCTGCGGTAGAACCGCTCCACCAGCAGCTTGGCCGCTTCGATGTGGACGGCATGGCTGAACGCCACCACGCTCCCCACCCCACTGTTCAGCAGAGCCGGCGCCACCGAGCCGAACACCGGCTTGTCCGACACCTCCGCCGTGCGGCAAGCCTCCAGAATCGCCACCGGAACCTCGAGCCGGGCCATCAAATCGCCCAAACGCTCGCCCGTCACATAATCGACCCTGCGATCCTTGTTCTCGAAGCACAACGCTCCCACCCCGAGACGCGAGAGGTAGGTGCCGTGTCCGTCGAAGTGCACGATGTGGAAGGGACGCCGGGCCCGTCGAGCCTTGGAGATGCGTTCTTCGAGCTCTCCCAACGTGGGTGGCTCGCAGAACTCGATCTCGACCGAACCCTTGGGCAACAGGTCGAGACCGTCTAGGAGTGGCCGCACGCTCGTGCGCGGATCGATGAAATCGGTATCGGTGGGGCGACTCACAATCAACAACAGGCGGACGGGCAGCCGCAACTCTAAGACTCGGGTTGGCTTGGAGCCCGTCAACTGGCGACGGATCGAGACGCCGCGGAACGCCAGCGGCCCCTGCCTGTCACGCATTAGCTCCCAAGGCTGTCCCAGCACGTCGGGTTCCGTCGTGCCAATGGTCAGGAGCACCGGGCGCCCCCACTCCTCCGCCTGCAGGATGTTGCGATAGACGTTGTTGCCTTCGACGGTGTGGAAGATGGCATCGAATAGGGCGCGCCCCCACTCACTGATCTTCTGCTCGACCTCCACCGCCCGAACCTTGGTACCTGCGCCGACAAACTCAGCGTACTCCTCCAAATACCACTTGAGATCGACAGCATCTTCCGTCGTCAAAGGCGGCTTCAACGTAAAGGGCTGCGAGATCTGCCCGTCCCCCTCGGCCCACTGAGCTTGATAACTGGGTGGGGCTTCAGCGATCTCGGCGCGGCGGATCACGAGACGGACTTGATACGGACTCTCTTGAGACGGACTGAGCTGCTGGGTCATGGGGCCTCCTAGAACAAAATGGGGTCGTCTAGAAGCTGGTAGACCCGGCGACTCGAAAGTCGGACCATTGCAATGCTAAATTTCTTCTTCGCTCCCCAAACGCCACCCGCCCCTTCACGCCCGAAGAGGACGCCATGACTCGAGTCGGAGCCCTTGCGCAACGCATTCGCGACTTGTCTCGCACCGAGCTGGCCGAATTCCGCACCTGGTTCGAACGCTACGACGCAGAGCGCTGGGACGCACAGATCGAAGCCGACGCGCGAGACGGCAAGCTAGACTCCCTCGCCGCCAAAGCACTGGAGGCGCATCGGCAACAGCGGCACCCCGGCTGAGCGTCCTTTTACACGATCGTTACCGCCCCATCACATCCTCAACCCACCCCACTCGTAATCACCCATAGCCTCTGCCCGAAATCCGGCCCCGCGGCCACCCGACGGATCCCTTCAAAGGAGACGGCCTCATGTCCTCGACTGCCCGCCATGCCTTGATTCTGGTCGCCCTGCTGGCGACTGCCTCGTTTGCCTGGGCCGCCCCCGGCAAAGACGCCACGACGACTTCGTCCAAAGCCCCCACCCTCGAATCCGCCGGCCAGCTGACGTTTGGCCCGGACAATGTGCTGTTCGTGGCCGACTCGCGCGGCACGGCGATTTATGCCCTCGACCTGGCCGATACGGACAAGCCTTCGGACGAGGCGCTGCCGGGCATCTCGGACGTTGACGAGAAGGTCGCCGGGCTGCTCGGCACGACGCCGCGTGAGGTGCTGATTCAGGACATCGCCACGCACCCGAAGTCCAAGAACGTCTACCTTTCGGTGTCGCGCGGACGCGGTGACGATGCCGCGCCGGCGATCGTGCGGGTGAACGGCAAGGGCGAGCTGTCGCTGGTCGAGCTCGAAGGAGTCTCCTACACCAAGGCGATGGTCACCAACGTGCCGGCGGAGGACGCCAAGGACCGTCGCGGACGGCCGCTGCGCGCCATGGCGATCACCGACATCGCCTATTCCGACGGCCACCTCTACGTCGCCGGGCTGTCGAACGAAGAGTTCGCCTCCAACCTGCGCAAGATCCCCTACCCCTTCACCGGCGAGATGAGCGCCACCAGCGTCGAGATCTACCACGGCGCCCACGGTGAGTTCGAGACCCACGCGCCCATCAACACCCTGATCCCCTACGACTTCGAGGGCGAAGCCCACCTGCTGGCGGCCTACACCTGCACGCCGCTGGTGACCTTCCCGCTCGACAAGCTCGAAGACGGCAAGCACCTCAAGGGCAAGACCGTCGCCGAGCTCGGCTTCGGCAACCGCCCGCTCGACATGATCAGCTTCACCAAGGAAGGCAAGCCCTACATCCTGGTGCTCAACTCGAGCCGTGGCGGCATGAAGATCGACCCCAAGGACATCGAGAAGGCCGAAGCGCTCGTCACCGACGAAGGCATCACCCGCGACACCCCGAGCGCCGGCGTCCCCTACGTCACCCTGCCGATGGGCGGCGTGCTGCGGGCCGACAACTTCGACGACAAGCACCTCGTCGTGCTGCGTCGCGACCTCAACTCCGGCGGCCTCCAGCTGCGGCTGTGGCGCACCGAGTGGATCTAGCTGGATCCCATCCAGGAACTGGCGATAGACGGTCGCGCTCGGTGAACTGCGCGCGACCTCGCAAACTTGCCGGTCCAGTAGCGAGCTGCAATAGAACTCTGCTACCCAGGCGCTGATGAGCTCCAAACATGCTCCAAGCTCAGACAGTCCTCGGCCGTGCTCGTTCCACCAGCGCGACCTCCACTCCGCCAAACCAACTTCTTTAGCTGGGATCTAGCTCGGTGCTGCCGATGACCTCCAGTCCCGCAGGGACTTCATCACTGAGCGAGGGACTTCAGTCCCTCGGCGCGCCTATCGCCCTAGTCCTCAGCTCCGCGATCGCGCTAACGCTGGCGCCCCCCCTTTTCGCCACCGAAGCCACCTCCCCGACAGTGGCACTCGATACCGACCCCGCCTTCGCGCCCCTCTCTATCGTCGCCACCGGCCTCGACGACCAAGCCCTGGCCGCCGCCGCCACCCTCACCCGCGACGACTGGCGCGCCGTCTTCCCCGTCTACACCGGCAGCGAGCTGCCCACCGACGGACGCCCGCCGGTCGCCGGCCGCTGGACGGTGGAGGCCGACGCGATCCGCTTCCGTCCACGCTTCCCGATCGAGCCCGGTGTCGACTACGTGGCGCGGCTGGATGTCGCCCGTCTCGATATCGCCCGGCCCGACTCTAACGCCCAGCCGATCGTCGCCACCTTTGGCCTGCCCGCTGAGCTGCGCGAGCCGTCGACGGTAGTGAGCCAGGTGTACCCCACCGCCGACGAGCTGCCGGAGAACCTGCTGCGCCTCTACCTCCACTTCTCCGCGCCGATGAGCCGCGGCGAGGCCTACCGCCACATCCAGCTCCTGGACGGTGACGGCAGGCCGGCCGAGCGCGTCTTCCTCGATATCGAGCAGGAGCTGTGGGATCCCGGCATGCGACGCCTGACGCTGTTCTTCGATCCCGGCCGCATCAAGCGCGGCCTGCGCCCGCACTTCGAAGCCGGTCCGCCGCTCGCCGCGAACGCCACCTACCGGCTGGTGATCGACGCGGATTGGCGCGACGCCGAGGGCCAGCCGCTGGCGTCGGGCTTCGAGAAGACCTTCCGCACCACCGCCGCCGACCGCCGCGCTCCCGACCCCGCCGACTGGACGATCGAAGCCCCGTCATCAGGCGGCCGCGGCCCCTTGAGCCTGGCGTTCCCCGAACCGCTGGACCACGGCCTGCTGCAGCGCGTGCTCACGATCGAGGACGCCAGCGGCCGGCGGGTAGCGGGTGACGTCGAGATCTTCGACCACGAGCGCCGCTTTGCCTTCCAGCCCCGCGA
>JBCCEE010000622.1:0-4509 GCA_039030415.1 Acidobacteriota bacterium
ACGGCACTCACCGGCCGTTGGGACCGGTTACGGCGCGGGCCCAGGTTTTCGACGTCGAGATGGAGCTACGCTTCGCCCAAGAGTTGAAGGTCGAAGTCGCCGGGGACGTCGCCCAGCGTGTCTTCACAGTTCCTGAGCTCGACGGTCTCTCCACCACCTACTTCCTCGACCTAGCCCTGACCGACTCCGCCGGTGTCGAGCTGAGCCGTAACTTTTACGTCCTCTCGACCCAAGCCGACGTGTTGGACTGGAACGCCTCGACCTACTACCACACCCCGGTCAAGACTCACGCCGACCTCACTGGCCTGTCGCAGCTGCCGCCGGTAGAGCTCGAGGTCGCTGCGACTCACGCCGTCGAGGGCGATGAAGGCGTCACGCGGGTCCGCGTCGAAAACCCCACCGGACACCTGGCCTACGCCGTCCATCTGCGGCTCATGCGCGGCGAGAATGGTGAGGAAGTCCTGCCGATCCTGTGGCAGGACAACTACTTCCCGCTGCTGCCCGGCGAGTCGCGAGAGATCGAGGCGCGCTACAAGGTTTCGGATCTAGCCGGAGCGTCGCCGGTCGTCGAGGTGGGGGGCTGGAACGTGGCTGGCTCGGGGCGTCACGTCCCCTGACACCGCCGACAAATCAGGGGTAGGGGCGCACGGCGGTGCGCCCATGTTCGGTCAGCTCAAGAGGCTCGATTTGCCAATGATCGTGCGAAATCGAAAGTGCTAACCATGTAGCCCTATTGATCACGGGCGCACCGCCGTGCGCCCCTACACGAGGGTTCGATGGCTGGGCATCCTTGTCCTAAAAGACGACGTCTAAGGCTGTTGTAAAATCACCGCCAATTCCAGGAGGGGAGCCATACACGCAACGATCGCTGCTCGAGCGGGCATTCGGCCCGTCGGGCTCAGAGCGCGATGAGAATCACAGTGCCATGAAATTCTTCGTATCCTATCGACGGCGCGAGACCGAAGATGCCGACCTGGCGGCCTTCCTGGTGGAAGGGCTGGGCAAAAGGAATCACGAGGTCTTCATCGATACTGGGATGCGCACCGGCACCAACTGGGTCGAAGAGATCGACCGACGCATCTCGTGGTGTGACTTCCTGGTGGTACTGCTCTCGGAGAGCTCCGTCGATAGCGAGATGGTGCAGGGCGAAGTGCGCCGCGCGCACCACCGCTTCAAGAGCCAGGGCTCGCCCCGCATACTGCCGATCCGCGTCCGCTACTTCGGCTCGCTCGACTACGAGCTCGACAGCTACCTGGCGCGTATTCAGTATGCCGCGTGGGATGGCGGAGCCAGCTCGAGCACCGTGCTGGAGCACATCTTGGCAGCGGCGGAAGGCGACGAGGCGCCGCCGGGTGAGGATCGCAGCGAGCGGGAGCTCGAGGACGCGGCTCGGCACCTCGAAGCGTCGCGCGATCCTCGTCGACCGCGGCCGGCGGTAGACCCCCGCGCGCACGTGCTCTCCGACCAGGCCCTGCCGGTCAGCGATCCCTTCTACCGCGCTCGCATGATCGACAGCAAGGTCTCGGTGGCCGCCTCGCTGCCGGGACAGACCCTGATGATCAAGGCGCCCCACCAGATGGGGAAGAGCAGTCTGCTGATCCGCTACCTCGTCGCCTGCCGCAAGGCGGGCAAGCGCAAGGTATTCATCGACTTCGCCCTGCTCTCCGACGCCGAGCGCAAGGATTCCCAGACCTTCATTCGCGGCATCGCCGATGAGATTGTGGTGCAGCTCAACCTGAGCGTTCCGGAGCGGGACATCAGCTCGGCGCTGAAGTTGACCAGCTTTATCCAGCGTACGGTGCTGAAGGCGGTGCAGGAGCCGCTGGTGATCGCTTTCGACAATGTGGATCAAATCCTCGGAGAGCCCTACCAGCGCGACTTCTTCCGCCTGCTGAGGAGCTGGTCGGATTCCCGTGGACTCGAAGAAGAGACCTGGGGGCGGGTGGATCTCGCGCTGGTGATCTCCACCGAGCCCACGCGGCTCATCGAAGGCGGCTACAGCTCACCCTTCAGCGTGGCGACGCCGATCGAGCCCGAGGTCTTCGAGCTGGCGCTGGTGCGCTCGCTGGCCCACGACCTGGGTGCCGACCTGAGCGATGAAGACCTGAGCCAGCTCTACGACCTCACCGGCGGCCATCCCTTCCTGACCCGCCTGGCGCTCTATCGCCTGGTCGGACCGGACGAGATGTCCTTCGTCGAGCTGCTCGACAAGGCGGCTGAGGAGGACGGACCCTTTGGAGACCACCTCTCCGCCAAGCTGTTCCGGGTCAACCTCGTCGAAGGGCTGCGCGAGGCGATGGTGCACGTCATCTGCAACCGCACCAGACCCGCTGACGACCTCTACCACAAGCTGCGCAGCAGCGGCCTGGTGCGTCTGCAAGACGGCCGAGTCGTCCCGGCCAACCTGCTGTACACGCGGTTCTTCAAGCAGCTCTCCAGGTGAGCACGGCGACCCCAAGACCCGCCCTGCAGCCCGACGGGGGCGCTCTGATCCCCGGTCGCCACATCTACATCGAGCGTCCGGAAGACGCCGAGCTGCTCGACGCCCTGCGCGCCGGTGAATACTGCAACCTGCTGACGGCGCGGCAGATGGGCAAGACGAGCCTGATGAACCGGGTCGTCCGCCAGCTGCGCGCCGACGGCGTCGCGTGCTCGGCCTTCGATATCGGCGCCCTGCTCGACTCTGAGCAGGGCAAGAGCGAGTGGTACCGCGGCCTCGTCGAGCGGATCGCGGAGGATCTCGAGCTGGATCTCGACGCCGCGGCGTGGTGGAGCTCGCAAGGCTCGGGCTCGGTCAACCAGCGCCTCGTTCGCTTCTTTAGGGACGAAGTGTTGGGCGAGGGCGACCGGCGGGTCGCCATCTTTTTGGACGAGATCGACAGCACGATCGAGCTGCCGTTCACCGATGATCTCTTCAAGGTCATCCGCTCCATTTATAACGACCGTGGCCTGGTACCCGACTACGGGCGGATCGCCTTCTGCCTGGTCGGCGTGGCCAGCGCCAACGAGCTGATCAAAGATCGCCGTTCAACGGCCTACAACGTCGGGCGCACGATCGCGCTGCGAGATTTCGACCCGCAGCGCGACGATCTGTCGCCGTTCTATGAGGCCTTCGACGATCCCGATGAAGGCGAGGCTGTGGTGGGTGAGATCCTCCGCTGGACCGGAGGGCAGCCCTTCCTCACCCAGCGGCTCTGCTACGAGCTCCTCGAGCTCAAGGGCGATCAGGGGAGCCTGGGCGCCGAAGATGTAGCCGCCCACGTCGAGCGCCAGTTCTCTAGCCACGAGCGGCTGAGTCACGACACCCACTTCCAGCAGATCGACCGCTTCATCGACGAGCGGGTCAGTGACCGTCTCGCGACGCTCAAGCTCTACGAGCGGGTGCTGGCCGGCAAGCCGGAGGTCGACCGGGCGAACCGCCAATGTGCGCAGCTGCGACTGTCGGGCCTAGTCAAGCGCAACGCCGAGGGCTTCCTCCAGAATCGCAATCCGATCTACCGCCGACTGTACGACGCCGCGTGGTTGAAGAGTGTGATGCCCCGTCAGCTCGTCCGCAGGGTTGCAGCGGCCTCTACGATCGCGGCTTTGTTCCTAGCGGGCGCTTTCTACTACAACCTGACGGTTACCGAGCCGCTGCAACTTGCCACCACGGAACAGTTCGCCATTCTCAGGGCGACGGTCTCAGAGATCGAGGCACAGCAAGCCTTCGAAGTGCTGACTGGTGAGCGCCCCGTCCCTGGCCTTACGCTCCCTATCTTCGGTGAGGCGAGCCTAAGGGGTCAGGCGGAGCAGGCGACGCTCGACTATCGGGCGTTTTGGAATCGTCGCGCAGACTCACTCGAGACTCGTGCGTTGCAGCGTCTGGAGGATGGCGATGAGGATCGAGCGTTGCTTCTCGGCGCCGCAGCCATGGTGAAATACGGCGGTCCGCTGCACCCGGAGCTGAGAGCCATCTACGAAGAGCGTGGCTACTCGAGGCTCTATCGCACGATTCGCGGATCTTTCGCTGGCTGGGATCGGATTGATTTTTCGCGCAACAGTCGCCTTGTTGCAATTACTGGTGCAGACGGAGTTTACGAGGTAGAAAGTGGGAAAGTAGGGTTTCCTATCCCAACAGCAGATTTGTGGTCGGTCCGTTTCTCGCAGGACTCTGATCTCATCGCCGGTGGAACTGGGAATGGGACAGTCAATATCTGGAATTCAAATTCAGGAGAGCAGATAGGGACAATCCTGTCAGATGAAAAACCCCATGACCTCGACTTTTGGGGTGCGTATCTGGCTGCAGTTGGACTTCGGGAAGATGGAGGTACAGTTTCGATTCGAGAAGTCTCGTCTACGAAAGAGGTCTTTAGAGCCAAAATTCCCCGCCGAGGTCGAGCGGTCCGATTCTCCCCAGGGGGCGAGCAGCTTCTCGTCGGTTCCACCAGGGACGCGCGCCTCCTTGAAGTTGCTACAGGTGAAGTGCGGCATGTGTTTGAATCTGGGGCCGTCGGCGGAGTCTCTTTTTCG